>NZ_UHIP01000002.1:677348-1016022 GCF_900460245.1 Vibrio fluvialis
AAGCAGTTGGGACTGGAACTTTGGCCAAACGCCACCGTTCACCCACAACATGGATGAGCGCTTTGGCTGGGGCGGGGTGGATGTGTATCTGGACGTGGAACGCGGCGCGATTGTGCAGGCGACCATTTTCAGCGACATGCTCGAACCGTACCCGATGGAGCAACTGGCACAGCGCCTTGGCGGTCTGGCCTACAACAAAATCGCGATTGAACCTTGCCTGGCTGAACTGATGAGCGAGCTGCCGCAATATCAGGCGCAGCTGGAGGATTTTCAGCACTGGTTTATCGGCCAGATTGACTGAGTAAAATCGCCGCGTTTCGCGGCGAAAAGCGGGTTCCTTTTCTATAATCAGGAAGGGGAAAGGACATGCGGAGGCTAGTATGACCATGGAAACCCGCTTAGATCATTATTTACGCGACCATCATATTCCATACCAAAGAGTGGTGCACCGCCACAGCAACAGTTCGCTGCACAGTGCCCACACCGCTGCCATTCAGCCTATGCATCTGGCGAAAGGCGTGGTACTGGAAGATCATGATGGTAAACACTTAATGGCCATTCTGCCGGCAAACGCTAAAGTGAGTTTGCGGGTGTTGAATGACGAATATCAGGCCAAATATCATCTGGTGAAAGAGCGCGATATCTATCAGATGTTTGATGACTGCGACCGCGGTGCAGTGCCGCCGATGGGGATGCCTTATCACATGAACATGGTGTGCGATCAGTCGCTGACTGAACTCGACCACGTGTACTTGGAATCCGGCGACCACGAAACGTTGATCCGTCTGGATCGCAATGCGTTTAATCAGCTCATCGGCCACAGCCGCTGCCTGCGTTTTGGCAGTGAAATCTTCCATTAAAGTGACGCACGCAAAACCGGGCTTAAGGCCCGGTTTTTCTTTGCCTGAAATGGGGTCATGAGAGTGAGATCTGCACCACTCTCTGCGTTGCCAAAGCGGCTTCGGGGCTGGTGATAGGGTATACTGGCGCCTTTGCCGTTAATCTGGAATGAGCCTGAATATGGACATCAGCTATCGCCAGCTCAAAGCCTTTATCGCGCTGGCTGAAGAGCAGAATTTCACTTACGCCGCCGACAAAGTGCACATTACCCAATCGGCGCTGAGTCAGATGATGAAAAAGCTGGCGCAGCAGCTATCGTGTGAGTTGTATGAACGCAAAGGGCGCAAGATTGTGCTGACGGATGCCGGCCATCATCTCTATCAGGAAGCGCGGTTTATCGTCAATCGCCTGGATAAACTGGTGCAGGAAAACCGCGATCGCCAGCATGGCTATAACAAGTCGCTGGTGGTTTCATCGCTCTACACACTGTGTGCTTCGCTGGCACCGAAAACCCTCAATGACCTCAAAAAACGCTACCCGGATTTTACTTTTCGGCTGATTGAAGAGCGGGTGGACGACATCACCCACTCGGTGTTGGAAGGACGTGCGGATATTGGTATCAATACCAATCCCAATCATCCCGATCTGAACTTCGATCTGCTGTTTCGTGATTATCTCTGTTTTGTCTGCCGCGCCGATCATCCGCTGGCGGAGCAGAGCGAAATTAGCTGGGAGCAGGCGCATCAATACGCCACCATTGGCGTCAGTCCGGGCAACAGTTTACGCACATTGGCCGATGAAGCGTTCTCTCGGGTCGGGTTGACCTACGATCCTGAGTTCAGCGCCTCGCACACCTCGACGCTGCTGGGCATGATCTCCAGTGGACTGGGTTCGACCATTCTCTCGTCGACGATTGCCGGGTTAAACCAGAGTGACGCGATTCGTTTTATTCCGATTGTGCAGCCGGTGCAATTTCGACTGGTGGGACTTATCACGCGCAAAGACACGCAGAGGGCATTGGTGGATGAGTTTGCGCTGATCCTGAAAAAGCATGTCAGCGAATCGACGTTGTGGGAAGCAGGGATTGGGGTGAGTGAGCCTCAGTAAGAGGCTCACAACATCCGTTGATGATTTGGCTTACATCGGGCCGACTGGCAGCCCGGTCAGCATGTACAGCAGGAAGAAACCGCCCCACACACCGAACAGCACCAGCGCGTACGGCACCATCATCGCAAGGAACGTCCCGAACTTCACCTCTGGGTTGTATTTGGCGATCAGCGCCAGCACCATCGGAATATACGGGTTGGTCGGCGAGATGATGTTGGTGGTGGAATCGGCAATACGATAGCCCATCTGCGTCACTTGCGGATCGACGCCGAGCAACATAAACAGAGGAATAAACACCGGTGCCATAATGGCCCACTGCGCCGAGCCGCTGAAGACGATCATATTCATCAGGCCGGCCAGAATCATAAACACCGCCATCATGGCCAGCTTGGGCATCTCGACTGAAGACAGCCATTCTGCGCCGTTCACCGCGATGAAGATCGCCAGATTGGACCATTTGAACCAGGCAATAAACTGGGCAATCACAAACACCAGCACGATGTAACCGCCCACGCCTTTCAGCGCTTTGGCCATCAGTTCCGGCACATCACTTGCCTGTTTGATGGTGCCCGCTTTCACGCCATACACCACCGCATTCATGATGAAAAACGCCATGATGATTGGGATGATGCCGCTCAGAAACGGGGATGGCACCAGGCTTCCATCAGCGTTGCGCAGCGGTGAATCGCTTGGCCAGATGACGGCCAGCAGCAAACCGATAAACAGCAGTGACGCAATGCCCGACCATTTCAGCGCGGTTTTTTGTTGCGCGGTGATGGTGAAAGATTGCTGGCTTGCCGATTCGTGCGCCACCATTCTGTGGGCAAAGCGTGGTTCAATGTATTTGTCGGTCAACAGGGTGCCTGTCACGACCAGAATCGGCACTGAGATCAGCATGAAGTACCAGTTCGCCGCCGGGCTGACTTCCACATGTTCCACAATGTTGGACGCTTCGGTTGTGATGCCTGACAACAGTACGTCGGTTCCGGCAATAAACAGGTTGGCGGTAAAGCCAGCCGCGACGGCCACGAAACCGGCGGCGATGCCGACAATCGGGTTGCGGTTGGTCGCGGCGAAAATCAGACCGGCCAATGGCGGAACCAGAATAAACGCAGCGTCAGAGGCCAGATTGCCGATGATGCCGGTCAGGAAAATGGAGGCCGTTACAAACTGGCGCGGCGCATTGAGCAGCGAGTGTTTGATGGCGCTGTCCGCCAGACCGACTTCCTGCAGTAAACCCACCGCCAGCATCATACACAGTACCAGCCCCAGCGGTTTGAACGAGACGAAGTTGTTGACGGTGGACTTGAGGATATACACCAGCCCTTCGCCACTGAGCAGATTCTTCACGTGTACCAGTTCGCCCGTGGCCGGGTGCGTGACACCACCACCGCCAATAGCAAGCAACCAGGAGAGCACCATGACGCCCAGGCAAAGGAAAATAAACAGATAAAACGGATGGGGCACTTTGTCCCCGAATCGCTCAATGCGATCGATCATCGACGCGCGTGGCGCCGCTTTTTGTGCAAGTACGGTCGACATTGTCAGTACACTCCTTGTGTAAAGAGGGGACTCACTTCCCCTCATGCGGTGTTAGTGTTTTTCAATCAGATGGATGAAATAGGCAGCACCAATGGGCAGTAAATTATCATTAAAATCATAGGCTTTATTGTGCAGGCCTACGCTGCAGGTGCCGTTTTCGCCCGCGCCGTTGCCCAGAAAGCCGTAGCAGCCCGGAACCTGGTTGAGGAAAAAGGCGAAATCTTCGCTGGTCAGTTTGGCTTCGCAGCTCGGGTTGACGTTCTCTGCCCCAACGGTTTTTTGCGCCGCCAGAATGGCTTGATCCGTTTCCGCTTGGGTATTGACCGTTGGCGGATGCGAGACAGGGCCGAGTTTGAATTCTGCGCTCATGCCGTGCGCTTTGGCGCTGTGTTCCACCAGTTGCGCCAGACGTTCCACCAGGCTGTCGCGGGTCGCTTGGTTGAGCGTGCGGAAGGTGCCGCTCATGTGCGCCTGATCGGCGATTGCGTTAGTGGTTTCGCCGCAATGCAGCTGAGTCACTGAGACAACAAGCGGATCAAACGGGTCGTAGCTGCGGCTCACCATTCCCTGAATGCCCTGATAAATATGAGTCGCGACCAAGAGTGGGTCCTGAGTCAGATGCGGCAGACCAGCATGGCCGCTTTGGCCGTTGATGGTGACAAACAGGCGATCTGAACTTGCCATGATAGGCCCGGTTTTAAACGCAAACTGGCCAGCCGGAATGCCCGGCATGTTGTGCAGCGCGTAACAGGCATCAATCGGGTAACGTTCAAGCAGTCCATCACCAATCATGGTTGCAGCACCGCCACGGCCTTCTTCCGCCGGTTGGAAAATCAGGACCACTTGGCCGCTGAACTGGCGAGAATCGGCCAGATAACGCGCCGCCAGCAGCAGCATGCTGGTGTGGCCGTCATGGCCGCAGGCGTGCATTTTTCCGTCGTGGCATGACCGATGCGCGAAGGTGTTCTCTTCATGGATCGGCAGCGCGTCCATATCCGCGCGCAGGCCAATAGAAGGGCCATCACCCAGAGCGCCGTTGATGATACCGACGACACCGGTTTTACCGAAATCAGTACACACTTCATCCACGCCGTAGCTGTGTAGCTCTGAAACCACCAATGCCTGAGTGTGGTTCTCTTCGAATCCCAGCTCCGGATGTTGGTGAATGGCGTGACGAATACTAATAGCTTCTGGAATCCAAGGTTTTAAAACATCAATAATGTTCATACAGCTCCCCTTTGTTTGATAGGGATTTAACACTATTGAAACAATCGGAACAAACCGGATTTCTACTCATACTATTAGCAACGCTAATAGTTGGGGGTAACACAGGTGGAAATAAAAAACCGGGCGAGAGTGCCCGGTTTGCTGGAGTCAGGATTCGTCAGGGTAATCTTTCTGACGGCCGCGCTGTTCGGCTTTGGCTTTCCAGTGCTCTTGCTGATCGTACGCTTCGTCGCACAGATCAATGGTAAAGCCCATGTCGCGTACCTCTTTGAGAGTGAGGTTGTCGGCAAGATGGGTCACCTGACCGGATTTATTACGGAGTTCCATGGTGCCTCCTTCGGCTGTGTTCTGAGCTAGGGTTTGAACAACAACACAGTAAGTATAGGAGACTCTCCGCGCTAACGGACCAAAGCCGTCACGCGCGCACACACCGCTTCGGCCAATTGGTGACTGGCGAGGTTGCGGGCGATGATGTCGCTGGCGAGTTTGCCGCTCTGCACCACATTCAGCCAGTCGCCAATCATGTCGGCAAAGCCTTTGCTGGTCAGCATCGGCGTCCAGTCTTTGAGGGCCAGTGTGGATTCCTGATTGGCGTGCCAGCGTTTACCTTCGACAAACGAGTCAAACTCATAGGCGTCATTGACAAATTGGGCGCTGATGCGCTCACCCGTTTTGCCAAATTGACGGTTCATCGATGCGTGCAGCAGTGTGTCGCCGTGCTGCCATTGCACATCAATCCGGGCCAATTGATTGCCCGCCATCTGATGGGTGATGTACACATCATTCAGGTCGGCTTTGGCGAACAGGTTGACGCTGTCGAGCGGGTGAATGAAATCATCGAACAGGAAAGTGCGGATTTCACCGGTCAAATCGTAGCGATGTTTCTCCCAGCGCAGACCACGCAGATCGTCGCGAGTACCGTTTTGCATGCCGCTCAGATGCGCATTGAACAGAGGAATGTGACGGCGGTTAAAACCGACATACAGTGGCTGCTGGTGCTTTTCGGCCACTTCATACAGCTGTTCACAGGCCGCTGCGCTGTCGGCCAATGGCTTATCCACAAACGTCGGAATGCCATGGCTGAGGAAAAAGCTCGCAATTTCCGGATGCACGGCGGTGGCCGCGTGAATCATCACCGCATCTGGCTGGAAATTGAGGACATCGCGATAGTCGCTGCAGGTATCAGCAATACGATACTGGCTCGCCAGAGAAGACAAAGTGTCGGCGTTACGGGTACAGAAAATGAGTTCGACGCCGGGCAGTTGAGTGATGACCGGTAGGTAGGCTTTCTGCGCGATATCGCCCAGGCCGATGATGCCGATTTTCATGAAAGATTCTCTGTTGGTGAAGGATGTGCCAAGGCTAACACGCGACAGAGAATTCGGTAGTGACTCGTGATGAAAATGGGAAGGCGATCCGTGCCTTAGGATGTGACGGTTTAGAACGGACTCTCTTTGTTCAGCTCATTGCAGATTTCAATGATGGCGAGTGACAGTCCGGATTTGATCACCTGCTGTTGGCGTTGCAGCTGCAAGTGGTAAAACTCCAGGTCGACGTCTCCGTCGGGTTCTTCAAGCGGGTTGAATTGAACCATGCCCATTTTTTTGACTAAATTGAGTGCTTGGATAGGTGCGATGATCTTGGGATCAGTAAAGGTGTATTCTGCGCCGTCGCTGTTGAGCTGATTACGCAGTTTGATGATGCTTTCGATGTCGTGGTAAACGGCATCAGGCAGAACACCCAAACCATAAAGCAGTTTTAAACGAACTGAGAGATTGCCGAGCGGTCCGGTATCTTGAAGTAGGGGGCCAACGACAGATTGAACGGCAAAGTTGTCTTTGCGGAAAATACGTTGCATCAGTGCATCAATGGCTTCATTGAATACTTCGACTGTTGCAATGAAGAAACCACGGACAGATGGCGCATCGTTCAGTCGTTCTAGGATCTCGGTCTCGTTAATTTTTTCTGCCATATACTGATCTAAGCTATTTCTTGGGATGGAGGGCAATCTGCCCCCCAATCTAGCTGCACCGTTATAGCTGGTTGTATAGAGACTCAATGGTCTGTACTTCCGCGCTATTTTCGTCAAGACCAGTGTAGTGTGCGACAGTTTTGCGAACACCTTGTTGGTTGAGCGAATCTTGCAACTCTACGGCTTGCGGGTCGCTGTCGTTGGTGTACTTCAGCGCCGCCGCGATGCCTTTTAGTAATGTTTTGTTTTCTGCGCCGTACTCAATAGTGCCGAGTAATGGCTTCACTAGTCTATCGTTAGGACCCAGTTTACGAATTGGCTGGCGTCCTACGCGGTCCACTTCATCCACCAGATAAGGGTTGGCAAAGCGGCCGAGAATTTTTTCGATGTAAGCAGCGTGCTTGTCGGCATCAAAGCCGTAGCGCTGAATCAGCACTGCGCCACTTTCCTGCATGGCTTGTTTCACTTCTGCGCGAATGGCATCGTCTTCAATCGCTTCGCGAATCGTGTTGTGTCCGGCCAGGTTACCCAGATACGCGGTCACACAGTGGCCAGTATTCAGAGTAAACAGTTTGCGTTCCACAAACGCCATCAGGTTGTCTGTGCGTTCCATACCCGGAATGTTCGGGATGTCGCCTTTAAACTGAGTTTCATCCACGATCCACTCGCTGAACGTTTCAACGGTGACCGCCAATGGATCCGTTTCGCCTTCTTCCGCTGGTGGAACGATGCGGTCTACCGCAGAGTCCACGAAGCCAACCAGTTGTTCAACTTTGGCTTTAGCGTCGGCTGAAAGGTGTTCGAATACAGCTTCTTTTAACTGACTGGTACCGCGCACCATATTTTCACACGCGATAATATTCAGTGGTGATGTCACGCCATTGCTGATGCGTTTTTCCAGGCCCTGAGCAAGCGTGCCAGCGATGATTTTCAGGACAGTTGGGCCAACAGCGGTGGTAATGATATCAACTTCAGCAATAGAGTCGACAATCTTTGGGTCTGTTGAGTTGATGGCTGTCACACCTGTGACCGTATCGACTACACAGTGTTCACCTACCACTTTAACAGGGTACTCTTGTCTCTCGCGCAGAGCATTCACAACGACTTCATTAACGTCTGCGAAAGTTACGTGAATATTGGCATCAGCAAGCAGTTTGCCGATAAAACCACGGCCGATATTACCGGCACCGAAATGTAACGCTTTCATAACAGATCTTCCACAAAATAAAGAAATAAAAAATCTAAAAAATAAGGCCAGTCGGGGGTGGACCGGCCTTAGGTTCATCGAGGAGCATGGCTTTAACGCTTAGTTAGCCATTTAGGATTCGAAGAACATCTTCCGGGTTGGTTGTTGTCTTCAAACACTCGACAGCTTCTTCATCATCTAGCGAATTCGTGATGGCAGTAATAACTTGAATGTGTTCATCGCCTTGCGCTGCAATACCGATAACCATTTTCGCTACGTCATCCTCTTCTTCGCCCCACTGAACACCTTCAGGGAATTGGCAGAAGACGATGCCGGTTTTCTTCACGTACTTCTTGGTTTCGATGGTGCCGTGCGGTACGGCGATGGATTCACCCAGGTACGTCGACACTAACTTCTCACGCTCAAGCATGCCGTCGACGTATTCAGGTGCCACATTGCCTAACTTAACCAACTGCTCACCAGCAAACTTGATTACGTCTTCCTTGCTCTTAGGTGCCAAGCCCAAGAAGATGTTTTCATTTGAAAGCTTTAGTGTTCCTGCATTACCAGAGCTTGCGTTTGCTGGTGCTTCAGGCTTTTTTAGTTCGCCCTCTTGAGCCGAAACTAAATCTGCCACCAGGTTGTCGTACAGCGAGTTGTCCAGGAAGTTGGTCAGCGAGATGTGTTTCGCATTGGCTGCGTGCTTACGAGCACGGTCAGTCAGGTCGCGGTGAGTCACTACGATGTCGACATCGCCAGGCAGGTTGTTGATCGCCAGGTTGGTCACGTCGATTTTCAGATTTGCCGCTTCTACTTTCTTGCGCAGCAGGCTTGCACCCATCGCACTTGAACCCATACCTGCGTCACACGCTACGATGATTTTGCGAACGTTTGCCAGGTTGATGTCTGCCGCTGGTGATGCTTGACCTTTCGATGAGGCTTTCATGTCCTGCATCTGGTTGGTCGCTTTTTCCAGAGATTCGTCGTCAGAAGTCTGTTTCTGAGTCTTCAGCAGGAACGATGCGATGGCACAAGATACCGCTGCAGAACAGATTACCGACAGAATAACACCCAGGAATGCTGACTTCGGCGTCATCAGCAATACCGCGAAGATAGAGCCAGGTGATGCTGGAGAAACCAGACCTGAGTTGAACATTACGTTTACGAATACACCCGTCATACCGCCACCGATCATCGCCAGAATCAGGCGAGGGTTCATCAGTACGTATGGGAAGTAGATTTCGTGGATACCACCCAGGAAGTGGATGATTGATGCACCGGCTGCAGATTGTTTCGCGCTGCCTTTACCAAACATCATATATGCCAGCAGAAGACCAAGACCCGGACCTGGGTTTGCTTCAATCAGGAAGAAGATAGATTTACCCATTTCTTCAGATTGCTGGATACCTAGTGGTGAGAAGATACCGTGGTTGATCGCGTTGTTCAGGAACAGAATCTTCGCAGGCTCAACAAAAATTGAAGTCAGAGGAAGGACGCCAGTATCAACCAGTACGTTTACACCTGCTGCCAGAGCGGTAGACAGTGTTTTTACTGCTGGGCCGATGACCAGGTAGGCGATGATCGCACAGATCATACCGATGATGCCCGCTGAGAAGTTGTTAACCAACATCTCAAAGCCGCTCTTCACTTTACCGTGAATAGCTGCGTCGAATTTTTTGATGGCTAAACCGCCTAAAGGACCAGCGATCATTGCACCCATAAACATTGGAATGTCGGTACCAACGATCACACCCATCGTGGTGATGGCACCCACAACCGCGCCGCGGTCGCCGCCGACCATTTTACCGCCGGTATAACCGATCAGCAGTGGCAGCAGGTAGGTAATCATAGGACCAACCATGGAGGCCAGTGTTTCGTTTGGCACCCAACCTGTTGGGATAAATAACGCGGTAATGAAACCCCAAGCGATAAACGCGCCGATGTTCGGCATTACCATGTTAGATAGGAACCGGCCAAAATTTTGTACCTTGACCTTCGCTTCTGGTGATAACATATGTTTTCCCCGTTCGATGTTCTGATGAATTTTGTTGTTGTAACGGTTTCGCTAAAAACCGTTGATTGCTTAGTACACAATCAATTTACCACACAATTTTGACCCGGAACTGGCAACGGGTTTTTCGTGATCAAAGCCTCAAAATTCCCGCCATTCAAATATTTTTTCCGTGATCTACATCTATTCCTGACCATGTAATTTTGCTACAAATTAGTGAATTTACAATTTTCAATAACTTTGTAATGCGTGATGTCACAAATTAAAGATCTTTGAAATTAAATAAAAAGCGACAAGGATCACGTATTGATTCGAATTTTAAACTGGAAAAAATATCAAAGTGATCTACGTCACTCATTGCTATTTATTTCAAAAGTCGAAATAAATAAGTCATAAATCTAATGAGTGATTTGTAACTTAGATACGAAATTTCGACAGCGAACTTACGTAATTTTAGACGATATATTGCAACATGTTGCTTACGTTTTTGCTGCATTTAAAAGTGGGGCTGCGTGAGCGGAGTGCGAAAAAAGTGAGGCGTGCTTTCCAGAAATGGTGTCATTTTTGCTTCACTGCCCCATTCCGGGTCGTGAGTCAGCTTTTTAATTAAAGATGCCCGCTCAGCCTGTCGCATTACCTTGATAAGCGCAGAGTGGAATAGCGAACGTGTCCCGGCGTTGCGTTTTTCGACGCACAATCCGCGAACGATCGTTGCACTATTGACGGGCAAAGCGTGGTGTTGACGAATATCTTGCGGCAGGTTTTTCAGATTCAGTGAATTAAATCGCAGTATCGTTTGACGCATACTGTTAATAAGTTATTGATTTAAAATTAAATGGATTGGGTCAGGGCAATGCTCGTTTATGCTCTGATTCACAAACTGAACAATAAGGATGCAAGTTGCGGAAGAGATAAGCAGCAAACAGTTTAGTCAATAAGCGTTCCTTGCTAGAATTCCGCCACTTTCAAGAATGACAATTAGAATTTGCGCATGAAAGAAAACGTCATTGTTTCGGTTTCGTCTATTCACGGAACACGGCACTTTCATATTGGCAAATGGTTCCGTCACTGTCTTAAAGGCTTCGGCTATGTCCTGCTTGCAGGAGCAGTCGCAGCGGGTGGTGTTATTTACTACCTGGTCGGTGAGGTGGATTTTGCCAAATTGAAACAGCAAGAGCTGGAAAGCCAGTCAACGTCGCTAAATGAAGAAGTTGCCTCGCTTAAAGAGCTTAAAGATAACTTGGAAAACGATCTGCTCGAACGTGAAGAGAAGATGCAGATTGTTTCCGACCGCTTAGGCGATTTGGAGAAAGTCCTGGGTGTGGAAGATTCGGGCGCGGAACTGGAGTCACGTTTGGACACCGCCGCAATCACTTCTTCTGTCAGGATGGTGATGTTAACCCAAATCCCCAGTGGTGCACCTGTTCATAATGCAAGAATTTCGTCAGGATACGGTAAACGTGTCCATCCGGTCACCGGACAGGTGAAATTTCATCGTGGACAGGATTTTGCGGTGAATACTGGCACTCCCGTTTATGCTCCGGCGGACGGGGTAGTGGAAGTCACCCGCGCAAGCAGCAAAGGGTCAGGTAACTTTTTGCGTTTGCAGCATTCGTATGGGTTTACCAGCTCTTATTCGCATTTACAGAAGTTTGCGGTAAAGAGCGGAGACTTCATTCAGAAAGGTGACTTAATTGGTTATTCAGGCAATAGCGGACTGTCTTCTGGCCCGCATTTGCACTATGAAATTCGATTTGTCGGCCGTTCGTTAGATCCCAGACCGTTTGTTGACTGGGGGGTAAATGATTTCGAGTCGATATTCACTAAGGTAAGAGGTATACGATGGGAATCTTTAGTAAACAAAGTCGAGCTCAGAGTCAGCGCTCAGCTACAACTCTCATCGCAAAGGGTTGTTCAATTAGCGGACAACTCCGGGTAGAGAGTAATATGCAGGTTGACGGTCAGATTGATGGTCAGATCCATGTTGAAAAATCTCTGGTGATCAGCGAAAGCGGTATCGTCAGTGGTGAAATCTACGCTGAACACGTGATCGTCAACGGCGAGTTTGAAGGAACCTGCCACGCCGACAAGATTGAGATTCTGAGCAAAGGCCGTGTGAATGGCAGTATTTACAGCGATGATCTCAGCATCGAGCAGGGCGGACGCTTTAATGGTGTCACTCATCCGGCAGCGCACACCAAAGTCGCTGAACTGGTGGAAATCAGTGAGATGAAAATGGTCGCTGAAGGCTAAGTTTCCTCAACGTCCCGAAGACAAAAAGCCCCGCAATGCGGGGCTTTGTCGTTTGTCAGTAATCGGATTACTGTTTGTCCTGATCAAAATCGCCGTGGAAATGGGCGTGATCCGAATGGCTGTGCGCCGCTTTCAGTTTTTCACCAATACGCAGTTTCTGCGCCGCTGGTTGGGCACTCATGCTACGCAGCATCGGTTGTTCACTGTCCGCTTGTGCCGGGAAGAGCGGGTTGCTCATGGCGTAATACGTGGTGACGTAAGCCAGTGCTTGAGTGTTCACCCACAGCGCCTGTTGGCTGATGTTGTTGAGATCGTCACACGCCTGGTGGTAACAAACGTCGTAGGCGACATCAATGTCCCCGCCAAATTGCTCTACTTCTTCTGCGGTTTTGGTTTGTTCTGCTCCGGTGAACAGGCCACCAAACGCCACGCCCCAATCCGCAAAGCCTGCGTAATCAGAGCGTTTCGACAGTGCCTGAGGAACCGTCGCGCTGTCTTTTGACGTGAAGAATTCGTTGAAGATGGATTCGATGTCTGAAGTGCCGTAAGGCGGTTCAAAATCACCAGTGTAGGCGTTGTCCGGGCTGTCTTTGGTATCGGACAAGTCGCCATCCATGACGCCGTAGATGTAGTTCGGAGAGCCAATCATGTCGAAGTTGAGATACAGCTTCACTTTGTTGAGCTTGTTGTATCGAGCATCGACCAACTCCAGTTGCGCTTCCGTCAATTGCGCCGGGTCGCTGATGCCCAGCTCATCCATGATTTGCTGCTGCGCTTTGTCGTACAGCGGGGCAAACAGTTCATTGGTGTAGTATTCCGAGCCCACTAAGCCTGCTTCCTCTGCTGCCCACCAGGCAAAGCGGACGCGGTTTTTCACCGGCACTTTCAAATCAGCCAGCTTCACTGCGTATTCCAGCAGGCCAGCGGTGCCTGAGCCGTTATCGTTGATCCCCGGACCTTCCGGTACGGAGTCGAGGTGCGCGCCGAGCATGACCACATTGTTCGGGTTGCCGCCGCGGGTTTCGGCGATGACGTTTTGCGTCACCACCATTTCATCTTTGACATCAATGTTCAGCACGGCCGGAACCGAGGCAGACTGAGCGGCCTGATACCAGCTTTCACCTAACTCAAAGCGAACTCCGAAAGCCGGAATGGTGGCGGAGGTGTCACTGCCGAGGGTGCCGTTCACGACGCCTTTACGACCCTCATCATTGCCTTGGTTGAAAATAATGGCCGCAATCGCGCCTGCATTCTGCGCGTTGACGACTTTGTCACTAAAGCTACACGAACCGCGTTGAATGACCGCGATTTTGCCGGCGATGGCTTTGCCTTCGAAATCGGAAGCTTCACAGCCATCGCTGCTGTCGTAGGTGTCAGAATCAAAGTTGAAATCAGGAGTGACAAACACCAGTTCTCCGCTCAGTTCACCGTTTGAACCACCAGAGTATGACATTGCTGCGTAGTCCGGTTCCGTGCCTTCAGGTGCGCTACGTGTGCTGACCAGTTCATTGCCGTTAACATTCAGATGAGTATTGGCCAGCTCTTCCCAGGCGCGGAAATCAAACTCCTGAGTGGTCACCTTATAGCCGTGCTCTTTCATGGTGGCGATAATGTATTCCACCGATTCCTGATAACCCTGGCTGCCCGCCGCGCGGGTAATACCGCTGTTGTCACTGGTTGGAGATGCTAAACCCTCAAGAGTCTGAAGGTGATCCACCACATCGCTTTGCTGGATTCGTTTGGCGACCTGTTGCGCGACCCAACGAGGATCGTCGAGAAAACACCCGGTCAATAGCGTTGCACTGACTGCGGTTGCGATCAGCGTTTTTGTTGTTGTCATGCGTACTTGCATCTGTAACTCCTTGTGTAAGAGATCCAGACTATTCTTTGCCAGCCATTGGGTTAATGAAATGTTAATTAATGCATCTTGGTGCATAATGTGAACTGATATCAAATAATGATGATGCAATGAATTAATTATTCGCAAGACCAATGAGTGGATGTCACGAAATCCACAGGATTAGTAACGTTCTGATAAATAATAAAAATATTAATTGAGGTGACCAAATTTGTGGCACAAAAAAGCCCTGCATGAAGCAGGGCTCGAAAAGATACGCTAGCGAATGCTTAGAAACCTTTGATGTTCTCAGCTTCCAGCTCAGTGAAGTATTTTACCGTCTTCACTTTCAGTTCTTGCGTTGCTGGTTCGTCACATACGATCACCGCTTTTGGATGCAGTTGCAATGCAGATACTGTCCACAGGTGGTTTACACAACCTTCGACTGCCGCTTCCAAAGCTTGAGCTTTGTTGTGGCCAGTGACCAGAATCATCACTTCTTGTGCATCCAGCAGAGTGCCCACACCGATAGTCAGCGCGTATTTTGGCACTTGGCTGATGTCACCATCAAAGAAACGAGAGTTTGCGATACGAGTATCGTGAGTCAGTGTTTTGATACGAGTACGTGAAGCCAGTGAAGACGCTGGTTCGTTGAATGCGATGTGACCGTCGTTACCCACGCCGCCCATGAACAGGTGGATTTTGCCGAAGGCTTTGATTTTCTCTTCGTACTGACGGCACTCTTCATCGTGATCACCAGTGTTGCCGTTCAGCAGGTTGATGTTCTGATCTTGAATATCAACGTGGTTGAAGAAGTTGTTGTACATGAATGAACGGTAAGATTCTGGGTGGTCAGCTGGCAGGCCAACGTATTCATCCATGTTGAATGTCACAACGTGTTTGAAGCTCACTTTGCCTTCATTGTACAGCTCGATCAGTGCTTTGTAAGTTGTCAGAGGTGTACCACCAGTTGGAAGGCCAAGCACAAAAGGACGGTCCGCAGTTGGCTTAAAGTCGTTAATGCGTTTTGCAATGTGTGCTGCAGCCCATTTACCTACTTGTGCCGCGTTGTTTAATGGAATCAGTCTCATTTGTAGCCCCTAATGTGATAATTCGTGATTCGGATAATCGTTAATTCGCATTATAAAATAAGTTTAGGTAGTCAGCCATTGTTTTGGGTCAAATTTTTCAACATTCTTTTTCTTTTCGTTGCAATGATCGCATAAATGGCCATTTTGAGGCGAAAAATTCGGCACTCAGGCTGACTAAACCCTGTTAAGCATAGTCAAAAATGACAAAAAATTTATTTATAAAATTAAGTGATAATTTGATGTGTTTCGTGTTGCAGATTGGCGAAGCGAGGGTTCGTTATCCATACTTGAACTGAATGATGAAAAAGGAGCTGTGCATATGAAAAATGAACTTGATCCTGCCAAAATTTTGCATGCATACGAAGTGGTTATGGAGCATGGCACACCCACGGAGTTCGGTAAGATTTATGAAGGCATCGAAGCGTTTTCCGACTATGACGGCTACAACGTCTACATGCGGGGGAATGGCGTCGAACTGAAGGTCGGATTCCACAATACCTACCATCTGGAGTATGACCAGGAGCATCTGCGTGACAGCTTTCTGAAGAAAGTCGCCATGCTGGCTAAATAGTGTGCAGGGCGATAAGGAAAGTCCCAAAACAAAGCCCTAGGCGAATATCGCACTAGGGCTTTGGGAGAAAGATTCGATCAGAGCAAGCGCTTAGTGGCGCAATGAATCGATGAGGTATTTCAGCACCGGCTCGGGTTCAATGCCTTTATCATCAAAGCGATGTTTTGGCTTGACCAGCCAGCCGCGTTCCACCAGTTCATCAATCAAATCCAGATAGGTGTGGCTGCATTTGCCGACCAGCAGGTTGTCGATGTTACGTTTCTGCGCTTGCTGCAAGGTGTGCAGGAATCCTTCCAGATACAAATGATCTTTAGTAAAGCCGCCCCCGCGGTAAACGCGCGTGGTGGTGACAAATGCGCTGTCACGATCGAGGCCAAACTCATCCACAAGAAAATCAAAGGTCTGGTAGAAGTTTTGCTCTTTGAGCATAGAATCTACGGCCAGCACGCGGGTCGCAAGTGTCTGTAAGCGATCGTGTGACATATAGCCCGCTTTATACTCCGCCAGAATCGCTAACCCCTCCTGAGATTCAGTAGAACCCGGCAGACCGATGGAGAACACTTTCAGTGGCTGCATGCGCGCGTTGAACGTGGTCGCCATATGCACGCCAAGTTCGTGCTGAATCAGACGCTGCACTTCCGCGTGCGAGTAGGTCACTTTGCTGTTGAGATAGAGCGTCGGTGGCTTTTTCCCGCTCACCATGGCACGCGCCGCGAGGGAGGACGTCGGCGTCACATTACATGCCATACCCCACTCTTTGGCTTTGTTGGCCATGATCACCGCCGCTTCATCGGCGGTGTAGAACGGGCCTTTTTCTTCTGGCAACGTTTTGGCGTACAGCAGAAAGCGGGCGTTGTCGATAGCCGTTGTACTCGGACGTCCATAAAAGCGCAGCGAGTTATAGAGGAATTTCTCCTGACCAATGCTGGTCAGCAGGTCGATTTTCTCACTCAGCTTGTTGACCATCGAGCTGTAAAGCTGCTTAAGATCCGGATCCGTAATTGACTCAATCGGTAACTGGAACAGCTTATGTTTGAACTCGTTGGCGTGGATCGGTAACTGTTTGTAACGAAAATCCGGCTTAAAGCGACTCGGCGCAGCATCGAAACGCTTACGCTCAGCGTTAATATTGCTCGGGTTGACGTATTTGAGCGTTTCCACTTTTTGCGTCAGCTTGGCTAACGCTTTATCAATCGCCAGCACGTTCGGCTCAATCGACGAGCTGAGCATGTTGGCTTTGGTGATTCGGCGGCGGTTGTGACGACGCTGGAAATAGGCACTGGTTTGGCTGAACGCCTCTTTGAAGCCGCTTTTGAGTGCATCCATCACCAGCGGATAAACGGTGCCGTCCGCCTCTTCCATGAATACTTTTTTGACTTCCGTTGGCAGCACCAGTGTGCGGTCAAAATGCGCGTTGGTGTGCGCAATCAGATAGCCACGGCCTTCAAACACCGCGTTCATGGCTGTCTGGTTTTCAATATGGGGCAACTGAATCTTGCCCAGCTCAGTACAGAAACGTTTGACCACCGCGCCCCAGCGCTGCATGTCGATCTGCGCAGTACCGACGTTAAATACGGGCGTTGGCTGCGACAGTGACTGGTAGTTGTAGGCGTAGAGATCGAACACGATCACCATGCCGAACATCGATTCCAGTTTGCGAATCAGAGCTTCGTAGAGCTGATAAAACAGGCCGTGTTTGAGATGGCTGGCAGAGCGTTGCTTGTCGTTGAGCGGTTTTTTCCATGCCGATTTGTAGCGGGTGCTCAGCGTGCGAGCGCGGTTGAGATCGTACTCAAAGCGTGAATCGAGTCCCCACAGCGTAATGGGCTGAGATGCGATGAGTTGGTCGGTCAACGGGGCTTCTTCGAGGCGGCGCTCGGCTTTGGAAAGCTGACACTGTTTTTGCAGGTCATCGCGCAGACGGCTACCCGCGTGAATAGCGGTACAGACGACAGGCAGGTATTGTTCAATTTTGATAAAACAACCAGCGGCTTCGAGTTCGCCGGAGAAAGGTTGCCCCCGCTGAATCAGCGAGAGCATCTCTTCTAGAGAATAAACTTTGGAAATTGGGTTGGCCATGCGTGACCCTATTAGAAGACGGCTATTCTCGTCGTTGAAGTAAGCGGCGCCGAGAGTTCAACGCCGGGCACATTAGTCTTCTTCTGTCAGGCTTGGTTCGTCATCCGTGAAGTCGTCCGCCGCATCTGGTTTGTTGCGACCGTTCAACGTATGGAAGCGCTTGCGACCGCGAGACAGACGAACGTACTTCATCCAAACGCGTTCAATCTTGCTCTGAGCCAGATCCGGGTTATCCAACACCTCTAAAAAGTGCTGTTCTTCCGCATTTTCAGGCTGAAGCAGACCGGTCTCAAGGCCAACCATTGTATCCCCGTACAGCGTTAGGATATCCTCTTCTCCAAGAGTGAAATCACCAGACTTGGCAAAGCCTCTTGGAAACTTTTTAGTATCGAAAAATCGTTTTTTTCCTTGACGAAATACTGTCTCAGACATATCAACCTCGTGTGAATATGTGCTACCACTACGTAGCCGTGGTTCACGGCGAAAGTTAGGCGCAAAATCTCGAAAAGAAAAACAAAAATTTTTTATCGTCATTATTGTACTTACTTGTTAATCTTCACGAGGAATATCAGAGGATTCAATATGGACGTAAAAGTCTTTCGCACCTTTCTTGAACTGGCTAAAGTTCGTCATTTTGGCCGGGCCGCAGAGAATCTGTACCTAACTCAGGCCGCTGTCAGCGCACGTATTAAACAGCTGGAAAGTTACTTCGATGCTCAGCTTTTCACTCGCGACCGGAACAACATCAAACTCACCTCCGCCGGCGAGCGTTTGGTCGGCTATGCCGAAGTGATGGTGGCGACCTTACAGCAAGCGAAATTTGAACTCTCGCTCGAGAGCGGTAAAGCGCTGCAACTGACTCTGGGCGGGACACCGAACATTTGGGACGCCTACTTGCAGAACTGTTTGAGTGTGGTGACCGATGCGTTCAGCGGTTACGGATTCATGGCGGAAGTCATGGGGCGCGAGCAGCTTAGTCGCAACCTGTTAGAGCGCACGCTGGATATGGCGTTTGCGCTGGACCAAATTAAAGCGGAAGAGCTGCAGTGCAAGAAAGTCGCCGACTTGGTACTGGTGCTTGTGTCGACCCGTCCGGATACCGCAGACAGCGTTTTTGACCATCAGTACGTGTATGTGGACTGGGGCGCACGTTTTGCATCAGAGCATGCCGACCGTCACCCGAAAGCGCCAGCGCCGTTTCTACGCACTTCTACCGCGCGTATTGCGCTGGATTTCATTCTTGAGAAGGGCGGCAGTGCCTATCTGCCAGCGTCTGTGGTTGAGCCGTTCCTCAACTCAGGGCAGTTATATCGCGTGGTCGGAGTCGAAGACTGGTATCGGCCAATTTATCTCAGCTATCGCAAAAACAGCTCGTCGGTCGATGCGATTACGCAAGTGGAAAAACTGGTCAAGAGTATCGATCCACTCACCGCATACAGCCTGCAAAGGGCCGGTGGTCTTGGGGTGTCATCCTGAACATGAAAAAGGCGAGAGAATCTCGCCTTTTTTGATGCTGAAATTAGCGCGGCGAGCCATTAACGGCGAAAGTCGATGGCTTCACTGCTTTCGAGGTGAATCCGGGTGGTGGCGGGCTGCGTTTCCGCGATCACTTTTCCGCCACGAACCGAATAACGCACTGCAACCTGACGGCGCACCGCATCAAAACCGCTTTCAGCAGGCAGCACCAGCAGGTTGCCCGGTTTGCCCACTTCAATCCCATACTGATCCTGAATGTTCAGCGTGCGCGCTGAATGGCGGCCAATCAGCTTGAGTGAATCGTTGATTTGTTCATATCCCATCACCTGGCATACATGCAGCCCCATGTGCAGTACCTGTAGCATGTTAGCGGTGCCGAGCGGATACCAGGGGTCAAACACGTCATCGTGCCCGAAACAGACGTTAATGCCCGCACCCAGCATCTCTTTCACCCGGGTGACGCCGCGGCGTTTAGGATAATCATCAAACCGGCCCTGAAGATGAATGTTCACCAGCGGGTTAGCGACAAAGTTAATCCCCGACATGCGCAACAGGCGGAACAGGCGCGAGGCGTAGGCACCATTGTAGGAACCCATGGCGGTGGTGTGGCTGGCCGTGACTTTTTCGCCCATCTGATACTGAAGGGCCAGAGCGGCGACGGTTTCGACAAAGCGTGACTGCTCGTCGTCGATTTCATCGCAATGGACATCAATCAGGCGATCGTATTTCTGGGCCAGTTCGAACACGTAATGCAGCGATTCCACGCCATATTCGCGGGTGAATTCAAAGTGCGGGATCGCGCCAATCACATCGGCGCCGAGTTTGACCGCTTCTTCAAGCAGCGCTTTGCCATTCGGGTAGGAGAGGATGCCCTCCTGCGGAAAGGCAACGATTTGAATGTCGACCCAGGGTTTCATGGTGTCGCGTACTTCCAGCATTGCTTTGAGCGCGGTCAGCGTCGGGTCGGACACATCCACGTGCGTGCGCACATGCTGCACGCCGTTGGCAATCTGCCACTTCAGGGTTTGAATCGCGCGTGCTTTGACATCTTCTATCGACAGCAACGCTTTGCGTTCTGCCCAGCGTTCGATGCCTTCAAACAGAGTGCCGGACAGGTTCCACGCAGGTTCTCCCGCCGTTTGGGTGGTATCCAGATGAATGTGGGGCTCACAAAACGGTGCGACCACTAAGCCACCAGAGGCATCCAGCACCTCGCCTTGATAGTCGATGTGAGTAGTCGTTGGTTCGATATGTGTAAAACGGCCGGATTCAATCAGGATCTGTTTGAGTGATGATTCGCCCTCAAGTCGGGCATTGGTGATCAGAAGTGTGGTCATGGAAAGTCCTTTTGCCAACAGCACTGTTTACTGCCACCTAGTGTGGCACAGAGTGCGTAATGGCGTAAGAACAAAAAAAGGGCGAGATAATCTCGCCCTTCATTGAATCTTCAGAAAATTATTTCTGGCTGACTGCTGAGTCGATGCTCACTTTGCCCGCGCCAGAAATCAGCAGTGATACGCTGGCGGCTAGCAGAGCAAGACCAAACTCGTAACCGTTGTTCGCCATGAACAGACCATTGCCGATGTGCACGCTCAGAATGGCAACGACCATGGTGAATGCGGTTACAAACGCAGCAGGACGAGTCAGCAGACCGATCAGCAAGAACAGGCCGCCAAAGAATTCACCGCTACCCGCCAGGAAAGCCATCAGAACACCCGGTTCAATGCCGATGGATGCCATCCATTGACCAGTGCCTTCCAGACCGTATCCGCCAAACCAGCCAAAAAGTTTTTGCGAGCCATGCGCCATAAAGGTGATGCCGATAGGGATACGTAGAGCCAGTGGTGCAAATCCTGCGTCAGTGCTCATGAGTTTTTTCAAAAATGCGTTCATGTGGGTTTCCTCAATATTCGATAATCTGCAATAAGTGTCGTGCATTGTTGTGTGCCGATGGAGAGAGTTTAGGAGAGTTTAAAAAAATAGATAACGTTCATAACTCGACATTCTTGTTCGAAAAACTTGAAGGACTTTCCGTGAACTTAATCTCATTTTCGTGAATAGCCGGGTAACGATGAGTGAACGCACGGTGTGACCATTGAGTTCCGAAAATGGCTAGTGTTCTGGTGATGACGTCGTACACTGTGCTTAACAGAACGAAGGAACCGATATATGGACACTGAGGTTGATGTTGCACTGACTCCACAAGAGTGCCAGCGAGCAAGGCTAAGCCGCGATCCGCGTTTCGATGGACGCTTCTACGTTGCCGTGAAAACCACGGGTATTTTTTGTCGGCCGATTTGTCCGGCCAACCTGCCCAAAGAGGAGAACGTAGAATATTTCCTCAATCAGGCGCAGGCACTGCAAGCGGGTTATCGTCCGTGTTTGCGTTGCCGCCCGGACAGTGCGCCGAGCTCGTGGGCGTGGAAAGGGGTGGAAACCACGTTTCTGCGTGCGATGAAACTGATTGATAACGGTGAACTGCAAGGCCAGCGCCTGAGTGAGCTGGCTGAGCGGCTGGGGATCAGTGATCGCTACTTGCGTCAACTGTTTCAGTCGCATCTCGGTATGTCGCCGAAACAGTATGCGCAATATCACCAACTGATGTTTGCCAAGCAACTGCTGCACACCAGCCATATGTCGATCACTGATATCGGCTTTGCATGCGGGTTTAACAGTACCCGACGTTTCAATGATGCGTTTCAGAAAGTGCTCAAACTGACGCCCAGCCAGGTGCGTCGGCAGTCAGCACCGGTGACGGCGCAAAATCGATTGTCGCTGGCCTATCGCGGCCCATTTGACTGGGCGCACATGCTGGCGTTTTATCGTCTGCGTGCCGTTGATGGGATTGAACAGGTTGAAGAGGACAGCTATCAACGCCATGTCAGAATTAACGGTTGCGACGGCTGGTTTAAAGCGACGCTGGCGTCGGATTCGCAGTTGGAGATCGAATTTGAACTGGCGGAGCTGACCGAATTGCGTCATTTGGTGAGCCAGTTACGCCGCGTGTTCGATCTCGATGCCGATATTGTCAGCATTGAAGCGCAGCTTGAGCAGGCGGCGCCGGGGCTGGTGACTCACTCTGGCATTCGTATTCCCGGCGTGTGGAATGCCTGGGAAGCCGGCGTGCGGGCGATACTGGGGCAGCAGGTGTCGATTAAAGCGGCGATAGGGCAGCTCAACCTGCTGGTTGCGACGCTCAATTACAATTGCGCCAAACCGTGGTATTTTCCCACCCCGCAGCAAGTGGCTGACGCGGACCTGAGTTTTTTGCGCATGCCGCAAAGCCGCAAGGATACCCTGCACCGCTTTGCGGTGTTTATGGCTGAGCAGCCGAATGCATCACTTGACGACTGGCTGGCACTCAAAGGTGTCGGGCCGTGGACCGTCAATTACGCCCGCTTGCGCGGTGTGTCAGACAGCAACTGCTTTTTGCACACCGATCTGGTGGTGAAAAAAGCATTGGCGACCTTTCCCCATCTGACACCGGAAAGCGTGTCGCCATGGGGCAGTTATGCCACCTTTCATTGTTGGGACCAATAACATGAATCAATTTACTTACTTTGATAGCCCGCTGGGCAAAATGACCTTACAAGCGAACCAGAATGGCCTGTTGGGTGCCTGGTTTGAGACAGAAAAAACGATGCCAAAGGATCTTGGTCAATACAGTGAAAGTTGTCCTATACTCGTCAAAACAATCAATCAGTTAGAAGAGTATTTTGCGGGCAAGCGCCAAGATTTCGACCTACCGCTCGCGGCGACGGGCACACCGTTTCAGTGTTCCGTCTGGCAAGCGCTGTGTACCATTCCATATGGAGAAACCTGGAGCTACCTGCAACTGGCTGAAGCCATTGGTAACCCGAAAGCGGTGCGCGCAGTTGGTCTGGCGAATGGCAAAAATCCACTCTCTATCATCGTGCCGTGCCATCGAGTGATTGGCAAAAGTGGCAAACTGACTGGCTACGCAGGTGGTGTCGAGAGAAAAGCCCAGCTGCTGGCGTTAGAAAAAGAGGCATAACAGAGAAAAATGTTCGTCATGGAAAGATCGACCCTTGTCCCCCTGCTGCTCATCTGTGTTGGCGCGATGTCCGGTTGCAGCCGCGATGATTTGCAGCGCATGGTCAACAAGGAGACCTATATGTTTGAAGGGATCTACGACAATCAGTATGACCAGCAACTTCTGGTATTCAAAGACGGTAAAGTCGCGATACAGGATGCTCATGGCGATGCTGTGTGGCAGCGACCGTTCGATCTCGACGATGACGAACTGACGATTCAGATGAGCCAGAACTCCAAAGAGCAGCGCCCTGAGCTGGTGATGCGTGTGCATGGTAAGGGGGAGGTGCTGACATGCAGCGCCTGCGCCCGTTATCAGTTGAGCAACATCTGGGTACGAGAAGGGGCAGAGGCGAAAAACGTCGAACTGCCCGGCGAAAAACAATCTTAATCTTTGCGCACTACATACTCATAAACAGGGGTTGATTGAGCAGCAGATGCAGGGCGATGCTCACGGCGTAACCAAGAATAATCACCGGCGTCCATTTCAGGTGACCAAAGAAGGTGTACTTGCCGTGTGAGGCGCCCATCAGCGCGACCCCGGCGGCCGAGCCAATCGACAGCAGACTGCCGCCAACCCCGGCGGTCAGTGTCACCAGTAACCAGTTACCGATAGACATGGTGGGCTCCATCGTCAGAACGGCGAACATCACCGGAATGTTATCGACGACAGAAGAGAGGAAGCCAATCATCACGTTGGCCCACACCGGATCCCACTGAGAATACATCACGTCAGAAATCAGCCCCAGATAACCAAGCAGGCTCAGCCCACCGACACACATGACCACACCGTAGAAGAACAGCAAAGTGTCCCATTCGGCGTGCGAAATGCGGCGAAATACGTCAAACGGTACTACTGAACCAATGCGGCGCAGCGCCGCTTCGTCGTTGTTGGCAATCGCTAGCGCGGTTTTCTTCGCCAGCGAACTGGCCAGCGTTTTACGCAGGAAGTAACCGAAGAACTGCAAATAGGCGAGCCCCATCATCATGCCCATCACTGGCGGGAAGTGGAACAGCGCATGGAAACTGACCGCGGTGATAATCGTGAGCACAAACAGCAGCACAATGCGCCGCGCGCCGCGTTTGAGTTCTACCTGTTCATACACCGAGTCCGGCTGTTCTTTCGGCAAATAGAGCGACATGACCATCGCCGGAACCAGATAGTTGGCGATCGACGGCACAAACAGATCCATAAACTGCATGAAAGAGACATGTCCGGCCTGCCACACCATCAGTGTGGTGATGTCGCCAAACGGACTGAACGCACCGCCTGCGTTGGCGGCGATCACAATGTTAATGCAGGCAAGGTTAACGAACTGGTCGTTCTTGCCACCGACTTTCATGACCACGGCGCACATCAGCAGGGCGGTGGTCAGGTTATCGGCAATCGGGGAGATGAAAAACGCGAGCAAACCAGTTATCCAGAACAGCGAGCGGAAATTAAACCCTTTGCCGATCATCCAGGCTTGCAGCGCATCAAACAGACGCCGCTCTTCCATGGCACTGATGTAGGTCATCGCAACCAGCAGAAACAGCAACAACTCGGCGTATTCCAGCAGATTGTATTCCAGTGCTTCGCGAGCAACGTCTGCCATGCCGTGTTGTTGATAGACATAGCCAATCATTGCCCAGATGAGACCAGCCGCCAGCAGTACTGGCTTGGATTTTTTCAGCTGGAGGTACTCTTCCAGCGTAACCAGAATATACGCCAGGCCAAATAGAAGAAGTGAGAGATAACCGATAGTGGAGCGGGTTAGCGGTAAGGTTGATTCAGGCGCCGCAGACGCGAAACACAACGATGAAAACAGGGACGAGACAAGGATCAGGCCAGGCCAAACTCGCTTCATAATCTGTGCTCCAAGCTGCGGAAATTACACAAATTTTAGAAGCTATTTTCCCCACTAAGTGTGAGGTGTATCGAATCTGACTGATCGACAGGCAATAAAAAACCCCGGCAAGCCGGGGTTTTTAACACGATGATTACGCGCGTTTCAGATGAACTTCTTCTTCTTTTGCACCCGCCATTGGGTCATAAAAGCGTGCTTCATCCAGTGCGTTTTCTGATTTCGCCACGATACAGGTGACCACACTGTCACCAGTGATGTTTACTGCAGTACGAATCATATCCAGCAGACGGTCAACACCCATGATCAGGGCAATACCTTCCAGTGGCAGACCCACCTGGTTCAGAACCATCGCCAGCATAACCAGACCTACGCCCGGAACACCCGCAGTACCGATTGACGCCAGTGTCGCCGTCAGGATCACGGTCAGGTAGTCACCCATCGACAGATCGATGTTGAAGGCTTGCGCGATAAATGCGGTCGCAACACCTTGCATGATAGCCGTACCATCCATGTTCACTGTCGCACCCAGAGGGATAGTGAATGACGCAATTTTGTTGTCGACGCCGAAACGGTTTTTCGCCGTTTCCATGGTGACCGGAATGGTCGCGTTTGATGATGCGGTTGAGAACGCAAACATGATGGCGTCTTCCATCTTGCGGAAGAAGGTAATTGGGCTCAGGCCCGCAAAGCTCTTCAGCATCACACTGTAAGTGACCAGACCGTGGATCAGCAGCGTTGCCGCCAGAACCACAAAGTACTCAGCCAGATTCAGAATCGCGCTCAGACCGAGACCGGTGAACAGTTTCGCCATCAGGAAGAACACGCCGTATGGGGCAACGTTCATCAGCAGCGCAACCAGCTTCATGATCACTTCGTTCAGATCGTTAAACACAGCCGCAATACGTTCACCCGGTTTACCTGCTGCACTGATCGCAATACCGAACAGCACCGCAAACACGATCACTTGCAGAGTTTTACCTTCTGCCATCGCGTTGATTGGGTTGGTTGGGAACATATCAATCAGCACTTTACCCAGCGATGGTGCTTCTGCTGAAGTAAAACCGCTGGCCGCTGTCAGATCCGCACCTGCACCCGGCTGGAAAATGGTGCCCATAGTCAGTGCTAGTGTGATCGCAATCGCGGTGGTTGTGATGTAAAACGCCAGAGTTTTTCCGCCCATGCGGCCCAGCGTAGATAGGTCTTTCAGTGAACTTGTCCCGCACACCAGTGAAACAAAAACCAGTGGCACAACAAGCATTTTCAGGCTGGCAATGAAGATCTTGCCGCCAACTTCGAATAATCCATTAACAATATATGCGTCCACAAATCCGTTGTCCGCAAACAGGGTGCGAATAGCAAACCCTGTCAAGATACCGGCTACCATACCCAGAATTACACGGCTGGTGAGCGACATCGGCTTCTTGGTATTCATCTTGAACACTCCTTATATTTATGCACTTCGACATCATTTCAAAGCGAGCGGCAGGGTAGCAGGCGCAATTCAAAATAAAAAAGTAATTTCACAATACCTATCCATCGCTGTGATCATGCTCACTATTTATTCGCTATTTTTAACCGATTTATAACAATTTAATAGTGAATTAATGCGCTTGTATGTAACTTGGCAACATATAAGCTTATCCATGCAACAATGTTCACGATTCTCAACCATTGATAATCTGGGGGATTTTTGACTTTACATGGCAATAAATTGGTGCATATTTAGTCGAATATTTGTGTTTATGTGCATAAGCTTGCATTTAAGCGTTCGGCGATATTGGCGGGGTGAATGAAAGGTATGAGGCCTATCGAAGAGAAGGAAGTGACACGTGCTCTTTTTCAGCGTGCCACTTAAGTTGAGCACAAGTGGCACACTCAGGTCACCAGCTTGGCGAGCGTCTTGGTCACCTTGCCAGCCGAGCGAATAACGCGCGCGATACCCGCTAAAGACGCCACATTCTCATTGAGCTCATCGCATACGCGGCGGCTTTCATCACAAAGCTCTTCCAGCCCTTGCATCGCATCCTGAATCTGGCTGGTGTCCTGCAGTGATTCAATCACCAGTGCGGTGTATTGTTGGCGCAACGTATCCTGCTGCTGCCACAGTTCATCGTATTCCGGTGTGGCCACGTTCATCACTGCCATCAAATCGTCGATTTGCAGCAGAGACAGATAAAGCTGTTGTTTGAGTGATGCCTGATTCATGGTTCCCTCCTTACTCAGGACAGCGAGCGCCGTTCTGGTCAATGATGACCTGGCTTAAACAAGTGTTGACCATATCTTCCACCGATGAGAACAATTTGTGGGTGCGTTTCAGATGTTGGACAGCATCAATAATCCGACTGGAATCAAAGCGACCAGCCTGTACTTCACTGGCAATCACATGGTGCGCACTGGCCATTTCATGCAACGCGCGGGCACTGCTTTCTACCGCAGCCAAACTGGCCAGCATCGCTGAATAGCGCTGATAACTTTGTTCGACGGCCTGACGCCGCAGTAGCAGGTCCTGACGCGAGGTGTTATTGACCGCAGTGAGATAAAGGCTGAGCTCAATATTTTTCGCCACTTCCAGCCGCTGGCTGAAATCCTGGCGCAATATCTGTTTTGCGACGTGGCGGCTGAGAGACTGCACCAGCGGATCTGCGGCCATGACCAGATCGCGGATGGCTTTGGCACGCTGACGGTCGGTGTAAACCGCGAACGCTTCACTGATGATGCGACTTGAGCGTGCGGCCTGTTCATCACTGATGACGGATGCCTTCCCCCACTTTTGATACGCATGGTCGAGATCAGATAACGCATCCGCCAGTTTGACTCCGGCGCGCGCCATCTCCTGATTGGAGGCGGTAGTACTTAACTGATACAACGCCTGCGAATAGGTCAGCAATGCCTGATTTGCCTGATACAAGGCGTTGCCATCAAGGTTGCCAAGGCCCGCTTGCGCGGCGGTTTGCAGCGATTGCTTGGTGACTTTGTTAGGGCTGGTGGTTAAGTTGGCCAGCACTTCATTACGCGCAGAGGCGTTGTAATCGCTGATCAGGCCATCAATCTGCTGGCTGACCTGACGGGCATTGTCGCTGTAACTGGCAATCGGGCCGGTTGGTGTGACCGAGCAACCACTCAGCGCAGTGGCTCCCAGCAGTGTCATGCACACCGCGCGCCGCGAATCATTCCATAACGTCATGCAACCCAGAATTCCTGTTTGATTGAGCAAAGTGATGAATTATGACTCTTTATGCATATTGTTGCTGTGATGTTAATTCCGAAGCGAGCAATTATGGATCCGAGAAGCGTCGGGCAGGGCAATGAAAGGCTTAAAAAGCGAAACCGTGTATGGAATTTCGGGGTGGGGGTGAAATATCAGGAGCACACACGATTTCGCCTGATCACATTCTGGCAATTTGCCGCTAAATGGGTGATGCAATCTTGGCAAAAAATAATACTATTCCATCAAAATAAAGTAATGATGAAGTCAGTATTGTAGAAAATTATGCGTGCGCAGTTTGAAAAAGTGGAATATCGGTACGACAGTTCCTGGCGGCTACTGATTCGGGAACTGGAGACCATTCCGTTTGAGTGGCATTTTCACCCCGAGTATGAGCTGACCCTGACGCTCAACAGCGCTGGCGAGCGCTATATCGGCGACAATATCAGCGATTATCATCATGCGGATCTGACGCTAGTGGGACCGAATATTCCGCATACCTGGCAATCACAACATCATCTGGACCCGACGCGGCCACAAAAAGTGTATGTGTTATGGTTTGACCAAGCGTGGGTCGATAACTTGCTGCGTTCGTTTCCGGAATTTAGTCCGCTCGATACGCTGTTTAAGCAGGCTCGCCACGGTGTGGCCTTTCCAAACGTCTTTGCAGCCTCGTTGCTGCCAATGTTTGAGCGGTTGGACGTCGCCGCTCCGGCGCGGCGCTCAACGTTGTTGCTGAGTATTCTGACCTCGTTGGTGGAGTGTGAACAACCAAAGACGTTGGGTGTTGAGGGCGGTGCCAGCTTGGCTGAAACCCACGGGCGAGAGCAGCGTCTGTTGTCACAACTGCTGGAGCGTATTCACGCTCACTATACTCAGCCACTGGCGCTGAGCGAACTGGCGCAGGATGTGGGGATGAGCGAAAGCACACTCACCCGCTTTTTTAAACGCCTGATGGGGCAGGGGGTCAATCGCTACATCACCCAGGTTCGCATCGGCAAAGCCTGCTCTCTGTTGATTCGCACCGATTTTCCGGTATCGCTGGTGGCACAGCAGGCCGGATTTACCAATCAGGCCAACTTCAACCGGCTGTTTCTCAAATACAAGCAGATGACGCCGCGTGAATTTCGCCAGCGCTTCAAACCGCTACCATAAAAAACGGGGCCAATTGGCCCCGCGCTGTCTTATATTGATGCTGCTTGTTTTCGCGCTCTGAGTAATGCGAGCGGCGAAAAGTTGGTCACCATCATGGTGCCCGTCAGTACCAGTGCAGTGCCGAGTACCGTGTTAAGCCCAATGGTTTCGCCAAGCACCAGATAGCCCCACAAAATACCGAACACCGGGATCAAAAAAGTCACGGACAAAGTCGGCGACGGCCCGATCTCTTTCACCAGTCGAAAATAGAGCAGATAAGCCAGGCCGGTACAGATGATGCCGAGCGCCAGCACGGAAAGCACTTCTGTTCCGCTGGGCGCTTCGCGCATTGGGATGAATGGCAATAAAGGCAGCACCCACAGCGAAGCCGCCCACATGCTGCCGTGCGAGTTATCAAACGACGAGATCGCCGGCGCGTTTTTGGTGTAGTTGGTCGCAATGCCATAACAGAATGCAGCCATGGTCGCCGCCACAATCGGCAATCCCGCATCAGTGCCGATCAGCGAATGGTCGAGGCCGACAATCACGGACACACCCGCGACACCAATCAGCAGACCCGCGATGGCTTTCGGGCTGAGCGGCGTTTTGTGCCACACATAACCAATGACCGCACCCCAAATCGGCGCGGTGGAATTGAGAATAGATAAAGTAGACACGTTCAGTGTTTGCGCCGCATAAGCGAACAGCAGAAACGGCAGTGCGCTGTTGAACAGGCCGAGAATCATAAAGTGTTGCCAGTGCTGGCGAAATGGCAGTGATTTTTTCAGATACAGGCCAATCAGCAGCAGGCTCAGAGCGGCAAATCCGACTCGGGCTTCAATCAGGTAGGCCGGGCCGAAGCTGTGTGCGGCAATACGTAAAAACAGAAATGACCCACCCCAAATGGCGGCCAATCCGAGCAGCTGAAGAAAACTGGCGACAGGCATGACGAATCCTTGTTGTGTCTGGAAAAGCTACTGTGAAGCAGTGCTGAATTTTGGTCAATCACTAAAAAGATTACACTGCCGGAAATGGCGAGTCTGGGCGGTAGGCAGAGGTAAAAAAGCAGGCCGAAGCCTGCTCATCGAAAGCTCGAACGGCGTTACAGCAGTGGTTGACCGAGGTTCGCCGCCGTTTGCTCACCCATGGCGATCAGTGTATCGAGAATGTGTTCGCCATCGGCACGCAACCCGTTGTGTTCATACTGGTTGGTGATCCACGCTTTGCTGTTTGGAATCTGCTTGAGTGTTTCGCGGCTGATGTCCATTTCGACAAACATGTCGTCGGCGTACACCGCGCAACTGACCGGAACGGTGTTGCGCGCCAACACGCTGGCATCGTACAACTGACCCCAGTCCTCTTTATCCGCCAGCAATTGCGCAGCGTCTTTCAGTGGCAGCAGATTGGTGTAGAGATCAAACATCCACGGAAACACCATCTCGCCGGTAAACAGGAACGGTTGCCCCGGCTGGTAATGGAACTCCGGGAAGGCATCACGCATGCGATGCGCTGACCATTGTGAGGCAAAACCCTGACAATAAATGGCTTCGTGCAGAATCGCGTAGATAGGGTTGGTCTGAAACCCTTGGTCCATCATCATGTGCTGTAAAAATTCGTAGCGTAGAGTCTCTTTGCCATCGACGTCGATAAACGCATTTTCCAGCGTGAAGTAGGTCGGCATAAACGCATCACTCATACCAAAATGAATACCGATCTGTTGGAACTGCTCAACGGTAAAACGCTGGCCGTTTGGCAGGCGAACGTCGTTAGCCAGCAAGTGATCGGCAATGCGCTGACACATCGCCTGCGCTTGAGGAAACTGAGCAAAGAACGCGGCGTTTTTGTCCAGAGTGCGCTGGAAGGTGGCGCGGTAGACGTCATCCGGTTGACGTGATAATGACGGTACGCCGCCCGTGATGTAACTGCGTAGCAGGCTCTCAGGGAACAGCGACAGATAGGTCAGCGAACAAAAACCACCAAAGCTCTGGCCAAGTATCGCCCAGCGCTCAACGCCCCATTGCTGACGGATGAACTCGGCGTCGCGTACGATGTTATCGGCGCGGAAGTGGCTCAGATATTCCGCTTGTTGTTGCGGCGTTTTGCCTGCCAGTGTCTGGTGGTTCACCACGCTGCTTTGGCCGGTGCCACGCTGATCCAATAACAGCACTCGGAACTGCTGCAGCGCGCGTTTCATCCAGCCGCTGCTGGCACTGGCGCGCGGCGCCGGAAAGCCCGGACCTCCCTGAAAATAGACCAGCCAAGGCTTGTGTTCATCATTGCCGCTGGCCGATGTCACGGCGCGGGCAAATACCGTGAGGGTTTCGCCCTCAGGTTGCTGATAATCCAACGGGACAGAAAAGGTGTACGGCGTGTAACGAACGCCCGCTTCAACGAAGCTGTGCAGGGAATGCATCATGACTGACTGATTTCCTTGTGAGTCATCTATTGGTTTGCGCAGACGATAGCACAAGGCTGAAGAGGGAGATATGACGCTCTGCGATTTTTGCCACAGAGCGTCATGGGGGTGTTACTTAACCTTCCATCGGCCCGAATCGGGTTGATTCGAAGCTGTTAAGGATGCGGTGGACCAGATAGGTGATCATCAGCGTGACCACAATGGCAAAGAAAATACTGCTGACCCGATACAGCGCGCTGTAGACCAGATCGCCGCCCGGACTGAGGTACTGACCAAACAGAATGCCCAGCGTAGTCAGGCCGCCAAATCCGGCGCCAGAGCCGCTGGATTCTTTCACGTGCATGTAGCTGAATACCATGGCGCCAATCCACAGCAGCGGCACCACAAACAACAGTAAGTCAGACCAATCGTACAACAGCAACTGCCCGGCCAGACCAAATGTCACACCGAGAATCGTCCCCATACCGCGTTTGCGAGCGTATCCCATTGCGCCGTTCCAGTGCATCGGAAACAGCAGCAGAATGGTGGTGGCTTGCGCCGAGAGGGAATCGCTCAAATCAAACACCTGAAATACGACAAACGACAACGTGGTGATGGTCGCGCCCATTAACGCCTCGTGACGCATACGGTGCGACTGCTTGGGCGTCGTCGGACGCGGTGGCGGCTGACGAGGCTCGGCATCCGGCATCACAAACGTCACCAGATAGGCAATCATCACCGACAATACGGTGGCAAAAATATTGCCAAAAATCAGGTCGTTGAGGTCGGTGGTCGGGTAACTGGCAAAGTGCAGCATAATACTGAGACTGATGATGCTGTTGGCACCGAACAGAAACAGGCTGCCTTTTGACATACAGGCAAACTTATACAGAAACAGAAAGAAGGCGATGATGGTCATCATGCCCGGATGCGTACCGAAGTAGCCGCCCAGAATTCCCACTTCCAAACCACATACCACAGCAGAAGCCAGCAACTGGCGTGCCGCGTGGGCGCTCATTACCGGCACCATACCGAGCAGCAGCATCGGCGTGACGGTGTAGAACACCCCGTAGTTCCACCCCATCAACTTATTAAAGGTGAAACCCAGTGTGGCACCTGTGGCGATACGCAGACATTGCCGGAGATCGTTCTCCGACAACGGATGGTCCCATAGTCTCATGCCATCACCTGCTTAGTAGATGTAGTGCAGAGCACTCAGGAAACGGATCTGGATTTTCGCCAGCAGATTAAACACGCTGTTTTCCGGCAACAACTGGACGGTCGCACGTGCGCCCGCTGGCAGTTTTTGCAGCTGTTCATCGCTCAGCGCCAGATGCAGACGCATACGCTGCGCGTCACGTACCCAGCGAGTTGAAGAGGTCGGTGACGCCAGCAGGCCGTTGGCATCAAACTGACCGGAGCTCACACCCGCATCAACACTGCTTACACGCGCTTCAAATACCTGACCCGGTTTGCTGTCAAACGCGATCAGCGCATCGCTATCGGTGCTCAGATGGCGCAGGCTCTTCTCGCGGAAATCGGCAATCACATCCACCTGGTTATCTACCAGAGCGATCAGCGGGCTACCCGCCGCCGCGTAAGTACCGGCTTCGAGTTGCAGGTTGGTCACCACGCCATCATTTTCTGCCATCACTTTGGTGTAAGATAGATTCAGTTTGGCTTGGTCGAGTTGGTTCTGAGCAACACGAACGCTGACGTTTGAATCGTCAGTGTTGCCACGGCTAACCTGAAGCTCTTTCAGGCGAGCGCGTGCGGCCGCCAGATTGGCTTTCGCGGCGGTGGCGGAACTTTGCGCATCATCACGTAGCTGTTGCGAGGTGCCGTTGCGATTAAATAGGGTATTTAAACGGTTGTATTCGCGGGTTTTCTGGTCGGAAACGATCACCGCTGCGGTCACGTCGGCCTGTGCGGCAACAATTGACGCATCCAGCTGATCGTTACTTTGCATCGTGCGCTCTAAGTTGAGCTGAGCTTGTTCTACCGCCAGCTGATACGGCGCCGGATCGATCTGGAACAGAACGTCGCCCTTGTGCACGGTCTGGTTGTTCTTGACGTAAATCTCTGAAATTTGTCCGCTAACGCGTGGTGACACTTTGGTGACCACGCGGGTCGCCATGGCTTGCGGTGTGAGAGGCATCGCAAGGTCGGCAACGAGAAAATAAGCAAAGACGAAGACAAACACGAAGCTGGAGTATTTGATCCAGCGTGCGAATTTCTGATCGGGTGTCATGGGAGTTTATTTCTCTTAATTAAAGGTTATCTGACTTTTCGCTAAGTGATTCGAGGGCATTGTTGGCAATCTGCTCCAGAATCTGACCGAGTTTGAGCAGCTCTTCATCATTGATGTGAATAAGCAGTTGGCGACGAACCTGAAGAATACGCGTCTCCATTTGCTTGATCATGATGCGGCCTTGTTCGGTCAGGCTGACAATACGTGCGCGCTTATCGCTGGCACAGCAGTGTCTGGTGATGAGTGATTGCTCTTCGAGTTGGTTGAGCGTGCGCATCAATGACGCCAGTTCTATCTCCAGCGCTTCGGCAAGATGTTTCTGGCTGATGTTGTCGCCAAGGCGTTGCAGTTTCCATAGTGCGGTCCAGCGAGGATGTGTCAGGCCCAAAGGAGCCAGCTCGCGGTCAGCCACCATCTTCCACAAACGCGAAACGCGGGCGAGTTTTTCAGCCAGAGTCAGCTCGTAAAGGCTGTTGATGTCTTGAATCATGATGCTTCCCTAAATACTTAGCGTGCTAAGTAATATAATTTAGTTAGCACGCTAAGTAAATGGGATGTGATAGAAATCACAATAAAAATTCTAAGCGGATGAGAATGGCGTGAATCAAAAACAAAAAAGGCCAAGCGAATGCTTGGCCAAAAGGACAGTAAGTATCCTTGGGAGTATCGAGAGCCGATTAGAAATCGTAGCGGATACCAGCTTGTAGTTGGTCGTCTTTGTCGTTCAACTGTTCAAACTTGTAACCTGCGTAAGTGCGGATGTGAGCGTCGAACTTGTACACAGCTTCGATTGCGAAGTTGTTTGCTGTTTCGCCGTCAGTATCAGCATCTTGGTTTTCTTGGTAGTTGTACACACCAATCACATCCAGTTGCTTCGTCGCTTTGAATTTTGCAGACAGCTCGTAAGCGATGTAATCGTCGTCGCTCTTCTGACCTTGAGCAAACAGAGCAGCCAGAGTCAGCGTGTCGATTGGTTTAACTTCTGCTGCCAGGTTGTACTGTTTGTCATCGTTATCCTGACCAACATAGCCCGCACCCAGAGTGAACATACCGAAGTTGTACATAGCGGCTACGCCGTAGCTGCTGTTTTCGTCGCCGTTCAGTTCTTTCTCATCTGCTGCCAGGTAGTTGGCTTTCACGGTCAGAGAATCGAATTTACCGGTGTACAGGAAGTTGTTCTGACGTTTGTCTTTGTTGCCCGTTACGATGTCAGCAGCATCTGCACCGAACGTTGCCATGGTATCTGTCAAATCAGTCAGCATAACCTGAGCTGAATCTTGTTTACCGTATGAGAATTCACCGATAGAAGTACCCACACCCGCGAAGAAGTAACGGTTAGTCAGGTTTTCGTCGCCATCGAATTCAGCTTCGTATTTACCAAAGCCGTACAGGTTGTCAGAAAACTGAGATTTACCCACAAGGTTTACGCGAGCACGTGACTTGTCTTTAAATTTCGTTGAACCTGACTCTGTTGCTGTTGCGTCAGATTCGTTGTTGTCTGATACGTTGAAGCGAGCTTCAGCTCGGCCGCCAACTTTAAGTTCTGTACCATCTGCTTTATAAACAGTTGCCGCCATTGCTGAGCCAGAAACTAGTGCTGCGAAAATCGCGGTTGCTACTGCTGCTTGTTTCATTGTTATTACCTTATTCATAGTTTACGAGCTTCGATGCTCTATCGTTTGGTTGAGAGTAAGGTAGGTTTTTTAAATGACGGTTTGATTTCTGGATTGTTACGTTTAGGTTTTGTTTTTATTGAAGAAAAATGAAAAGCCCGCCGATTGGCGGGCTTTTGTACAAATACAGAGCGAATTAGGCGATTTTTACACCATTGGCAATTACACCCACGGCGATGTTGCCGCGCGTTGCGTTTGAATAAGGACACACCTGATGCGCCGTTTTCACCAGCTCAACCGCTTGCGCTTCTGGCAGATCCAGCGTCGCTTCCAGATTCACCGTCAGGGCAAAGCCGCCGCTCGCGTTCGGACCAATACCGACTTCAGCGGTAACCGGGGCTGATTTCAGTGCTACTTTCGCTTCACGTGCTACGTGCAGAATTGCGTTTGAGAAGCAAGCCGAGTAACCCGCAGCGAACAGTTGTTCCGGGTTAGTGGCAGCGCCAGTACCGCCCATCTCTTTTGGATAGCTTAGTTCCAGTGACAGTAGTCCGTCATCCGTTGAAACTTTACCGTTACGGCCAGCCAGTGCGGTTGCTTTTGTTGTGTATAGCGTACTCATGATGTTGCTCCTTTGGGAATGTATATTGTGTAAAATTAAGTTGCGCACAATTTAATTGTTAGCAATATTAAATCGATCTTGAGATGGAATGCAAGTATATTGTGCACAATTTAATTGTGAGTGATGAAGATGAGTCGTTGTGTTCCTTCCCAGAACCCTTTTCCTGTCAGTGATGACGAGCTGTTACTGCTCGACAACCAGCTGTGTTTTCCGCTTTACAGTGCGGCGAACGCGGTGGTGCGCGCTTATCGCCCGTTGCTGGAGACGCTGGATCTGACTTATCCGCAATATCTGGTGATGATGGTGCTGTGGCAGCAAAACGCCATCAGCGTGAAAACGTTGGGTGAAAAACTGCATTTGGATTCCGGCACATTGACGCCGCTGCTCAAACGTCTGGAAGGTAAAGGGCTGGTGGAGCGTCGTCGCAGTCTGACCGATGAGCGTGCACGCGAGTTGTGCCTGACAGATCAGGGAACGGTTTTGCGCGAACAGGCTTTGGCAGTACCGAAGTCGATGGTGTGCAAGTTCGACCTCGATATCGAAGAACTGGTGACGCTCAAACAGTTGTGTGAAAAGGTGATTGGTAAACTCAACGGATAAGAGTTTGCCAAGGATCAGAATTTTGACATCGCGCGCGCTAATTTTGTTGGCGATTGAGTGGGATACGGTACACTTTGCGCTCAATCATCATTCAAGGAAGAGATATGAAGGCGGTTCGTTTCGAAGAGCAAGCAGTGAGCCCGTCCAAAATTTTATGCGTCGGACGCAACTATGTGGAACACGTCAAAGAGCTGAATAATGCCATCCCGGATCAGATGGTGGTATTCAACAAACCCAACAGCAGTATTTCCAGTACGCTGCGAGCCTTTCATGAAGAGCCACTGCATTACGAAACAGAAATCTGCTTCGTGGTTGAAAACGGCCAGTATGTGGGTGTCGGACTCGGATTGGATCTGACCAAGCGCGAACTGCAATCGCAACTCAAACAAAAGCAGCTGCCCTGGGAGCGCGCCAAGGCGTTTGATGGTTCTGCGGTCTTCAGCCGCTTTGTGTCGCTCGCTGGTCTCGATATTGAACAGTTGTCGCTTGAGCTGTTCATCAACTGCGTGCGTGTGCAGTGTGGCGGTGTTTCACAGATGATGTTCAAACCAGCAATGATTCTGCAAGAGCTGCAATCGTATACCACGCTGTTTGACGGTGATATCGTCATGACGGGCACGCCGCAGGGTGTTGGGGTTGTGCACGCGGGGGATGTGTTCCTCGGCCGCCTGAAATGCGGCGAACAAACCTTACTCGAAATTGAATGGCTAGCCGAATAGGCTAGCCTTTTTTCTTTTGCAATCCAGCCAATATTAGGCGCTGAAGACCACCAAGTTCAGCAGCAAAAACACCGCCATACTGACCACGGTGGTCAGCAGTACGTTCTTGGTTCGCCACGCCAACAAACCTGCCAACAACGCGGCCCAGATGTAAGGGTTGGTGCTTTCCAGCCACAGCGATTTTTCATGCGTAAACACAATGGGAGCCCAGATAGCGGTCAGTACTGCCGGGCCGGAATAACTGAGCAACCGTTGTAAACCCGGGCTCAGGCGCAGTGGCAGTTTAGGTTCTAGAAACAGATAACGGCTCATGAACACCAGTGCCGTCATGGCCAGAATCGATAACATGATCATGCCTGACCTCCTTGCAGTTGCTCAGTCGCGTAGCCTGCCAGCATGGCGCCGACACTTGCAATCATCAGGCTGCCATCCACACGGAGCACCGTCAGGCCAACGGACAACAGCAGCGCCACCACCACCGACACCACCACTGGCAAACTCTTAATGTTCGGCACCACGATGGCGATAAAAGTGGCGGCAACCGCAAATTCCAAGCCGAGTTCGTTCAGTGCCGGAATGTAGCTGCCAGCGATAATGCCGACCAGAGTCGCGAGGTTCCAGATCAGATAGAAGCTCAGCCCAGCTCCCAGCGCATACCAGCGATTAAATTGCTGTTCACTTTGCTGACCGCACAGCGCAAACAGCTCATCGGTTAACAGAAAGCCCAACGCTAAACGCCAGCGTGTCGGCAGTGGACTGATTTTGCTGCGCATCGACACACTGTAGAGAAAATGGCGCGAGGTAATAAACAGGGTCGTGATCAGCATCGTCATCAAACCTGCGCCCGCTTTGATCATGCCGGTCGCAACCAGTTGCGCCGATCCGGCAAACAAAATGGCTGACAGTGCCTGACTTTCAAACGGGTTGAGTCCGGCATCAATCGCGAATGACCCAGCCAGCAGCCCCCAGGGCAAAACAGCCACGCTCAGCGGCAGCATGGCGACGGTTCCCTGCCAGAACAGGCGGGATTTGGATTCGGTGTGAGAATGTTGAGACAAAACGGTACTACTCATGAAATCGTCCTGATAGTGAATGCTGACTTTATACGCAACTGGCGTAAAGATACAGTGCGTCGCCGCTACTGGGATGCGAGCGGGCAAGATTCATCACATCACAGCCGCGGGGCAATTACTTGTACAAAGTTGCTCACTTCAACCGGGCAGGCGGTTCAATGCTGAACGTATTGTTTAGGGGTAATGCCCATTGCCTTTTTGAAGTGACGGTGCAGATGGCTTTGATCGTGAAAGCCGCATTCCTGCGCGGTATCGGAAATCGAGTGGCCTGCTTTAAGCAGCGTGCGTGCGTAACGCAGGCGAGCCTGAATCTGGTAAGCGTGTGGTGGAAAGCCAAACTGTTTTTGAAACGCCCGCACCAGATGAAACGGGCTGATCCCCGCCAGTTTTGCCAGTTCCTCTAACGAGACATCCGCCTGCGGAAAATCATCCAGAAACTCTTTCACCAGAGTCAGTTGCTGCTGCGCTTTAGACATCTCGACCGGCTTCGGCGGCGTTTTGCCGTGACGCGCCATCAGCTTGACCAGGCTGGCGTACACCAGCGTTTCACGCAACAGGCGATTGTCGGATTTCTCAAGCGTATCAAACACCAGGCGAAATTGATTGGCGAGTTCCGGATCGTAAACCACGGCTTCGGGAAAGTAGGGAGTGCCGTAACCACCATTGCCCAGCTCGCGCGAGATAGCCTGAAATTGCTCGGGTAACGGGTACATGGCTTTGTAGGCCCAGCCGCCTTCGACCGCTGAATGGCCGGTGTGCACTTCGTCGGCGTTGACCAGAATGATGCTGTCTTGCGGGGCAACATGGTTGCCGCCTGTGCGGTAGAAACGTTGTGCGCCGCGCTCAATCACACCCACGGTATACCCTTCGTGGCTGTGACGGGAAAAGTTCTGTGTTTCGTATTGGGCATCAAGCAGCTCAATGCCGCCGAGTTCGTCGGCCACCTGAAACTTGGCACTTTCCTTTGATTTTGGGGCGCGTTGTTTATCCATAATCCACTCTTTGCACGACGGCTGTTCAGTCTACTTCAAACCGTACCGCGTTTTTTGTACAAAATTGCTCATGTGATTAAATATGAAATCATTAACCAATTACCTTTAATTAGTTGGATGATGGTATTGGATTGATCGATGTTGTTGATATAAAATCCGCCGCTTCCTGATTCCTATAAAATATTTACTATGATCGACTTTGCTGTTTTGCCGGTCTATCTCACTGCGGTGGTGGCGTTGTTGCTGCTGCCGGGGCCGGATATGTTGCTGATCGCCAGTTCGAGTCTCAGCTACGGACGAAAAGTAGGGGTGTTTGCCAGCCTGGGCAATGCGACCTCCGGTATTATCCTCACCATGTTGGCCGCGCTGGGCGTATCGGCATTGATTGCCATGAGCCCGGTGGCGCTGCAGATCCTGCATCTGCTCGGCGGAGCTTACCTGCTCAAAATGGGTTTTGATTGCATGCGTGCCAATGCGGCGCAGGCACCGGAACTCGAGGGCAGCCAGACGATGGCGAGCACCTTTTATCAGCGTGCGCTGGTGAGCAATCTGCTCAATCCGAAAGCTCTGGTGTTCTTTGTGATGTTTTTGCCGCAGTTTGTTTCAGGCAATATTGCCGCGACGTCGGGAGAACAAATGCTGGCACTGGGACTGCTGCTCAATGTGTGTGGCTTGCTGTTTAACCTGCTGCTGGTTGGGGCGGTGGGAGTATTTGGTCAGTCTCTGCTCGATAATGAGAAGTTCCGTACTTATCAGCACAAGCTGATGGGGTTGATTTTCTTTGTGCTGGCGTTGTGGATGCTGAGCGACTTGCTGCGCTAATTCCACACCATCGAAATCAAAACGACAAAGGCACCGAAGGGTGCCTTTGTCGTGTCTGAATGGATGCTTGAAGTTATGCCTGAATGGTCGAGAGCAACTGATCGGACATTTTGCACAGCAGCTCTTTCTTCGGCTTGGTGTGGGCAAATGAGCGCAGGCCGTAAATACCCATCACCAGATACTCTGCCAGAAAATCACAATCCGCATCCGGGGCGATTTCGCCGCGCTGCTGCGCCTGATTGAGCTGCGCCAGCAAACCAAGCTTCCAGATATTCAGTGTGTCGCGAATCACTTGCTCTACTTCGTCATCCTGCTGGGACAACTCACTCAGGGCCTTTTGCAGCAAACAATCCTTGATCTCTTCGCGTGCACACTCGTCCACCACCATGCAAAAGTAGCTTTTCAACCCTTCCATCACGGTCGGTTGTGCGGCAAAGATGGCGTTGAATTCCTCGGTGCGCTCGCAGGCGTAATGTTCCAGCGCTGCCAGCAGTAAGCCGCGTTTATTCTCAAAGGCACAGTAAATCGAACCAGGGTGCAGACCGGTGGCTTTTTTCAGGTCCTGCATGCTGGTTTTGTTGAATCCCTTCGACATAAATTCGTACATCGCAGAGCGCAATACCTGCTCTCTGTCAAATTCGGCTACGCGCACATCGCTTCTCTAACTCAATTATGTTGGTGCGATTCTACTCCGATTTCTCTGCGCTGACAAAAATTCTTGAACGATCATTCAAAATATATCTTGAATGATCGTTCAAGTTTGATCTAGCATAAGCGCATTGACTAAAAGCAAGGACATTGCGATGACCGATTTACTGTTTCAACCTTACCGACTGAATGACCAGATCACTCTGGATAACCGTATTGTGATGGCACCTCTGACCCGTTGTATGGCGGGCGAAGGTCTGGTTCCGACTGATGAAATGGCGGCGTACTATGCGCGCCGTGCCGATGCTGGCCTGATTATCTCTGAGGCGACGATTATTCGCCCGGACGGTCAGGGTTACCCAAGCACACCAGGTCTGTTTTCTGCTGAACAAGTGGAAGGCTGGAAGAAAGTGACTGCGGCAGTGCACGAACGTGGCGGTAAGATTTTCGCTCAGCTGTGGCACACTGGCCGTGTTGCGCATCCGGCATTTTTTGATGGTGAATACGTATTGGCACCTTCAGCGGTCGCGTTTGAAGGAACGGTGCCGCGTCGTCGCGATCTGACTTACACCGTGCCAAAAGCGGCAACGAAAGAAGAGATTGACCAACTGATTGAAGACTACGCAGTCGCGGCTGAAAACGCGATTGTGGCCGGGTTTGACGGCGTCGAAATCCACGGCGCGAACGGTTACCTGCTGGATCAGTTCCTGCACTACGACACCAACCTGCGTGATGATGAATTTGGTCAAACGCCGGAAAATATGGCGCGTTTCCCGCTGGCGGTGATTGATGCCATCATTGAACGCATCGGCGGTTACCGCACCGGTTTACGTTTGTCACCGGGTGCGTATGCGCACATCAGTCCGGATCCACGTGACCGCGCGGTATTTGACTATCTGCTGGCCGAGCTGGAACAACGCGAATTGGCTTACCTGCACGAAGGTATGTTTGACGACAGCATGGAGTTTGATTATCTCGGCGGTAAAGTGTCGGAATACATGCGTCAGCATTACTCGAAAACGCTGATGGCGGTGGGTGGTTTCACTGCACAAACTGGCGCTCAGGCAATTGAACAAGGTCTGTTTGAACTGCTGGCGATCGGTCGTGCGTTCATTGCCAACCCGGATTACGTGTCGCTGGTGCGTGATGGTCAGGCAGTCAAAGCATACGATGAAAGCATGCTGGCTGAACTGGTGTAAGTTCACTGGTTAAGCGCGAATTCATGGCAATAAAAAGCCCCCGCTTCGGCGGGGCTTTTCGCATGATTAATGACCTTGCAGGCTGGTCTGGTGCTCGCTGATCAGCAGCGCCATCTGTTCATCGGCACGCTCCTGGGCACTTTCGAAGCTTTCGTTGTGAGCAAAGCTGCCCACCACCTCGTAGTAACACTTCAGTTTTGGCTCCGTACCGGATGGGCGAACAATCACACGTGCGCCGCCATCAAGGTGATAAATCAGCACGTCACTGCTTGGTAAGTCGATGCTTTCTGTCGTGCCGTCTTTAAAGCGGCGTACGGAATGCTTCAGATCATCGGTGCTGATGATGGCTTTGCCGGCAATTTCGTGCGGCGGTTCATTGCGCAGGCGATCACCGACAGGTGGTGCCGCAGGATCGAGTGCGATGCTGCGCTGCGCCGTGACGTACAAACCGTGTTGACGGTAGATGGCTTCCAGCTGATCCCAGATGGTTTTGCCTTGATCGTACAACTCGGCCGCAAGCTGAGCAAACGCCACCATCGCCGACAGGCCGTCTTTATCCCACACCGCATTACCTACGGTGTAACCCAGCGCTTCTTCGTAGGCGAACAGGAATTGATGTTGCTCGCTTTGCTGTTGCATGGCGATGTTGGTCAGCCACTTAAAGCCCGTGAGAGTCTGATAATATTTCGCCCCATGTGCCGCTGCGATTTTGCCCAGCAGGCTCGATGACACGATGGTGTTGCCCACCAATTGTTTGCTGGCGTTGGTTTTGCTCAGCAAGTAATGACCAAACAGCGTTCCGACCTGATCGCCGGTCAGCATCTGATAGCGGCCATCAGGTTTGCGTACGGCCACGGCAAAGCGGTCGGCATCCGGGTCGTTGGCGCACGCCAGTTCAGCGTCGATAGAGTCGGCAAGCGCAATCACCATGTCCATCGCGCCGGCTTCTTCCGGGTTGGGGAAGTTCACGGTCGGAAAGGTGCCATCCGGCTCGCGTTGTTCTTTCACGCTCAGCAGATTTTTAAAGCCTGCATCGTGTAGCAGCGTCTCGGCCATTTCAGCACCGACGCCATGCATTGCGGTGTAAGCGATGGTAACAGCTTGTGGGTTGGTGTGATTGTTCAGCAGTGGGCTGTTGTCAATGGTTTTGCGGTAAGTCTGGTAGTAGGCGTCGTCCAGCCATTCCAGCAGACCGACCTGATGGGCGTCATCCAAAGACATCAACGGCACCGCGCGCTGAGCGGCCAGATCGATTTCGCCAGCAATACCGGAATCGTGCGGTGGAATGATTTGCGCGCCGTTTTCCCAGTAGACTTTAAAGCCGTTATATTCCGGTGGGTTGTGACTGGCAGTCACTACCACGGCGGCGGCCGCATTGAAGTGTTTTACGCCAAATGCCACGACTGGGGTCGGGGCGACTTTGTAGGTCAGATAAACTTTAATGCCAAGTGATGCCAGCACGGCTGCTGTGTCGTGGGCAAATTGTTGCGAATCCGGGCGACCATCATAGCCAATCACCACACCACGCATTTTGGCATTGTCGACTTGTTTGATGAGGTATTCTCCGAGTCCGGCTGCGGTTTCCTGAATCACCAAGCGGTTCATTCGATTTGGGCCACAGCCGACTTTTCCACGCAGGCCAGCGGTACCGAATTCCAGTCGGGATTTGAATCGCTCCTGCAGTTCGTCAAGATTCTGCGCATCAATCAGCGCCTGAAGCTCTTCGCGGGTTCTTGGATCGGGATCTTTCGCTAACCATTGCGTGACTTGTTGCATCATGGTTGTCACCTTATTTTGTTCATTGAGTTGTTAGTGTAAGTGATATTTATTCTCGATTATGAGGGCGCAATCGCTAAACTTTTATGGCCTGATGCTTTCGCAGCATGGTTGCCCAAGTCTTCGCCTACTCCAATCTTAGGACAAATTTTCAGTCACTTATCTCCCTCAAGACTTTATTGTTCGTTTCTTGAACAAACGCAAAACACTAACTAGCCTTTAGTTAACATAAATATAACAAATTGTGTCGAATTCGCTGTTCACACGGAGCCCATCCAGAAACGCACATGCCGTGCGGCTGAGCAGAGGAGATCTCTCTTGAGAAGATTTGTGACCAATCTGTGGCTGTGGACTGATCTGATCCTGATCGGCTTTGCGGCCCCAGCGATTTCTGCTGAACGATCACTGAACATGACACCCGGTGTCACCGAAATCAGTGGCAAGGTGTATCACTTGCACATGCTGATTTTCTACATCTGTGTTGCGATTGCGCTGGTGGTGTTTGGTGCCATGTTCTACGCCATTTTCAAGCATCGTAAATCCAAAGGTGCGGTGGCGGCACATTTTCATGAAAGCACCAAAGTTGAAATAATCTGGACCATCATTCCGATCGTCATTCTGGTCGCGATGGCCATTCCGGCCACCAAAACACTGGTGGCGATGGAAGACACGTCTCAATCGGACTTAACCATCAAAATCACCGGCTCACAGTGGAAATGGCACTACAGCTATTTCGATGAGGGCGTGGAGTTCTACAGCCTGCTAGCCACGTCTCAAAAGCAAATTGACGGGATTGAAGCTAAAGGCGCGCACTACCTGTTGGAAGTGGATCAACCGCTGGTGGTGCCGGTGCACCGTAAAATCCGCTTTCTGCTCACTTCTGATGATGTGATTCACTCTTGGTGGGTGCCTGCCTTTGCCGTCAAAAAAGACAGCATTCCCGGCTTTATCAATGAAGCATGGACCCGGATTGAAGAGCCGGGCGTCTACCGCGGCCAGTGTGCTGAACTGTGTGGCCGGGCGCATGGCTTTATGCCGATTGTGGTACAGGCGATGGCCGAAGACGATTACGACCAATGGCTGAACGATAAGAAAGCGGAAGTTGCGCTGGCCAAACAGGAAGCCGAAAAAGCATTGCAAAGTTCGATGTCGCTGGATGAGCTGATGACGCTGGGCGAGAAAGTGTATCTCGACCGCTGTGCCGTCTGTCACCAGCCAACGGGGCTCGGGATTCCGGGGGCGTTCCCTGCGATGAAAGGCAGCCCGGTCACCACCGGCGATGTGCATCAGCATATAGCTACAGTGGTCGATGGCCGTTCGGGTACGGCCATGCAGGCATTTGGTAACCAGCTGAGTGAGAAAGAGCTGGCGGCGGTCATTACTTACGAACGCAATGCGTGGGGCAACAATACCGGCGATGCGGTGCAAGCGTCAGACATCAATGCGTTTAAAACTCAGGGACAAGCCAGTGGCAAGGAGGGGCAATGAAACCGTCCACCGAACAATCCAAATCGGCTCCGGTAACGGATGCGGATCTCAGCCGTGCAAACAGCACGCTGGCGCTGGATGAACACGAACATCACGGTCCGCCGAAAGGGCTGACCCGCTGGCTCTATTCCACCAATCACAAAGACATAGGTACCCTTTATCTGTGGTTCAGTTTCACCATGTTTTTGATTGGCGGCGCGATGGCGATGGTCATTCGTGCCGAACTGTTCCAGCCCGGTCTGCAACTGGTGAAACCGGAGTTCTTTAACCAGATGACGACGGTGCACGGATTGATCATGGTCTTTGGTGCGGTGATGCCAGCCTTTACCGGCTTGGCGAACTGGATGATCCCGCTGATGATTGGCGCGCCGGACATGGCGTTGCCGCGCATGAACAACCTCAGTTTCTGGATTTTGCCGTTTGCCTTTTTGATTCTGTTGTCATCGCTGTTTACCGAAGGGGGCGGGCCCAATTTCGGCTGGACCTTCTACGCGCCGCTCTCCACCACTTATGGCCCGGATAGCACTGCACTGTTTGTGTTCTCTGTTCATATTATGGGGATCAGTTCCATCATGGGGGCGATCAACGTCATCGTGACGATCGTCAATATGCGCGCGCCAGGCATGACCTGGTTTAAGCTGCCGATGTTTGTCTGGACGTGGCTGATCACCGCCTTTCTGCTGATCGCGGTGATGCCGGTGTTGGCCGGCGCGGTCACCATGGTGCTGACCGATAAGTACTTCGGCACCAGCTTTTTCGACGCGGCGGGGGGCGGCGATCCGGTGATGTTCCAGCACATTTTCTGGTTCTTTGGTCACCCGGAAGTGTACATCATGATTTTGCCGTCATTCGGTATCATTTCGGCGATCGTTCCCGCATTTAGCGGCAAGAAGCTTTTTGGTTATCACTCGATGGTCTACGCGACCAGCAGTATCGCGATTCTGTCGTTTCTGGTGTGGGCACACCATATGTTCACGACCGGGATGCCAGTGTTTGCCGAAATCTTCTTTATGTATTGCACCATGCTGATTGCGGTGCCAACCGGGGTGAAAGTGTTTAACTGGGTCGCGACCATGTGGCGAGGCTCGTTAACCTTTGAAACGCCGATGCTGTTTGCGATCGCCTTCATTGTGCTGTTCACCATCGGCGGTTTTTCCGGCCTGATGCTGGCGATTGTGCCGGCGGATTTCCAGTATCACGACACCTATTTTGTGGTGGCGCATTTCCACTATGTACTGGTTTCCGGCGCGGTGTTCTCGATTATGGCCGCGGCGTATTACTGGCTGCCGAAATGGACCGGACACATGTATGACGAACGCCTCAGTCGCTGGCATTTCTGGTGTTCGGTCATTTCGGTCAATGTGTTGTTCTTTCCGATGCATTTCCTTGGTTTGGCGGGGATGCCGCGCCGAATTCCGGATTATGCGATTCAGTTTGCGGATGTGAACCAGATAGTTTCCATCGGCGGGTTTGCGTTTGGTCTGTCTCAACTGATTTTCTTGTGGTTGGTGATTAAGTGTGTGCGCGGCGGTGAGCCAGCTGCCGCAAAACCATGGGAACGTGCTGAAGGCTTGGAATGGACCGTACCGAGCCCCGCGCCGCATCACACCTTCTCAACTCCGCCAAAAGTGGAAGAGTAGGAGGTGAGTGATGACGCAGCCAACTTCCGGCCAAGCCAACCGTAAACTGACCTTTAAGCTGCTGCTGGCGGTGGTGCTGATGTTCGGTTTTGGTTTCGCGCTGGTGCCGCTATATGACGTGATGTGCAAACAGCTGGGCATCAATGGCAAAACTAATGAGGTAGCCGCCATTCAGCCCAAAGGCATGCAGATCGACGAATCGCGCACCATACGGGTCGAATTTATGGCGCACATCAGCCACAACATGCCGTGGACGTTTGCCCCGAAGGTGACACACATCGACGTTCATCCCGGGCAGGTGATTCAGACCGCGTATCTGGCCGACAATCTGTCGGGTTCGGACTTGGTGGGGCAGGCGGTACCGTCTGTCTCTCCGGGGCAAGGTGCGACTTACTTCAACAAAATAGAGTGTTTCTGTTTCAGTCAGCAGCCGCTGATGGCCAAAGCTCACGCTGAAATGCCGTTGATTTTCTATATTGAGCCGGACATTCCGGACACCATCCACACTCTCACACTCTCATACACGCTGTACAACATTACGGATAAAGCGGAACCGCAACCTGCATTGGCCAACGCGGGAGTCTCTGTTTCGCAAGGAGCAACCCAATGAGTGACAAACCGAATGCGTACTATGTTCCGGCTCAGAGCCGCTGGCCGATCGTCGGCGCGCTGGCGCTGTTTATGGTGGCGGTCGGCGCGGGCATCACCGTGCAACACGTGGGCACAGATGGCGCTGGTGGGGTGATTGGCAAAGTCATCCTGTTTGCCGGATTTTTTGTGCTGCTGTACATGCTTTCCGGCTGGTTCAGCAATGTGATCGGCGAGTCGCTTGCCGGGCTTTATTCGGCGCAAATCGCCCGTTCGTTTCGTCAAGGCATGAGCTGGTTTATTTTCTCTGAAGTGATGTTTTTCGGCGCATTTTTCGGCGCGCTGTTTTATGCGCGTATGGTCGCGGTGCCCTGGCTGGGCGGGGCCAGCAACAATGCGATGACGCACGAAGTGCTGTGGCCGGGGTTTGAGGCCGTGTGGCCACTACTGACTACGCCGGGCGGCACTACGACCGAGGCTATGCCATGGGAAGGCATTCCGCTCAAAAACACCATTATTCTGCTGACATCGTCCATCACGCTGCACATGGCGCACCTGAGTTTAGAGCGCAACCGACGGATGGCACTGGTGGTGTGGCTGGAAATCACCATCATACTGGCGGCGTTTTTCCTCTATTTTCAGGCTACCGAATACCTGCATGCTTATCACGAGATGGGACTGACGCTGCAGTCGGGCGTGTACGGCAACACCTTCTTTATGCTGACGGGTTTTCACGGGTTGCACGTTTGTCTCGGCACCCTATTCCTGACGGTGCTGCTGGCGCGCATCGCCAAAGATCACTTCACGCCTAAAGACCATTTTGCGTTTCAGGCTGGCAGTTGGTACTGGCATTTTGTCGATGTGGTTTGGCTGTGTCTGTTCGTCTTTGTGTATGTTTTATAAAGGTTTTTAAGATTAGTAGGGCGTGGCATTCGGATGTAGCCAGCCACTCAGGAGAGCGAAAATGAGCAGAATCACCACCAATGCCGAGAACATCAAACGGCGACCGAGATAGTAGCTCATCGGGCGTTCTTCTTCGCCTTCTTTGGGTTCACTCACCATTCGAATCAGTGCGCGGGCCAGATTGAATATGATGAACAGTAAAAGCAAAACCAAAGCAATTTTTACAACCAGTGGCAGCATGGCAGCTCCTTCAAGGCGTGTGTGGTCGGGCAAAATCTGGGTGGGTGCTGTATTAACTGTGGTCGTGTTTGCGCTGCTGGTCAAATTGGGCTTTTGGCAGTTGGGGCGTGGTGAAGAAAAGCAGCGATTAGAAGCCAGCTTGGCCGCGCGAGCGCAGATGGCTCCGCTGAGTTTGGCGGTGGCGCTCGAACGTTACCCAATGGCCGAGCTTACCGGGTTACGGGTTACGGTGACGTTTGACCCGCATACCGACGCGACATTCCTGCTCGATAACCAAACGTTCGACGGCAAAGTGGGCTATCTCGCTTATCAACTGGCGAAACAACAGGATGGACACTGGATGTTGATTGAACGCGGTTTTGTGCCAGCGGGAAACGACCGACGCGTGCTACCGAAAGTGGACTGGCTCTCTGAACCGCAGACGCTGACCGGGCGTTTGTATGCCCGTTCTCCTAATCCACTGAGTTCCTCATTGGGTCTGGAAGCGGGCAATCCGCACCGGATTCAGAACCTCAATATGGACGAGTTGTCGCAGTGGCTTGGTACGCCGATTCTGCCGTTGGCATTTCAGCCACAGCAGACGAACTGGCCCTATCCGCAACCTTGGCAGCCACTGGCGATGAGCGCACAGAAGCATTTCGGCTATGCCTTGCAGTGGTTCACCATGGCAGCAGTTCTGGCCGTGATCGCGTTGGTTATTGGCTTAAGAGTATGGCGAGCAAGGAGGCATCAATGACATCAAAAAACAAAGGCCGCTTGATTCTGATCGGTATCGCGCTGTTCTTTGCGCTGCCCGCGCTGGTCGCTCAGGCAGTACTCTCCAATCACTGGTATCAGTCCGGTGCGACCAACAAAGGTCAACTGATTGAGCCGCGGGTCACTATGTCTTCGCTCGGAGTATTTAACCCGCTTGAACAGGTGAGTTGGCAAATGGGGTATGTGGTGCCCGCGCATTGTGCCGCGGAATGTCAGCAGCAGATTTACTTGCTGGCCCAAAGCCATACGGCACTTGGCAAAGAACAAGGCCGAGTCACGCCAGTGCTGCTGGTGAGCGATCAAAGTGACATGACGGCGCTTGGTGGCAGTGTGCTCAAACAGATTCCGGTGAATACGCTGTTTATGCAGCACGTTGAGGGTGGGGATGTGGTGATCGTCGACCCGCTCGGTCAGTTGGTGATGCGTTTTGCCGAGCCGGAAGCGTCACAGCAAATCGCGCAGAGCCGCAACGTACTGGCGGATTTGCGTAAGCTGCTCAAGTTATCGCGCGTCGGCTGAACACATCAGGGAGGGTGGTATGTCGAATCAAACGCACAGTCTCGCAATCTCTACCCCAAGCGTCAGTTGGCTGAATCTGGTTCGCTTGAGTCTCGTACTTACGCTCGCGGTCATCGCGCTCGGCGCGTATACCCGGTTATCTGATGCGGGGCTGGGATGTCCGGATTGGCCCGGTTGTTACGGCCATTACACTGTGCCGCTCTCGCCCAGCGCGCTGCAAAAAGCCGAGTTTCTCTATCCTCATCTTGATGTTGAGCCACACAAAGCCTGGCCGGAAATGATTCATCGTTATTTCGCCGGAACACTCGGGCTGGTGGTGTTCAGCATCACCTATTTGTGTTTGCGCTATCGGCCCATTCCGATGACGCTGCCGCTGATGATTGCGGCTATCGTGGTATTTCAGGCGCTGCTGGGCATGTGGACAGTGACACTCAAACTCTTGCCGCTGGTGGTGATGGGACATCTCATTGGTGGGTTCAGCCTGCTGAGCTGTTTGTGGCTGCTGTATTGGCGCCTGAAGGCGGTAGTATCAACGTCAGTTTCCCATGCCTTAGCACCGATCAGCCTGCGCCTGCTCGCCATGATTTCACTCGGGGTCGTGGTTATCCAAATCATGCTCGGTGGCTGGACGTCATCTAACTATGCGGCGCTGATGTGCAGCAGCCTGCCAGTGTGTGAAGGTAACTGGAGTCAGTATCTTGATTTTCGTACCGCGTTTACGCCGGTTCATTATGGCCACGATAGCTATGAATTTGGCGTGCTCGATTACGGACCCAGACTCACCATCCATGTAGCACATCGCTTTGGCGCCATGCTGACGATTGCCGTGCTGGGATTACTGGCCTTGAGGTTACGGGCGCTCGGCTATCTCCGACCCGCCAAGATGTTGATCGGTGCTCTGTCGGTACAGGTACTGCTTGGCATGGGCAATGTACTGCTGAGCCTGCCGCTGACGATCGCGGTGTTGCACAACCTCGGCGCCGCGTTGCTGTTGATATCGGTACTCAAATGCAATTATCTGCTTTGGCCGCAGACGCTCGCCGTCAGTCAAACAAGGAGTGTGACTCATGAGTAAATCTATTGCGGTGGTCCATACCGCATCGGCTTCCAGTCGCTGGCACATTTATCTCACGCTGACCAAACCGAAAGTGGTCGCTCTGATGCTACTGACCGCACTGGTTGGAATGTGCCTCGCGCAGCCGGGGTTGATGCCACTCAAAGCGGCAGTCTTGGGGTTGTCAGGTATCGGTTTGATGGCCGGGTCAGCGGCGGCATTTAATCATCTGATTGACCGACGCATTGATGCGATGATGGCGCGCACCTACAAGCGGCCGCTGCCTTCAGGCGAGATTCAGGCCAGCCGCGTGATGTTGTTTGCCTTGAGTTTAGGCGCGTGCGGCTTTGCCATTTTGTATTGGGGAGTCAACGGATTAACTGCTTGGCTGACCTTTGCCAGCCTGCTTGGCTACGCTGTGGTCTACACGCTGTATCTCAAACGCGCGACACCGCAGAATATTGTGATTGCTGGTTTGGCTGGCGCGATGCCGCCGCTGCTTGGTTGGACATCTGTGACGGGAGAGTTGCACGCCAACGCGTGGCTGCTGGTGATGATCATCTTTATCTGGACGCCGCCGCATTTTTGGGCACTCGCGATTCATCGCAGAGACGATTACGCCAAAGCGGACATTCCGATGCTGCCCGTGACGCATGGGGTGGAATACACCAAAACTTCGATTCTGCTGTATACCTTTTTGCTGGCGTTGGTGTGTTTGTTGCCAGTGCTGGTGGGAATGAGTGGAGTGATTTATTTCGCGGCTTCGAGTGTGCTCAGCGCCGGGTTTATCTACTCTGCGTGGGCGCTGAAGTACGATCCGGACAACAGCTCGGCGATGAATACTTTCAAGTATTCCATTTATCATCTGATGATGCTGTTTATCGCGTTGCTACTGGATCATTACCTCTGAGGCGCCAGCGACGAGAGTTAGTTAGACGTATTCAAACATGGCTCGGTTGCGGCCGTTGGTTCGCTCTCGTTGACGGTGCTCAGCCACCATTTTTCCAACGGTGCTGGCTCGGCGATGGTCATACGTTCACCAATCATCGGAGCGGTGACGGTTACATTCAGTGCTCGCGCCAGTTTAGTGACCTGCTCCAGTGGCTCGTACCATCGGTGCAGCGACAAATCAAACGTACTGTTGTGAATCGGCAGCATCACTTTGCCTTTCAGATCCAAATGCGCCTGCAGGCTCTCACGAGGAAACATGTGGACTTCAGACCAGAGTGCACTGTAGGCGCCAGTTTCAACCAAAGTCAGATCAAATGGTCCAAAACGATCGCCAATCTGTTTAAAGCCGCCAAAGTAACCGGAATCACCGCTGAAAAAGATCGATTTATCCTGACCTCGGATCACCCAACTTCCCCACAAGGTCGTGTTGCGATCATTCAGGCCACGTCCGGAAAAATGCTGCGTCGGCGTGAAGACAAACTCTGTCTCACCAACGGTTGCACTCTGCCACCAGCCAAACTCGCTGATTTTCTCTTGCGGCAGTCCCCATTTCACCATCAGCTTGCCCACTTCAAGTGGCACCAGAAAGCGTCCGACTTTATCGGCCAGTAGCTTTACCGCTGCTTTGTCGAGATGGTCATAGTGATCATGGCTGATCAACACCACATCAATAAAAGGCAGTTCTGAGAGAGAAATTGGTGTGTCGTGAAAGCGTTTCGGCCCCATCCATTGTACGGGTGATGCGCGGTCGCTGAAGACCGGATCGGTGAGGATCCATTGGCCGTCAAGTTTCATCAGTACAGTGGAATGGCCAAGACGATAGACAACGTCTTCGCTTTCATCGTTGAGCTGCTCAGTAGTGATCGACTGAACAGGTATCGGCTTTTTTGGCTCAGCTTCCTCGCGATCAGCGGTTAGGTAAGCCCAGGAAATGGTCAGGAAGTCGCGCATCGTGGTTTTGGTCACGACCTCGCTGTTGGCAAATTTGCCGTCGCGCATCGGAAGTTCAGTCGCCGTTGAGCAGGTTGTTTCGATATTCATATCTTCCTCCTGTGTTGTGCTGTGGCACAAACGCTTAGGTGTATCTTTAGCGATCAACATGAAGTGTTTGTGACGTTTCTTATAAGTTTTAAAGTAAACTAGTCGGTGTAGTTTACATATTGGGTGGTGAAAAGTAAACTGCTTAGTGTAATATTGACCAAAAATGAACATTCGACCAAGGCAAGAAAAATGAAAAAGACCCGCAGTGAATTGAAGCGCGAAGCCATACTATCGGCGGCGATGGCGGCTTTTCGCGAGTTTGGCGCGCAAAACACCAGTATGGATAAGATTGCCGCGATGGCGCAGGTCTCCAAGCGCACGGTCTACAACCACTTCGCTTCTAAAGAGATGTTGGTCATGACCCTGCTGGCGGATCTGTGGCAAGCGACAGCGAACCTAATGGATTCAGACAAATTGGCCTCTTTGCCGTTGCATGAGCAGTTAGAACAGCTGCTGCTGAGTGAAATTGATATTCTTGCATCCGGTGAATATCTCGACTTGGCGAGGGTCGTGCTGGGGCACTATCTGTATCGTCCAGAAGAATTGACACAGCATTCCGAACAGATGGCGATGAAAGAGACTCAACTCGCCCGTTGGCTCAAGCATCAGGTGGATAATAAGCAACTGAATATTGAGGATATCGATTTGGCTAATATCCAGTTGCATAGCCTGATCAAGGGCAGCTGTTTCTGGCCACAAATCCTCGGTTTGAAACCGTCGTTATCACAGGAAGAACGTAGCAAACTGGCGCAGCAGAGTGCCCAGTTCTTTCTCAGTCATTACAGTGTAAAAAAATAATTACACATCATTTTAAGTGTAAATAATTTACACATATTGCTTTTGGCAAAAAATAATGGTTGCGCTTGGTGCTTGAAGTGGATAAGTTACGGGAAGAGCAAATGACGCTGCTTTGGGAGAGGCTATTTCCGTTCGAATAGCCAGCAGCGACAAGTAATAGGAAGAAGTAAGCGATGTACCAAACTGATGATGTAAATATTAAACGAATTAAAGAGTTGTTACCCCCAGTTGCTGTACTGGAGAAGTTTCCAGCGACTGAAGTCGCTTCTTCAACGACATTTCAAGCCCGCGAAGCTATTCACAACATTCTGCAAGACAAAGACGATCGCCTGTTGGTGGTGATTGGTCCATGTTCAATTCACGACACTGAAGCGGCTATCGAATACGGCAAACGCCTGAAAGTGCTGCGTGATGAACTGAGCGGACAGCTCGAAGTCGTGATGCGAGTTTACTTTGAAAAACCACGTACCACGGTGGGTTGGAAAGGTTTGATCAACGACCCGTACCTGAACGACACTTACGAAATCAACGACGGCGTGCGTATCGGCCGTAAACTGCTGCTGGATTTGACCGATATGGGCATGCCAACGGCAAGCGAATTCCTCGATATGATCACCCCGCAGTACATTGCTGACCTGATCAGCTGGGGCGCTATTGGCGCGCGTACCACAGAATCTCAGGTTCACCGTGAACTGGCATCGGGTCTTTCTTGTCCGGTTGGTTTTAAAAACGGTACTGATGGCAACATCAAGATCGCAGCCGATGCGATCAGTTCAGCCAGCGCTTCGCACCATTTCCTGTCAGTGACTAAATACGGTCATTCTGCGATTGTGGAAACCGCAGGTAACCCGGATTGCCACATCATTCTGCGCGGCGGTAAAGAGCCGAACTACAGTGCAGAACATGTGGGTGAAATCAAACAGAAACTGGAAGCGTCTGGTCTGTCACAGAAAGTGATGATCGACTTCAGCCATGCGAATAGCTCGAAACAGTACCAACGCCAGATGGTGGTGGCAGAAGATGTTGCGGCGCAGATCGCAGGTGGCGAACACGCGATTTTCGGCGTCATGATTGAATCGCATCTGGTCGAAGGTCGTCAGGACTTGGTTGAAGGTAAAGCGCCAACGTACGGTCAGTCTATTACCGACGCGTGTATTGGCTGGGACGACACAGAAACTGTGCTGCGCCAACTGGCTGCCGCAGTGGAAGCGCGTCGCAATCGCTAACACTCAATGATTAAAAAAGGCGCTCATCTGAGCGCCTTTTTTGTTTTCATATTAAGCCTGACGGACATTCATTTCGATGCGATGCAATGCACGCTGATAGATGCTCCAGGCGGTCGCGCCCGCCAGAATATTGCCGATGAACGCCCCGATAAATAGCCCTTTCAAATCGCCAATCTGCGCGCCCAACCACAAGCAGGGCAGGAAGAAAGCAAACAGGCGAAGTGCAGAAATGGTCAGCGCGACGTAAGATTTACCCAGCGCGTTAGACACCGATACCATCAGCATACAGATGCCCAATGGCCCAAGGCTGAGCGGTACCACCGTCAGGTGCCAGTTGAGGATCGATTCCACGCTCTGTTCACTGGTCATCAGACCGGCAAGAGGCGTTGCCAGTACCAATGTCAGCAAGGCGATCAGTAGCTGGAATACCAGAATAAAACGAATCGCTATAGTCACCAGTTTTCGAATGTCCGCTATATTGCTTGAACCGAGCAGACGGCCCACCATTGGCGGCATCGACATGGTCAGCGCCAACACCGACACAATGGCAAAAAATTCAAAGCGTGAGCCCAATGCCCAGGCCGCAACAGCCGCTGTGCCGAAGCCTGCCAGTAATTTGGTGGCCAGCATTGAGGAAAGAGGCGGCAGCAGTTGGCTCAGCATTGCCGGTCCCATAATGTGACCAATGGAGCGCACACTCTGGGCAATATTCAAATCGCTCCAGTCAAACAGCATCCAATGTTTGGCCGATACCCGCGGTGCTACGATCACAATACCGATACCAAAAGCAAGAATGGTCGCAATCGCGGCGCCATTGATGCCGAGATCAAAAGTAAAGATGAACAGCGGATCCAGAATCAGGTTCAGTACGCTGGTGATCATCATCATTGTCCCTGGCAGCATGGTGTTGCCATTGGCGCGGCAAAGACTGTAGAGGAAATAGAGCACCGCGCCCGTCCACGCACTGATGACCCACCAAATCCAGTAACTATCAATGATGGTAAACACACTTTCCGGCGCGCTTAACAGCGACAAAATCGGGTGACGTAACAAGTACAGCGCCACGCCGAATACGGCGACGCCAATGCTGCCCATCGCCACGACTAAACCGCCCAGCTGCTTGGCGTATTTATCCTGACCTGCCCCCAGCGCCCGTGAAATCACGGCGGTGGTCGCGATGCCAAGACCAACCTGAATGCCGATGATGATCATCTGAATTGGCAAAGTGAACCCCTGCGCCGCCAGTGGCAGAACGCCGAGTTGGCCGATAAAAGCACTGTCGACCAGTTGGAAGCTCATCAGCGACAGTACGCCAAAGAGCATCGGCCAGGTCATCTGAAACAGCTGACGTGACAGCGAGGGGGGAGTAATTGTTTGGCGGTTTTGCATAAGAACCTATGGTTTTTTTGAATTTGAACGAGCAGTTATGTCAGGTAATATGCGGTTGAAAATGTCGAAATCAACGCCTTTGTTCTACGAGACAAAGGTTTACCTGATTTCGCAACTCAACTATTGTAGAACTATGTTAACAGTGTAAACGGCGAGTCGCCATGCAAATACCAGCCAAACCTCTCGACGAACAACAACGTATTGCCAACCTGCACAAACTCGGCATTCTGGATACCGCACCGGAAGAGCGTTTTGATCGTGTTACTCGCCTGGCAAGACGCCTGTTTGATGTGCCGATTGCCCTGGTGACTCTGGTGGATGAGAAACGCCAGTGGTTCAAGTCCAGTTTTGGTCTGGATGTGAAAGAGACGCCGCGGGATGTTTCTTTCTGCGGGCATGCAATTTTGGGCGATGAACCGTTTATCATCAATGACGCTGAAGTGGACGAACGCTTTGCCGACAACCCGCTGGTAACCGATAAACCTCACATTCGCTTCTATGCGGGTGTGCCACTGGTGTTCCAGGATGGTACCAAGCTCGGCACGTTGTGCATTATTGATACCGAGCCGCGTAACCTGGATCAGGACCAGATTGTTGATTTGCTTGATCTGGCCAAAATGGCGGAGCGTGAGCTGTCGGCAACGCACAATGCTTCGATGGATGAGCTCACCAATATTTCCAATCGTCGCGGCTTTTTATCTCTGGTAGGAAAGAGCTTAGCGCACTGCCGTTTCAACAGCATGCCTTACAGTTTGGCGTTTTTTGACCTCAATGGTTTCAAAGAGATTAACGACAAACTTGGCCATTCCATCGGTGACGATGCGCTGCAAGATTTTGCACAGTTGATGAAACAAAGCTTTCGCGAATCGGATCTGCTTGCTCGCCTCGGCGGCGACGAGTTTGTGGTGTTTATGTCGGCGACACTGCCAGCGGATGCTGAAAACGCGATCGAACGTTTCCGTCAATCCGTAGCACAGTTTAACCACACCGCTGGTCGTCCTTATCAGCTGGCGTTTTGCAGCGGCACCGTGGCAGGGGATGGAGTGGCGGATGTCAGTATCGATACCTTACTCGAACAGGCTGATCAGGTAATGTACCGTCAGAAAACACAAATTCGGGCCGCCAAAGGACGCTGATCACGCTTTGGGGTTGCTCGTTCCTCACTACGTTTCACAGTTTTAGTGCATCAGTATCGAAAATTCATTCGGGAGTGATATCGTTCTGCTTGGACGATATGCAATAGGATGAGAACGTATGGATGCCGATCTTCGCCAACAATGCCACACCTTTATCGCGGGCAACCATGAACCGGATCCGGCGACACTGTTTCGCCAGATGGCAGACTGGTGCCAGGAGCATGATGCTGTGCATGATGCTTACGGAGAAGGAAAAACCATTCAGAATTTTGAACAGCAGGTCGCTGAGCTACTGGGCTTTGAGGCCGCGCTGTTTGTGATCACGGGTACCATGACCCAGCCAACCGCGTTGCAGTTGGTGTGTCAGGAAAAACGTTGCCCGGTGGTTGCGATGCACGAAACCTGTCACATCTTTGCGCATGAAGCGCAGGGCTATCAGATGCAGCAACGCTTTCAGGTACTGCCCGTCGGCGATCGCCATCGTCCGTGGAATGTCAAAGATCTTAAAGCCTGGCCGGATGAAATTGCGGCGGCGGTGTACGAACTGCCGATGCGTGAGATTGGTGGTCAGCTGCCAAGTTGGCAACAACTGGAAGAGGTCAAAACATACTGCGCCGAGCAGGGTATCCACCTGCACATGGACGGTGCGCGCTTATGGGAATCGGCCGCGTATTATCAGAAGAGTTATCGTGATATTGCTAAGGGGTTTAGCACCGCGTATGTCTCTTTGTATAAAGGCGTGAATGGCCTTGGTGGCTCAATGTTGCTTGGCAGCAAAGCCTTTATTCAGAAAGCGGCCGTGTGGATGCGCCGTCAGGGCGGCAACGTATATCATCGCACACCTTATGTGGTCTCGGCTGCGATGCAGTTTGAACAGCGCCTTGCGATGATGCCCGCGCTATACGAGCGCACGCAACAGGTTTATCAAATCCTGCTTGAATATCCGGAATTTGTGCTCAACCCGATTGAGCCGCAGGCCAACATGCTGCACCTCTATCTGCCACTAAGCGTCGACAATGCGATCGTACTGCGTAACCGTCTGGCGTCAGACAAGAAAATCTGGCTAGGCAACCCGCAGAGTGCACCGCAACCGAATCAAAGCTTCATTGAGTGGTATGTGGGTGACCGGTTGCTCAACATACCTGATCACCAACTGATTGAAGTGCTGGATTGGGTGCGAGAGCAGCTTAGCCAATAACGATTTACGGAATCTCCGTCTATGTCTTATTTGAAATTGACTCATCAGACACCGCTCATTGCAGCGGTGTCTGCCTGTTTACTGGCCTCTCCCGCTCAGGCGGCGTTGGGGGACACGCCCATCATCGGCGGCGTGTTTAACTCCGCTGAGATCCTCAAAAATCAGATTGTCTCATCGCTCAGCTATTCGACCACCGTGGCGCGTGATGCCACTATTTTTACTATCGCGGGAGTGTCGCTCGATACCTACATTCTGACTTTACCGCTGGACGCGAAAGTCAAAGCTCGCGTCATTAAGCAAATTTCCGATCCGGGCTACGCCATTCCGCTCGGCTACTTCCTCTATCAGTATTACGACCGTTACACCGGGATTGAGCCGGGTGATCAGTTCAAAGCGTATCTTAGCAGCGTGTACGACGAGCAAGCGCTCAAAGGCTTTGAACACAGTCTGTATCATGTGGGTGATAAGCCGACGGATGAAACCCAGATGCGCAGTAAAGATCAGGCGCATCAGGAAGGGATTAAAGTTGATCGCGATTTCATCGCGACTTTGGTGACGCTGTATGATGCGTTGGTGCAGGTGGGCGAGTGGCAAAATGTGGCTCAGTTGCCGCAGCAGTATCAATACCTGAGCGGCAGTGCGCAAGACAAAGCGTTGGTCGCTAAAATTCAACCCATAGTGGTTGGGCTGCTGGAGAAAGCCTCATCTGGCATGCAGGACGGCGATATGAAAAATGCGCTGCTGGCGGTGATGGAAGATGCCAAACCCGCCAATGCCAGCAAAATCAACAACAAAGCAGAAGCTGTGACCGTCAGTCTGATCGATTTTGTGCGCCTCAATGTGCTCAAAGGGTATCGCCAGTTTTTGTATCAGCAGGAGCGTACTGAACGCTTGACGGATTGGCTGGTGGACACGCTCGACAGTAACCCGGCACAAGTCGCGGATTTTCTGCGTTCTCAGCAGCAGCGCCGTTTTGCGGTGCAGATTACCGTCGATGGTTTGCAACAAGGCCTGATGCAGGGGCTGGTTGATCCGAGTAAGCCATTTATCGGCGAAGTGCACCGCCGTCAGGTAAATGCGGAGTCGGTACGTTCGCCGTTGACTCATGAACAGCCTGAGCATCAGCAGCAGGTGCGCTTTATGCAAATCCTCGCCGAACAGCCGTATCACGATCCCTATTACTTGCCGTTCTTTAAGCGCCTTTATCGTAGTGAGCACAGCAATATCGTTCAGGTAGGGATTTCCTCGACGCCCACCATCAGCGTGCGCAACCTGCCGCTGATCAAAACGGGGGCGAAAGTCTCCGGCGATGGCGGTACCGGCATTCCCAATTTCCACTTTGTCGATCGCCAACAAGACCGGGCGTATTACTTCTACGGCAATGATGCATTGCAGCTCGATAAGCTGGTTGGTGAACGTCATGTCAAAACTATGTTTGATCGTTTGGACTACCTCAAAACGCTTAACTGCAACGCGCAATACGACTGGAATGCGCACGTCACGTACGATGGCTTAATCAACCTCGGTGTCGGCGAGGCGCAGCGCGATTTTGGTGAGAAACGCTGCTTGCGCGACCTTGAATCGCGGGCGAAAGTGGAGCAATCGCTGAATGGCGTGCGCGCGACACTGATTGAGCAGGTAAGTCACTATCAGGACATTTCCAAATGGGATTTCTACACTCGCCTGAGCCGCAAATGGTCGTTGCAACAAGCACTGGCCGAATACGCCGAGCAAGACATCAACGGTTTGCCGGATTACACCCTGGTGTACAACCCGTGGCCGGATCATTTTGCGCATTTTACCGGCCCGTTCAGCGATGAAGTCATCATGCCCACGGGCGAGCTTAACCGTCTTGATTACTGGTTAGGGCGGATGGAAAGTGCTTATCGGGATGCAGGTGTGTATGAGCGCACTTTGTGGGGTATGGCGGGGGACCACGGCCTGGCGCCGGTCTATTTTGCGCTCAATCCGGAAAAGCAGATCTTCACTCCGCTGGCGAAAGAACTCGGAATCCCGATTCATCTGGAGAAAATCTCCTCAGATGAAGGTGAAGGGCCGAAGCTGACCAACGCGCTCAATCCGCCTGGCTATCATCAGGTCGATGTGGTGGTTGCGTCGACCGCGGGCGGTAACTTCATGCTGGATTTCTTTAACGCCAAAGCAGGCTGGACAGTGCAACCGGTGTATCAGGAACTGACCCAATGGCAACCCGCAGAGAGCGAGAAACCCATCGATGTTATTGCCGAGAGCGTGACCCGTCTTGGCGATACGCTGGATTATCTGGCGGTCCGCGAAAGCGCCTGCAATTTGAAGCAATGTGCGGTGCGTCTGATTGGCGAACGCGACGGTCAGCGGGTGGATGAAATTATCCGCAAGCAGGGCGACAAGCTCTATTACGCTGGCGTAAATGGTAAAGCGCGTCTGCTGGATGTGCAGGTGCTCAACCCGTATCTGTCACGCCCGAGCGAGCTGGCACTCAGCCATTACGCCAAGCTGGTGGATAAATGCCTGTATAAAGCGACCGCAGATCACGTCGCAAGTTGGTGTAATGCCAATCAATGGCGTGATTTGACCCGCTTTAGCGCGCGGCCGGATTCCGTCAATCAGTTAGCAGCCATCTACGAAGAGGACCGTGCTGGCACCGTCAACCTGTTCCCGCGTGATGGTATTGGCTACAACACCAAAGTGCCGGGACGTCATGCCGGGGAAAGTTATCTGGAAAAAGATGCGTTTCTGGGCTTTTGGGGCGCGCCGGTGGGAGCCAATAAAAAGCCGCTGCTGAGTGAAGCGAACGGCTCATTGGCACCGACATTGTTTGAATATTTAACCGGCGAAACGGTAGTGCCGGGTCAAAATGGTTGGGGCTTTCCATCGCTGCTGAATAAGCTCGATATTCACAATCAGTAACTTATCACCTGAGGTGATATCTCCCTCTTAGCCAGACGCTGCGTTCGCGATTAACGCGCGTCTGGCTTTGTCGTTCTGATAACCCCATACGCTTGCGGCAACGGTGAGCACCCCAACCCATGACATCAGGCTGAGCGTGGTGCCAAATAGCGCGTAATCAAACAGAATCGTCAGCACCGGAATGCAGTAGAACAGCACGCTGACCTGACTGGCGGACTGATGTTTGAGCATCAGCATCAACAGCAGCAACGCGCCGGTCGACACCACCACACTCATCCACAGTAGTGAGATGACAAGCGGCGTATTCCACTGCATCTGCCAGGGTTGCGTCAGTTGGATAAGGCTGAAAATAACCAGTGCTACACTGTTCTGACACACTACCGAATCCAGATTGTCGAGCTTGATTCGGCCTTGGCAAATGGTGCCAAAAGTAATCGCTGCCAATGCCAGTATCGCCAGACCTATCCCGCTCCAGTTCAGCGCGTCCAGTTGCGCCGACCCAGCGACTGCAAGGCTCAGCCCTATAAATCCAAACAGCAGAAACAGCATTGCGCGTCGGCTCTGACGTTGCCCGGTCAGCAGTGGTGTCAGGAGTGGTTGTAAGCCCAAAATGACGGTAACGATGCCCGGAGACAGACCTGTTGAGATCGCCAGAAAGTAACCACTGAGATAGCCGGCCTGCAATAGCAAGCCGGAGCCCAGTAGGTTCCACCGGGTAGCCCCAGTGGTGTGAGACAGATTGGGTCGCCAGCGGCCGCGCATCAGGCGCAGTAATAACAGTGTCAGCGTGAAAGAAATGGCCGAACGGGCAATCAGAAAGCTCCAGACGGAAGCGTGTTCTAAGCCGAGCTTGACCATCACCGCACCACTGCTCCACATCAGAAGAAACAGAGTCGGCGCCAGTGTCAGCAGGGAATAAGGTTGGTTGAAACGTATTGAACGCGACATGAGACATTCTCGGTGAACAAAAATCAGTAACACCGATAGTAGAGCGATTATTTTTTAAAATTGTGCAGAAAGGACACTTTGCTACGCCGAGATGGTGCTTTTCGTGTTGCCACCGCTACAAGTTCACCATATGTATTGTTGGGATGGAAAACTTACTTGGCGTAGAACTTGGGCGGCTGGCCAAAATAACGGCTGAAACTGCGGCTGAAAGCGGAAGGATCCTGAAAGCCCACTTGCTCAGCAATCAGACCAATCGGGTAGTCGGAGTGAGTCAGCAGTGCGCGGGCACGCTCCATTCTCAGTTGGGTAAGGTACTGAAACGTCGTCATCCCCAGATTGGCTTTGAACAGGTTCTTGTATTGAGTGGTGCTCAGGCACGCAATGTTGGCCAGCTCAATGATGGTCAGTGAACGGGCCAGATTATCGCGCATTGTCTGCACCGCTTTTTGAATTCGCGGGTCGATTTTGCGCGCAAAGCTCTGGCGAGCCAACAGCGCCAGAAACAGCTCCAGCGTCATGGCTTCAATGTGTTTATCAACCTGCGCACTGAGCTGCTTGTCGACGAACTGAATGTACGCCAACGCTGAAGGATCAAGCAGAAAACTCACGACTTCCGACTGAGTCAGATTGGCAGGCAGTTCGTTGAGATCGGCAACCAGAAAACGGAACGCTTCCGGCGCGCTGAAATCGTGGCGCGATCCGGCGCGAATCACCACGCAATCGCCCAAACCAGATTTGAGCACGACATCATCGACCACAATGTCGATGTAGCCCGATAGCGGCAACACCAACTGGTGATAGTGGTGCATGTGGCTGGTGGAGTGGGCAGTGTAGGAGCGAATCGACAGACGGTTGCGCATTGTTAATCCAGATAACGCCACGAATCGGCGCCGTCAAAGTGGCGAATGGTCAAGGCCTGTTGGACCACGGCATCAAACATTCGATAGTTGACAGCAAGGCGCTCGCTGCCCGTGCCCGGAGCCGCCGTGTAATGGGTGACGCAGCCGCATCCTTTACAGCGCTGAAACTCAATACATTGATCACCCCATACATACTGTTCAAGACCCGCCCCCTGATCGATGACCTTAACTTCAGGTTGAGTAAAGTAACCCCAAAGCGCGCCATAACGGCGACAAATAGAGCAGTTGCATTCAGTGGCTGTCGTGGTGAGACGCGGGATCTCCAAACTGATGTTGCTGCAGTGACAGTGTCCACGAATCATAATGTCGTCCTTCCTGAGTTGAGGTTTCAACGGCATCAAACGTGCTAAGTAACGTGAATGTTGCCACGCAGATAGAGCACGCCATGGCCGGAAACGATGACGCGATCGCCTTGCAATTCGCACTGCAGCAAACCGCCACGTTGTGACGCCTGATAAGCGAGAAGCTTGGTTTTACCCAGACGTTCGCCCCAGAAGGGTGCCAGTCCGGCATGAATTGAACCCGTCACCGGATCCTCATCACCGCCATTGGCGGGCCAGAAATAGCGCGAGATAAAATCATAGTCGGCCGATTTGGCCGTCGCAACCACATCATACGGTGCGAGTTGTTTGAGTTTTTGGTTATCGCGCAGCACCTGAGTCACCGCTGCTTCATCCTTGTACACCGCAAAATAGGCTTGAGGGCTGAGAAGCACTTCATCAGGCTTGATGGAAAGCCCTTCCAGTAAAGCGGCTGGAATGTCACTGACAGGTTGCGGCGCGCGATTGGGAAAGCTCATCGCGATGCGCTTGTCCGCCGACTGGGTCACGCTGAGTGTGCCGACGGCGGCAGTATCGAACGTCAATGTATCGCCTCCGCCAAAGTGATTGAACAACACGTAAGCGGAGGCCAGTGTCGCATGGCCACAGAAATCAATTTCGGTCAGAGGAGAAAACCAGCGGATGGCGTAATGGTCCGCAGCAAGGCGTTTGATGAACGCGGTTTCAGAGAGGTTGTTTTCCTGGGCAATGGCGAGCATGAGCTCGTCGCTCAGCCAGTCCGTGACAGGGACAACGGCGGCCGAGTTGCCCTTAAAGCGTTCGGTGGTAAAGGCATCAACCACAAACAGTTCCAGTTCCATATTTTCTCCCGATTCCCTCTGATGTTTGATTGTCCAACATACAGAAAATCAGGCATATAGCAACGGGGAAGCACAGAGAAAAGCCGGGGCTTAAAGCCCGCCCCGACAATAACCAATTAGTTTTCCATCATCTGCATGGCTTTTTTCATCAGGATCGGTTTGAGGCGTTGCGCTGCTTTTTTGTCTTCATCAGTCATGCAGCGGTTCAGCAGTTCAATCACGTTGTTCTGATTGGCAATTTCCGCTTCGAGCTCGCTACGGCTCTCCGCTGGCAGGGATTTCAGTAACGATTCGCTGGATTTGAGCATCATCTGCATCTCTTCCATCATCATCCACTGCATTTTGTGGGTGAACTCGAAGTACTCAACCGGTGACATGCCATGATGTTTGGCTGCTGCTTCCACATCCGCGACCTCTTTGGCGGGGGCTGAAGCGACGGCCTGTTGATAGTGGCGTTGCCAGTCACAGTGCGCCGCGTAGGTCAGTGGCATCGTTGTCTCGTCGGTGTCAAAAGAATCCTCTGCGGTTGCGTCGAGCTCTTCGGTCACCTGCATGTAAGTATCGAGGTTTTTCTCAGTCAGTACGGTTTTCGCAAAGCCTGATGTTGAGCAGAGTAGCAGTAGCAGACCTGCCCATACCGGGGTGTGTTTCATTTCGTCGTTCCTTTGAAAGTTAAGCCAGCTGGCGTTGAAGTTATTGTTATGATTTTCAGCACGTTAATCACGGCATGAGAAGTCTAGGAGCTGGCGATGAAACTGTCTATCTCTTGTGCAATGTTGTGCTTAAAATCTTAGACACAAGACGCTTTGCGCTGGCATTCGCGCTTAAAGGCGCACGTGCTGCTTGATGACCGTCATCAGCCTAGCCAGTTCTCCGGTTATCTCTTCGCTTGGCGCAAAGCCGATATTAATGCGTAGGCAGTCCTGATAGCGCTCAGACTCTGTAAACCAAGGGCCGATACGAATATCAAGCTGCGCCTGCTCAGCAGCCTCACCGACGGCTTTGGCATTGAGGCCGGGGATCTGCATCCATAACACCAAACCACCATCGGGCTGCGTAATCCGGCTGCCTGTTGGCAGATGTTCACTCAGGTAATTGAGGTAGTAGGCTTTGTGCTGACTGAGTTGGTAACGCACCCGTTTGAGATGACTGGCGTAAGCGCCGGAGTCGATAAAATCGGCCAGTGCATATTGAATCAGCGTTGGCACGCCCAAGGCTCGTTTCAAATACGGCTGAAAAAAGCGCCCCGGGCGGCACCAGCCAATCCGATAACTGGGGGACAAGGTTTTCGATACTGAGCCACACCACAGAACGTATCCGCCGTCATCGTAATACGCGGCGGGCAGCAGTGGCTGATGGCGATGGGGCAGTTCCAGATAGACGTCATCTTCAATTACGGGCACCCGGTAGTGATTAGCAAGTTTAGCCAAGCGCTCCTTTTGCTGGCTGGAGAGCGTAATACCCTGTGGGTTCATGTGGGTGGTGCAGAACAAACCTGCCTGCACTTGGCCACATTGAAGGTGCTGTTCGAACTGATCGAGGTCGATGCCATCAGCCAGAGAGGGAATTTCGATAATGCGCAATGAAAGTTGGGAGAGCAAATCCAACAAGCCATTGTAACAGGGCGAACTGACGGCCACGGTGTCGCCGGGTTGTGTACAAACCTGCAGTGCGTTTTTGACCGCATCCATACAACCGTGAGTGATCACCAGCTCCTGTGCGTTGAGCGCAAAGCCGCAGTGCGTGAAATGAGTGGCGAGTGCGTTGAGCAGGGCTGGTTCGCCTTGGGTTTCCGGGTAATAGGTTATTTTGTTGGCGGCCCGTTTCATCGCTCGGCGCAGGCTGCGATCCAGCGCCTGCTGCGTGGGATTATCCAGTTGCAAACGCGATGTACCGAGTGGCCCGCAAGGTGCCAGCGTGCGGCTGCGAATGGTGGTCGGCGTGGTGACGGTGCTGCGAAAAGGTGGCCAGCTCGGCGGCGGTGCAATCTGGCTTTGCTGAGCAATAAAGAATCCGGCCTGCGGCCGGGCAACCAACCAGCCTTGCGCTTCGAGTTCAGCATAGCAACTGACGGCAGTCGAGACACTGACGCCATGTTGGCTGGCGAACTGGCGCAGCGACAACATACGATCGCCTGGCGTCAGTTTCCCTGCCTCAATATCGTGAACAAATTTCTCTGCCAGTTGTTTATACCGCGCCATGCTGTCACCAAATTGTACTGGTTAAATTTTATAAAATTGTATCTGTACTGTTTTTGTTCGGCAAGGGAGACTTGGGTGACAAGGTTAAAAGTCAGGAGATAAGCAATGCAGGGACGAGATTTACTGCTCATCATCAGCGTGATGGCAATCTGGGGATTCAATTTTTCGATGATCAAACTGGGCGTGAGCGAGATGGATCCGCTGTTGATCGCCGCCGCGCGCTTTTTCTGCGCCACGTTTCCAATCATTTTCTTTGTCCGTAAACCCAATGTGCAGTGGCGCTATCTGATGGCCTATGGCTTGGTGTTCGGTACTGGTATTTGGGGCATGGCATCGTGCTCCATCACGTTTGGTTTGTCGTCGGGTATGGCATCGGTGTTGCTGCAAACCGATGTGCTGACCACCGTGCTGGTCGGGGTGTTGCTGTATAAAGAGGTGATTTCCGCCCGCATGGCGACAGGGATCGTGGTGTCCGTGGTTGGGCTAGTGGTCTCTATCATTTACACCAATGGCAACGTTACGCTCGCAGGCGTGTTGTTTATCATGATCTCGGCAATTTGCTGGCCACTGGCGGGGGTGATTGTACGCAAATCGGGCACGCGCTCGGCTTTTGCATTCAACATTTGGGGTATGTTGTTTGCGCCGCTGCCTTTGGTCGCGCTGAGCGTCGGCATGAATGGATGGGACGTGCTGAGTACCACCTATCAACAGTGGAACAGTAATGCGTGGATTTCAGTGCTGTTTCAGGCTTACCCGACCACCGTATTCGGCTATTGGGTGTGGAACAAAATGGTCCTTAAATACCCGATGAGTCAATTGGCGCCAATGACGTTGTTGGTGTCGGTGTTTGCGCTGCTGAGTGGTTACGCGATCTACGATGAGCAACTGTCGCTCGCTCAGTGGGTATCATGCAGCACCTTCTTACTGGGAATTGGTTTGGTGCTCTATCCGCAGAGCAAAAAACAGCCTGCGTTTGAGAAGCGAACAGTGAGTGCGCCCACCTCCGTATAACGCGTCATTAAGCGCTCGAAATGCTCTGGATTTTTATTCAGGGCATTTTTTGTTTATGTGGGGAGGCATTATGATTCAACCATTTGTTATTGTTTGTTTTATCAGTTTCTTCAACGGGAGTCGTGTCAATTAGGCCTGCATAAGATGATAGTTTTAACAGTAAAAATAAAAATGTGACCGGTTTCATTATAAATTGATCTATCTTCATATTTTTCGGTGTATAGGGTGATATTGTTCACGTTATTGGCTTTGTAACAAAATATTACCAGGAATAAAAAATGAATATATTTCAACAAACAGATCCTTCTCGCCGACGTTATGGTTTGGCTGCCTTCATTGGTTTAATCGCAGGTATCGTTTCTGCTTTCGTGAAGTGGGGGGCTGAAGTGCCGCTGCCACCACGTAGCCCAAGTGATCTTTTCCAAGCGGCTTGTGCGCCGGAATCGTTGATTCGCGCTGCCGATCACATCGACTGCTCGCGTAACTTCTTAAACCCTCCTTATGTTTTCCTGCGTGACTGGATTGGTGTTATTGATCCAAATGAAGCGGTGTACACCTTTGCGGGTCATGTATTCAACTGGGTTGGCGTGACTCACATTATTTTTTCTATCGTGTTTGCAGTCGGTTACTGTGTGGTGGCTGAACAGTTTCCGAAAATCAAATTATGGCAAGGCCTGTTTGCTGGTGCGCTGGCGCAAATCGGTGTACATATGATCACCTTCCCAATGTTAGGTTTGACCCCGCCTGTGATGGCATGGCCATGGTATGAACACGTGTCTGAAATCGTTGGTCACTTGGTTTGGTTCTGGTCTATTGAAATTATTCGTCGTGATCTGCGCAACCGCATCACACATGAGCCGGATCCTGAAGTAGCACTGAGTGCAACCACCCGATAAATAATTACACATTGTGTAAAAAAGGTCGCATTAGCGACCTTTTTTACGTTTCACCGTCGCAAAAATTGTTGAGAGATTCAGTCCACGGTTACGCGTTTCAGTCATGTACATTGCGCTTAAAGAACTGCTAGATTGAGAGGGGATTCCTGAGAACAAGACGTTCATTTTTCTCGTCGCGCCAATCAACGGGCGACGCATTGCCGACAGTATCCTCGGCATGTTTACAAGGACTTGTAGATGACAAACCCTCTGCGTACTTTTGCCTCTTTGTACAGCACGACACTGCTGACTGTGCTGGCCAGCGGCCTGTTGACGACCTACCTCGGACTTCGCCTTTCAGCCATGCAAGTGCCTGAAATCTGGATTGGTGGCATGATGTCGGCATACTACGCGGGGCTGGTTGCTGGTTCTAAGATTGGTCACCGTTTGATTGCACGGGTAGGCCACATTCGTGCGTTCGTAGCCAGTGCCGGGATTGTCACCGCATCCGCTCTGGGCCATGCATTAGTTGATCAGCTCACCATTTGGATTGTGCTGCGGCTGATAGTCGGTATCGGCATGATGTGCCAATACATGGTGCTGGAAAGCTGGCTGAACGAGCAGGCAGACAACAGTCAACGGGGCACGGTGTTCGCCAGTTACATGATCGTGTCGTACCTTGCGTTGATTCTGGGCCAGGGCGCAATCAGTCTCTACCCCGATTTAGGTCTGGAACCGCTACTGCTGATCGCCATCTGTTTTGCGCTCTGCATTGTGCCGATTGCAATTACCCGGCGTATTCACCCGGCGCCATTGGTGCCCGCGCCGCTGCACATCACCTATTACTGGAAAAAAGCACCGCAAGCGCTTACTACGGTAGCGATTGGCAGCATGGTGGTCGGTTCGTTTTACGGCCTGGCACCAGCTTATGCCAGTAATCTTGGGCTGGCGCCGGAAGAGGTCGCCACCTACATGACCGCTACCATTTTAGCTGGCCTGCTTGCTCAGTGGCCGATGGGTAAACTTTCTGATGTCATCTCGCGCAGTAGCCTGATTCGCATCAACTGTGTGTTGCTGGTCGGGTTGACACTGAGTATCGCATTCACGCCTTACCATCACTTTGCGGCACTGGTGATGACATTTCTGTTTGGCATCTTAGCGTTCACCCTCTATCCGCTGGCTACTGCGCTGGCGAATTCTCGCGTCGAACAAAGTGAGCGAGTCGGTCTATCGGCGACTATCCTGCTGACCTTTGGTTTGGGAGCCAGTATCGGCCCGCTGATTGCTTCAGGCGTGATGCAATGGCTGGGCAATAATATGCTGTATGGCTTTATGGGAGCGTGTGGTTGTGTGCTGTTCTTGACGCTGCAATACATCAACTCACAGCAAAAAGCCGAAGTGCAAACCACCGAAGATTACATCATGGCGACGGGCGATTTAGTCTCTTCGCCACTGGCGGCAGCGCTCGACCCACGGGTTGATATTGAATCAGTACAAGAGCAGATGACGCCAACTCCGGACACTGACGATGAAGAGATGGAATCTGAATCTGAAGAGGAAGAAGAGAGTAAGGCAGAAGTGGCGTAAGTGATTTTCTTCTTGCCGCCACTATCACGATTTGCCCAGATAAGGCCTTAAAAAGGCGCTTATTTGCTCTTCGCACATTCCGACAATCACGTGATTGATGGCAACCCGTTGAGATAATGTGAGAGTGGAACTGAGCCATTTATGACGCGTGTCCTTTGACAAACACTTCGTGTTGGCTGACTCGTTGCAGATAGTCTTGCAGTTTTGGGGGCGTGTTTGTCGACCAAATCCGCAGGAACATGATCGAGCGCACCGGAACAAAGGTGGCGAAGCAACATCATTACTCTAAGATCGGCGATCGTGAGACGATTGTCCGCAAAGTAGTCACCCGCTTGAGCTAGTTTCTTTGAAAAGAAGGTCAGATACGCCGGAAAGACCGTAGCGCATAACTTTTCTCGCGCGGCTTTCAGTTCTTCGCCTTGCAAAGAAAATGTTTCTGCAACCTTCGCGGTGAGTTCTTCTGCCGCGTCCAATGCTTCATCGCACAGCAGCGCTTGAATGGGGTCATTCGGGTATAAGCCCGTCAATTTGCCCACATAGCGGTTGATTGCGTTGGATTGAGTTACCCGATGGCCTTCAACGTCCATCACCGGCACTTTGCCTAGCGGGTAAGCCTTCGCCCTTTCAGCCAACTCTTTGGGTGAAAAACGCACATCCTCGAAATCGATGCCAGCATAACGTAATGCAATGCGTGCGGGTTCCGCTCGTCCACCGGGAAAATCAAAATAGTGAATAGATAGTTTGCTCATTGCTCAGTCCCTTTCATCGGTTTTGGATAGTTAACAAGTCATTACGGTTAGTTGCGGTTAAAACCTGTCGCGGCTACACAAAAAATAATCTATGAAGATTCTATTTGCGAGTATTGTGCTGAAACATTGTTTAATGATGAGCCATATTTACTGACGACGTTGGGCCAATTTTTTCACTGAACCTATCGCCTTCGAGATCAACCACGATCATCGTGCCGACTGGCTGATGTCCTACAGCGGCTAAGATAAACAGCAGCCAGTTCTAAGTAGAACAAGCGATAACCACCGCTTGAAAAGCGCAGAAACAAAAAAGGCGTTAGCAGATTGACTAACGCCTTTATCATTGATGGCATCCCGCCTCAGGTGGCAGATGCCTTTCATGTTACTGATTGAGCGGGTTTGGGCTCTTATTCAACATCGCAATTGGTGCAACTTTGCAGGGCGATTTCGTGTTCAAACACGATGGCTTCGTTACCTTCTGCCGCTAGCTCGGCTATCTCATCGGCGACTTCTTGTTCATCTTCTGCTTCAACTTGATTCTCAAGCTCTTCTTCTGAATAGCCGTAGAAGTTCAGCAATAGATACTCACGCGCTTCGTCTTTAGTACAAGTCACGTTCACCGAAATATCCGGCTCAATGTTGCCTTGTTCGATAATCGCGGTCACTTGTGCCAGAACATCATCTTTCATCGCTGCGGTTAACCAACCAAGATCGGTGCTTACTGTGGTTTTTTTGCAGTTAAAACAAGGCAGTTGATGGAAGTAATATTGAAAATCAGTCATAGGTCATGTCTTCTCTGAGAGTTGTACCGGACGATTATGCGCGTTTTCCAGCAAAATACTATCTCAATAGGCAGAGAAGTGGATTGCCCTCGGTGGATTTGGTTCTGGCGGGGTGCCAAAGCCGCTGTTGAGTGTGTTTACCGATGCTTGATTGAGACAAAGCATCCACCCTTGGTTGAGAGTGGATGCTTGGTTAACTGCGCTATGACAGTCAGCGGCGCAGTTCCGTTACCTGATCAAAACCGACGCCCCAGTTGTCTGTGTTGACCTCGTCGATGACCACAAAAGTCTTCTCCGGGTTCTTATTCAGGATATCGACCATCAGTTGCGTACAACCTTTGATGATCGCCTGTTTTTGTTCTTTGGTCACACCATCATCGGTGACTTTTACGTTGATATAAGGCATGTTTTCTTTCTCCTGATCTTAAGGTTTCTCAACCTCAACTGACACGTCGGTGTACATTTTGCTGACGATGCGCCACTGTCCGTCTTCCTTCAGAAGCCCCAAAAAGTCGATGTAATCAAAGCTAAACAACGGACAATGAATTTTCGCCATCGCTTGATCTTTGACGATATCGAGCGACTCAATCTTAAAGTTAAATGCGAGGCTCAACTGCTCAGGGCTTTTTCGCTCCGACACATCGTTTAGCCACTCAGTCATGCTGCGTCGAACGCCGGGGGCTTTCAGGCACACGTCCGGGTGAAAAATGCGCCCAAGCAGTGCGGCATCACCTCGGTGTAGCCCGTCAAAATAGTGGTTGATGATGGCGATGATCTGCTGGCGATCATCATTGCCGTTAAACGTCGTGGGCATCATTTATCCTTGTTTTTCTCGGATTCAATACGTTGTGCTTCGATCGTGCGCTGAAAGTTCGGCATAGTCTGCACGGTTTCAATCATATGACGAGAACGAGGCCCGATATTGATATCCACCGGAAAATACGCACCCCAGGTGGCGTAGACCGCGAGCAAAATATCGGCCGCGCTCGGGGCATTGCCGCCGAGGTATGGTTGGGTCTGCAACAGGCTTTCGACATAGCGCCATAGAGTGCTGATTGCATCGGCTGCCTGATTCAACGCGGATTGCTTGACGGCTTCATCATCGATATTCGCGGCGATAAAGAACAGTCGGCTGTAGGCGGGGTGCATCGTAGCGTTCGCAAACAGTATGTTCTGAATCGCGTTCTGGCGCGCAAAACTGTGGCTGGGAAGCAGGGTGTTTTCGTGCTTGGTTAACAAATACAGAATGATAGCCGCCCCTTCCGTCAGCGTATGTTCTCCATCCACCAGAACCGGAACCGCTTGAATTGGCGTTATTGCGGCAAAATCAGCGACGTGTGCTCTGTCGACAATTTTTACGTCCTGTCCGAGCTCAAGCAAAATGACTTGTGTCGCAATGGCGCAAGTACCAGGGGAATAATAGAGTGTGTACATGGTGTTCTCCTTAACTAGACAAATTTCTTCACCGATTCGGCTTGGCAAGCAACGCTCGGTGATGGGCTTATCCTAGTCCGCACTATTGGTTTCATATATAGCTATAATGTGCATATACTGTGCTCAAATCGAGAACAATGATGGCTTTATCGGGAGAGTTGAGGATGGATAAACTACGCGCTATTGAGCTCTTTGTGCGCTTAGCCAATCTGGGCAGTTTCACTAAGGTCGCTGAGCAGACTGGCACCTCAAAATCGATGATCAGCAAAGAGATTTCACGTTTAGAAGCGGATATTGGCGCGCGCTTACTGCATCGCTCCACCCGTAATGTTCAACTGACGCCCGTCGGAGAGGGCTATTTGCAGCGCGCGAATGACATTCTGGCAAAGCTCGCCGAAGCTGACAGTTTTGCGCAGGATTTACAACAAAACCTGCGTGGTAAGCTGAAGATCAATGCGCCGATGGCTCTGGGAATCACTGATTTATCCGGTTTGTTTGCCGATTTTATGTTGGCTCATCCCGACCTTGAGCTGGATATTCATCTGGGCGACGAACAGATGGATCTGGTCGAGCATGGCTTTGACTTGGGGTTTCGCGCGTCAAGCCAGCCGATTGATGTCAACTATGTTGGCAAAGCGCTCACTCATTTCAGTTACAAGGTGTGTGCTTCACCGGGCTATTTAGCCAGTCATCCCAACATTCTGATGCCCAAAGATCTGAAGGAGCACAACTGCTTCGTTTACAGCTATTTTCAAGGCAAACATGTCTGGCCGATAGAGGATGGCGTCGCCATCAGTGGCCGACTGAAAGTCAACAGCACGATGTTCATGATGGAAGCCATCAAACGAGGTCTTGGAATCGGGTTTATTCCGGACTTTGTCGCACAAAGCGCCATTGATAGCGGCGAGGTGGTGGAAATACTCGCGGATTCCAACAAGCCTCAACTGACGCTCTACGCGCTTTACCCAGCCAGGCATCATGTGCCCGCTAAGTTAGCGTTATGTATCGAGTTTTTACAGGCGTGGTTTGCGAATAAGAGCCGCGAAGTACGCGAAGGCAGCGCATAAGCCGCCTGTCTGTGCGCCACCTTACTCATAATGTCTTCTACACTCATAAAAGGTCGGGCGGGTGTGTTATGCCGTGAGCCTGAAATGAGAATGAGGAGAAAGCGATGAAACGCACCTTATTGTTGGTCGTATTGGCGTTATTGGCATCACCAGTGAAAGCCGGTAACAACAGCGTGAATAGCGAATTCAGCCATGCCGTTGGCGGCGCGGCGATGGCCGGGGCATTTGTATGGGCGTCGGACGCTTGGTGGTCTAAAGAGGATAGGGGCTGGGTCGGTTTTTATATCAGCACGGCTTTAGGGGCTGTGTCGCAATACTATGAATATGAGCGAGGGACAAATACGGGCAAAGAGGCATTTCTGGATGCGGCGTCGCACGCACTTGGGTCCGCTATCGGGGCATATGTGACCGACCGCTACTTGCTCGCCCCTGTCATTGCTCCCGAGGAGCACGGTACCTATGTCGGCCTGACCGTGAGTCTTCGTTACTAACTGGAGATATCAGCCATTCAATGATTGAGGCGTTCCTGCCTCAATCGACGTCAGATGGGCTTTTTGCTGGCGTTGAATCTCTCTTCGGCGTCCCGGAACACGGATTTCACCCGCTCGACATCCCATGGATGTTCGACCAGGGTTTCATGATCCCATTCGCTTCTGGGTTCGTGAGGCGCGAAAAAGTCACCGCCATAGACATGAATAGCGCCCGTCATTTTCCCGATCGGATTGAGCACGGAATGGATCGTAGTGGTATCGAGTACGCACACGTCTCCTGCTCCGAGTGATTTTGCCCCTCGAGCTTCAATGCCGTTTGGCGTCCTTTGCCAGAAAATATTGTCTTCTCTGCCCGAATAGATACCGACCACCGAAAACATCTGATGATTGTGTGGCATTAAATTCATGTAAGGCGCCCACTTGAAATTGATGATTGTGAGCGCAGGTGAGCGGTAGAGCAGATGGATACCAGCGTGCTCTTGCTGGCCAAGTACTGAGGCCATCATTCTGGTCTCAGACATGGCTTCTGACACCACCGCATGAACCGATTGTTCCCCCTCTGCGACGGCCTGAATGCAATTCTCAATAAACTTATCGGTGCTAAACATGAATGCGCCCTCCGTTACTTTCTCTGCACAAGAGAAATCACACATCTCATCGACTTTCCTAATCACTTGCTACAAGTATTAGCTCAGGTTGGCGACTCGACAAGGGATGAGCTCATGTCAGTTCACACTCTTGCGAAAGCCGCTGGGCGTCAGTCCGGTCACGCGGCTGAATTCACGATTGAAGTTGGATTTGGTTTGAAAACCGGAATTCAGATAGACCTGCGTAATGCTCTCATCGCTGCGTAGCAAACGCTGCTTGGCGTACTCGATGCGATACTCATTGAGTATTTTTGAGATGTTGCGGCCGTGAATCTGATTGACCGCCATTGAAATCTGCCTGGCGGGAATCGTCAGTTTGCGTGCCAGACGATCCAGGGTTAAATCCGGGTCAAGAAATGCCTGCTTTTCGTTCATCAGTGCATCGAGTCGCGTCAGAATCGCCTGTGCGTGTTCATCGCTCATGGCACTGTTATCGCTTTGCTCAACGACAGAGTCCGGCGCGCTCGCTTGCGGTTCTTCTTCGGCCACGTGCAAAGTACTTTGCGCCACCATCACCACCGCTAACGCTAAGGTTGGCAACAACAGGGTGTAGCCGACCGCCAGCACATACATCGCGTGCCGGCCCTCATACAGCGCGAAATCAAGTGTTAGCGCGCCATCAATACAGGCGGAAAACAGCAGCATGCAACCGGCGATGCGCTCGGCGTAGCGCACCCATTCCATATCGGACAAGCGGACTCGCGGCGCTTCATTGCGCGACGCCAGCAGCAGCGCGATACCGTAACCGATATACAGCGCCGTCAGCATCAAATCCAGTGGCGCATGCCAATACGGATAGCTCAGCGACCCGGCGGCAATCACCAGTGGCCCGAGCCAATGCAGGCGCGCGAGCCTTCCGGATTGGTGGGCGCGGCGAAAACAGTGCCAGGCCGCCATCGGCACCAGCGCGGCACACACCGGCTGCAACATGCGAAACAGTGCAATATCCAGTGTCCAGCGCAGGCCGACAATGGCCGTGGTTAAGGCGCAGAGCGCGGTAAACAGGCTGGCGGGTTTGGTCGCCGCATCGGATTTGACCCACAACACGATCGCCAACATCAACAGCAGCAATGAGACAACAAAGGGCAGGGGAATGGCGATCATCGGCTTTCCTTACATGGGCAACGTTTCATAATCCAACGTGCTAAGCCTACCGATTTCTCCGCGTCACGTGAAGATGTTGCGGTCCTCAAACCGGATGTAGGAAGTCCTCGAACCGGATCGAGGACTCGCCCGCCAAGGGATTGCGCCAAAGTGACCCTGTTCGGCGCAACTGCCGGACATCATTTTTAACGACAGAGGTCATAGGCGAGAAAAAGGAGCGCGATGATGAATTGGTATTGGCAGGCGTGGCAACTTGGGCTGAGTTTTTCCGGGCGAGCGACGCGTCAGGCGTACTGGATGTTCTTTTTGGTCAATCTGCTGGTCAGCCTTGTATTGGTGGCTCTGGAGATCAACGCCGGTTCGCCGCCGTGGGTGGAAGTGGCGTACAGCATACTCAGCTTTCTGCCGCTGGTGGCGGTGACGGTGCGCCGTTTGCACGACACCGGACGTTCTGGCTGGTGGAGTTTGGTGTTCTTTATTCCGGTGATTGGCGTGGTCGTGCTGTTGGTGCTGATGGCGCAGCGCAGCGAGTCGCACCGCAATCGCTTTGATATCGAGCAATAGGGAGAATAGAAGATGAGACGAATTAAAATAGCAGCTTGGTTGGCACTCGTATGGGCATTTGGTCTATCAAGCGCGGCGCAGGCAACGGAAAAACCGCGGGTGAGCGAACATGGACAAGACAAGACGGCAACATGGCTCCCCAGCGATGTGCAAGGCATGGTCATCGTGCCGACTGTGGCGGAGGGGCATCTGGTTTATCTGCATGGGATAGCTGGCAAAGGCGCGTACCTGAGTCGCAATGAGGATGGCGAACTGTGCATTGTGGCGCCGCTGCACATCGTGGCGGGTAACTTTGAGCAAGGCGGTATTGTGGTCAAAGAAACTGGCCCGGTGACGCTGCGCATTTACAGCCGCGAAGTGTCGCAAGCGCTGAAAAACGGCGATCAGGTCACGAGTGAGCACTTACACGTGACGCAAGGGTTCGACCATGAACCCGGTGATGTGGCGATCGAAAGCGGCATCGGCAGCCAAGTGCATTTTATTTTGAACCCGCGCCGCAAGTGGACTTCGTGGCTCAATGGCGAATGGTCAGCCGCGCGCTGTCAAACCGCGACCGAGGCGCAACTCAAGCAGCTCTACACACGTCAATATTAGCGTCAGGTGCATGAATAATCGCTAGGTGCACAGGTTCGCTGCAAACATTGATTCCACCTCAGAATTCGATTTGTTGTTGGCATATGCTAACTTCATTTTTGATAGTGAGGTGGATGATGACCAAGGCGTTAGAATCGCACGCAATGTGCGCGGTGTGCTCGCCAGCCGAGCACAATCCTTATTCATTGGGCGTGGCTTTGGCTTGCGACGAACGCGGGCAAGTGAGTGGTCACTTTACCGTCTGTTCTCGTCATCAGGGGTATCGGGGAAAGCTGCATGGTGGGATTGCCAGTTCGCTGCTGGATGCCGCGATGACGCACTGTTTGTTATATCAAGGCATCGAAGCGTTAACGGCGCAGTTGGACGTGCGCTTTCATCGCCCGATTGTTGTAGGGGAACAGGTGGTGATTTCGGCGCACTGCGATACGGTGCGCCGAGGAATTTACCTGCTGACCGCACAGCTGCACGTTGACGGTGAGCTGCGGGTCAGCGCCAGCGGCAAATTTCTCCAAGAGAAAGTGAGAACGAGCTAGCTGCGCAGGTATTTGTCCATTTCGTCTTTCGGCACCATGCCGCCCCCGGTTGCCCACACCAAGTGCGTGGCGCGGCTGAGTTGGGCGTCACTGAAACCATGCTGAGCGAGATAGCCGTGATCGCGCTGTGCGACCACCGGCCCTTTCATGCCCGCCAAGGCTGACGGTTCGGGCTGAATCTGTTCGTAATCGCTGAGCATTTTCAGCAGCGTAAATAACGTTTCGTCGCTGACGGTGTAGTAGCCATCGAGCAGGCGCTCCATGGCGCGGCCGACAAAACCCGATGCGCGCCCGACCGCGAGGCCATCGGCTGCTGTGAGGTTATCGATGCCCAAATCCTGCACGCAGATAGCATCGTGCAAACCGGTATGCACGCCAAGCAGCATGCACGGCGAGTGAGTGGGTTCGGCAAACAGGCAGTGCACGTGATCGCCAAACGCGAGTTTGAGGCCAAAGGCGACACCGCCCGGGCCACCGCCGACGCCGCACGGCAGGTAAACAAACAGCGGATGCTCGGCGTCGACGCGAATTTCACGCTGTGCCAACTGCGCTTTGAGGCGCTCGCCGGCCACCGCGTAGCCCAGAAATAGCGTACGGGAGTTTTCATCGTCGATGAAAAAGCAGCTCGGATCGTTTTGCGCTTGTGCGCGCCCTTGTTCAACGGCGACGCCGTAGTCACTGTCGTATTCCACCACGGTGACGCCATGTGAGCGCAGTTTGGCTTTTTTCCATTCACGGGCATCGGCCGACATGTGTACCGTGACGCGAAAGCCGAGTTTGGCGCTCATGATGCCAATCGATAGGCCGAGATTTCCGGTGGAACCGACGGCAATTTGATGCTGCGAGAAAAAGTGGCGCAGTTCATCACTTGCCAGCGTGCGGTAATCGTCTTCAAGGTGAAGTAAACCCGCTTGCAGCGCAAGTTGTTCGGCGTGAGCCAATACTTCGTAAATCCCGCCTCGCGCTTTGATCGAGCCCGAAATCGGCAGGTGGCTGTCGAGTTTGAGCAGCAGCTTGCCCGGCATGTCGGTTTGGTAGTGAGATTGCAGCGCACGGCGCATGTGATCGATGGTGACCAGCGGCGATTCGATGATGCCCTGGTTGACGGCGGTTTCAGGAAACACCTGTTCAATATACGGCGCGAAGCGGCGCAGCCTTGCAGCCGCATCCTGCACGTCTTGCTCACTCAGGCCAACATGGGGCAGGCCTTCCGCCAGTGTGGTGATGTTGGGGTTGAACCATTGCGTTTCTTGTAGCGCAATGAGCTGTTTGAGCAATGGAAATCGTTCAATAAGGGCATCGGTCATAGGGCACCTTCTCATCGGGTTTTAGCTTGTCATCATAACGATTTGTGTCGGTTTGCCTAGGGCGGGTCAATAAAAGTCTGAACCGATTCTTCACCTTGGCCGGGTGGATGTCGAAAATCTTCAATCTCTGATGCTTCTCTTTCCTTATGCTGTGAAAAACAGAGGAGAAAGACCATGTCAAAACGCATCAACTACATCCACATCGCACCGCAAGCCATGGAAATTTTGTACACGCAAGAAGCGTACTTCCATGACCAGTTTCGTCAGTCGGACACCATGAATATGACCATCTGGGAACTGGTAAAGTTGCGTGTGTCGCAAATTAATCAGTGCGCTTTCTGTATCGACATGCACAGCAAAGACGCGCTCAAAATGGGTGAGCAGCCCGAGCGAATCTGGGGACTGAGTGCCTGGAAAGACATGCCACTTTACAGCGAGGCCGAACGCGTGGCGTTGGCGTGGGCAGAACTGCTGACGGCGGGTCAACCGGTGGAGGATGACGCCTATCAGCTCACCTTGAATACCTTTGGCGATAAAGCTATGGTGAACCTGACGGTGGCGGTGAATGCCATCAACAGCTGGAACCGGATAGTGAAAGTGTTTAAGCCGCAGGTGGGACTGTATCAACCCAACTAATCGCAATGTGGGAACATCCGTTTGGATTTAGATTTTGAGATTTTCAAACCGCAGGGATTATTAGCCGGCCAGATTCAGGCAATCTGGTCGGTTTCTGTTGCGCCTGAAACCGAGCAAACCGTGCGCAGGCAACTCCTCAGCGATGCAGGCACGGGCGTGACCTTCATTTTGCAACAGCAGGTGCAAATGGACAACGAATGGCAGGCGCCGGGTGTGGTGTTGCTGCCGGTCAGCACCTTGGCCCATCAGGTTGGCTTGCCACCGGGAGCCGTGGTGGCGGGGGTACGCTTTCATCCAGCGGTAGGCTATCAGCTGTTTGGTGAACGGTTGGAGACGCCGCTGCGTATTGCTGGCGACCACCCACTTGCCGAATCCGCACAGACCGTCTTTTTAGCGCTGCAAAGCGCGCGTTCTCCGGCCGCCAGAATTACTACGTTATATCGTTGGTGCCACGCGTTGATCGCGCAGTATGAGCCGCAGGATGTGGGGCATATCATTCATCGCCAGCCCGAGACGCTCAGTCAGCGTCAGCGCGAACGCCAGTTTCAGAAATGGCTGGGGATCACGCCGAAACAGTATCAACGCATCGTGCGGGTGAAACAGACCTTGGAGCAACTGCGCGCGCAGCCTCATGTGTCGCTCGCCGATTTAGCGCTCGAACAGGGCTTTGCCGATCAGGCCCATATGACGCGCGAGTGCAAACAGATTGCCCGCATCACGCCCAAACAATTTATCCGCCAGCGCAGGCCCTGATTGGCTGGCCAGCAGGCATAAAAAAAGCGCCGCAAGACGGCGCTTTTTCGATGGAGCAGTGAGCGAATTATTTCGCAGCCACTTCACCCAGTTTGATCCACGTATCAATCACGGTGTCTGGGTTGAGCGAGACCGAACTGATGCCTTGTTCCATCAGCCATTCCGCCAGATCTTCGTGATCGGATGGACCCTGACCACAAATGCCGACGTATTTGCCTGCTTTGGTTGCCGCATCAATCGCCATCTTCAGCATCACTTTCACCGCAGGGTTGCGCTCGTCAAACAGGTGCGCCACGTCACCGGAGTCACGGTCAAGGCCAAGGGTCAACTGAGTCATGTCGTTTGAGCCGATAGAGAACCCATCGAAGTACTTGAGGAACTCATCCGCCAGTACCGCATTGGATGGCAGTTCGCACATCATGATCACTTTCAGGCCTTGCTCGCCACGGCGCAGGTCAAACTTCGCCAGCAGGTCAATCACCGATGCCGCTTCGCTTGGTGTACGCACGAATGGAATCATGATTTCGACGTTTTTCAGTCCCATCTCGTTGCGCACGCGTTTCACCGCCAGCGTTTCCAGTTCGAAACAGTCTTCAAACACCGGTGAGATGTAGCGAGACGCGCCGCGGAAGCCCAGCATTGGGTTCTCTTCGTGCGGTTCGTAGTGCTTACCACCCACCAGGTTGCTGTACTCATTCGATTTGAAGTCTGACATACGCACGATCACGCGTTTTGGCCAGAATGCCGCGGCGATGGTCGCGATACCTTCAGTCAGTTTGCTGACGTAGAAATCGATCGGATCTTTGTAACCACGAATGCGGTTGGTTATTTCGGCTTTCAGCTCGTCGGTTTGCGCGTCGAAGTTCAGCAGCGCTTTCGGGTGAATGCCGATCATTTTGTTGATGATGAATTCCAGACGCGCCAAACCCACACCTTCGTTCGGGATTTGTGCAAAATCGAAGGCACGATCCGGGTTACCCACGTTCATCATCACTTTGGTTGGCAGCAGTGGCAGTTCATCAACCGATGAGCGGCGCACTTCAAAGTCCAGCAGTCCTTGGTACACGTAGCCGGTTTCCCCTTCCGCACACGAAACGGTCACGGTTGCGCCGTCTGTCAATGTGCTGGTGGCGTTCCCACAACCGACGATCGCCGGAATGCCCAGTTCACGCGCGATGATCGCAGCGTGACAGGTACGGCCGCCACGGTTGGTGACGATCGCTGCGGCTTTCTTCATCACCGGTTCCCAGTCTGGGTCGGTCATGTCGGTGACCAGCACATCGCCTTCTTTGACCAGTGACATTTGATCCAGTGAATCGACCAGACGAACGGTACCGCTGCCTATGCGCTGACCGATCGCGCGGCCTTCAATCAGGATGTCGGCTTTGTTGTTCAGCTCGTAACGCTCAATGACGTTCTGTTCGCTTTGTGAACACACGGTTTCTGGACGCGCTTGTACGATGTACAGCTTGCCGTCGATGCCGTCTTTCGCCCACTCGATGTCCATCGGACGCTGGTAGTGCTTCTCGATGATCATCGCTTGTTTTGCCAGCTCTTTGATCTCGTCATCGCTCAGAGAGAACTGATTACGTTCTGCGTCTGTGGTGTCGATGATTTCAACCTGTTTGCCGATCACCTGGCTGTTGGCGTAAATCATTTTCACCAGCTTCGAACCGAAGGTTTTCTTCACGATCGGCGCTTGGCCTGCTTCAAGCAACGGTTTGTGCACGTAGAACTCATCCGGGTTCACCGCGCCTTGTACCACCATTTCGCCCAGACCCCAAGCCGAGGTAATGAAGACGACTTGGTCGAAACCAGATTCGGTATCGAGGGTGAACATCACGCCCGATGCCGCTTTGTCTGAACGCACCATGCGCTGGATACCCGCCGACAGCGAGATGCCGCGGTGGTCAAAGCCTTGGTGCACGCGGTAAGAGATCGCGCGGTCGTTAAACAGCGACGCGTACACGTGCTTGGTTGCTTCCAGCACCGCATCGATGCCTTTCACGTTAAGGAAGGTTTCTTGTTGGCCTGCAAACGAAGCGTCTGGCAGGTCTTCTGCAGTGGCAGAAGAGCGAACCGCCACTGAAAGCTCGGGGTTGCCTTCAATCAACGTTTCGTAGTTGTCTCGAATGTCCTGCTCTAAATCTGCAGGGAATGGGGCGTCTAATACCCATTGACGGATGGTGGCACCTGTCTTGCGCAGGGCTTCTACATCGTCAACGTCCAGTTCGTCGAGCAGGTTGTGAATGCGATCGTCCAGTCCTTCAAAATCAAGGAATTGGTTGAACGCGTAAGAGGTTGTCGCAAAACCGTTGGGTACGGACACACCGGCGTTGGCGAGGTTAGATACCATTTCGCCAAGTGATGCGTTTTTACCGCCGACTTTATCGACATCTTCCATGGATAGGCTATTGAACCAGAGGGTGTTCTTTTGCATGTCTTTCTCCAGAAACATTGCAGCTTTGTAGGGGAGGGCAATCGATTACGTGGCAACTGAAAAAAATTCCGAGGAATTTTTCAAAGCTGTGGGGGCCGTAATGGCATGCCGGGTTTTATTATCGGTATTATGTAAACCATCGTAATAAAATTTATTTGAATGTTTAAACGAAAATGGAAATAGATTGTCAAAGCCGTGATGTATTCTACGTTTCGGATGGAACCGCGATTACATGTGAAACATTGGGTCACGTCGTTCTCGGCCAGTTTTCTTTTGTGCCGAACGAAAAGACCTTTCCGTTTGTCGAAACCGACGACAAACTGAGCGAGCTCATCAAACAGATCGAGCACTCATTTCAGCGCAACGGCATTCGCCCGTTGGTGTTCTTCTCCATCGTCATTCCTGAGTTCCGCACGCGTCTGCTGAATGCCCCCGCGCACTGTTATGACGTGCTGGAAAGCATTGTTCAGCGCGTCAAAGATGACATTCAGATGGAACCGACGCCGAAACTGCAACGTTCGCGCAGTGTCGGCAAAGATTCCAACACCTACTTTGACCGCATCGCCGCGATTGAATACACCTTGGCGCACGATGACGGCATCTCCACCAAAGGCCTCGATCAAGCCGATGTGATTCTGCTCGGCGTGTCGCGCAGTGGCAAAACCCCAACCAGTTTGTACATGGCGATGCAGTTTGGTCTGCGCGTGGTGAACTATCCGTTTATTGCCGACGACATTCGTGCGCTCAAACTGCTGCCGGAATTTGAAATTCACCGTCACAAGTTGTTTGGTCTCACCATTGACCCTGAGCGTCTGACCGAAATCCGCGAAAACCGCTTATCGGGCAGTGACTATGCCAGCACCGAGCAGTGTCAGACGGAGCTCGCCACGGTCGAAGCGCTGTTTCGCCGCGAAGCGATTCCGTACATCAACACTTCATCGTTGTCGGTGGAAGAGATCTCCACCCGTATTCTTGAAAAAGCGGGCCTGAAACGGCGCTTATTCTGACGTTAACGCCCTATTGTTCAAGCCATCAACAGGGAGCCTCGGCTCCCTGTTTTTTCGCGCTCTGTAAGCGATAGTCAGCAACCACTTTAATTAACCGGGCGCGCCACTTCATCGACTAAATACAGAATCGACTGGTACGGAATGCCGCTGTGATGCGACAAGCCAATTTCACACGTACGGCTGTTACTAAAACCGCGCGAGCAGGCTGACGGCACTTGCTCTTTCAATGGATGCACCGCCGCCGCGTTCAGCTCTGGAGTAGTAAACCCTTTGTCGCCCGCCCAACCGCAGCACTGAATGTGCTCTGGCACCACGACATCGGTCACGCACGCCTGCACCAGTTTGAGCATCTCGCTTTCCAGCCCCATGCGACGCGAACTGCAGGTGATGTGCAGCATCACGGTTTCCTGTTTCGGTGTGATTGCCAGATGATCCAGCAGATACTTGCTGACAAACCCCGTCGGTTCGAGAATTTCCAGCGGCTTGGTGAACTGCTCAATGCTGCGTTTGGCGCACGGGCTGGTGTCCATCAGCACCGGATAGTCGCCGTGATGGCTCGCTTCCCACAGCGCCTCTTCCAGTTGCTGGGCTTTGCTTTGCGCCAGTTCGGTCATGCCTTTGCTGTCGTAGGGCATGCCGCAGCACTGGCTGCTGAGTTCGCTCGGCAGAATCACTTCAAAACCCGCTTTATTGAGCAGCGATAAAGTCACCTCTGTCAGTGGGCGCTGATCCTGCGCGTCGCTTTGCTGGCCCATATTGCGGCTTGCACACGACGGCAGATAGACCACTTTTTTCTCACGGCGCGGCAGATTTTCGGCGGCCTGTGCCAGCTTATAGGTGTTGGCCTGTGGCATTTCTGGCATCCACAGCGGTGTTTTGCCTTTAGTCAGATTACGTAAGCCGTTGGTCAGATTGCCGACGGTTTTCTCACCCAGCGCCTTGGTCGTCAGTTGGTTCGCTTTCAGTCCGCTGCGCGCAATGGCGGTGGTAGCGGAGAAGTGATCGGCCGTCCAGCGCGCAATGGGGGTGAATTTCTGATACTTGGCGGTGCGCAGTTTTTTCACCAGATCGCCAGTGTTGATGCCCACGGGGCAGCGCTCGGCACACAATCCGGTCGCGGCGCAGGTATCTAGCCCCTGATACTCGAACACTTGCTCAAGTTCGCTCGCCTGCATGTTTTCACCCGCGGCAATACGGCGCTGCAATTCACGGAACAGCACAATGCGCTGACGCGGAGAGAGCGTTAAGGTACGCGACGGACACACCGGCTCACAGAAGCCACACTCGATGCAGCGGTTGACCAAATCATCGGCTGCCGGCATCGGTTTGAGATTGCTGATGTGCGAATGGGGATCGGTGTTGATGATGACGCCCGGGTTGAGCAGGCCGCGCGGGTCAAACAGCGCTTTGATTTTCTGCATCAATGCGTAGCCGTCTTTGCCCCACTCCAGCTCTACATACGGCGCCATGTTGCGTCCGGTACCGTGCTCCGCTTTCAGCGAGCCCTGATACTTCACCGCCACCAGCTCGGCAACATCGTCCATAAAGGCGCCGTAGCGGTCGATCTCTTGCTGGCTGTCAAAGCCCTGCGTGAACACAAAATGCAGGTTACCTTCCAGCGCATGGCCGAAAATGATCGCTTCGTTGTAGGCGTATTTGTCGAACAGTGCCTGAAGATCGCGCACGCCAGCGGCGAGATCTTCAACCGGAAACGCCACGTCTTCAATGATAACGGTGGTGCCGACTTCGCGCACGGCACCCACGGCCGGGAACATGCCTTTGCGAATGCCCCACAGCGTCGCCACCATACGGCTGTCGGTGGTAAAGGGCACGGATTCGAGAATGTGAAAATCGCTCAGCGCGCTCATGATCGCGTCGCACTGCGTATCCAGCGTAGCTTGATCGCTGGCGTGGGATTCAATCAGCAGCGCGGCGGCTTCGAGATCCAATCCGGCGATAAACGCAGGCATGCCTTTTTTATCGGCCACCGAGCGCATCGCGCGGCCATCCATCATTTCAACCGCCGCGACCGGCGATTTAGACAGCGTCGTCACGGCTTGGCTGGCTTGTTCGATATCGGCAAACACCAACAGCGCCGACGCTTTGTGCGCGTGTTCAATGACCGTGTTGTAGGTGATTTCGGCGATAAAGCCGAGTGTGCCTTCTGAGCCGATCATCAGGTGCTCAAGCACCTCAATCGGATCGCTGAAATCTACCAGCGCATTGAGTGCGTAGCCGGTGGTGTTTTTCAGGCGGTATTTGTGACGAATGCGTTCGGTTAATTCCTGATTGGCGAGCGTTTCAGCGCACAGCGCTTCAAGGCCCGCAACCAGATGTGCTTTGTGCTGCTTGAAGTGTTCAACGCTGGCGGCGTCTTTGGTATCCAACACAAACCCGTCGGCGAAGACGATTTTCATGCTGTCGACGGTGCGATAGGAGTTCTGCGCCGTCCCGCAGCACATGCCGCTGGCGTTATTGGCCGCGATGCCGCCGATTTTACAGGTATTGATCGACGCCGGGTCCGGGCCGATTTTGCGCTGGAACGGCGCAAGGTATTTGTTGGCATCGGCGCCAATCACGCCCGGTTGAAGGAGGATTTTGTCGCCATTCTCGAGGATCTGGTGACCACGCCAATCGTCGGTCAATGTGATCAGCACAGAATCGGACACCGCCTGACCCGACAGGCTGGTGCCTGCTGCGCGAAAGGTGAAGTGAATACCGAGTTCGCCGCAGCATTCAATGGCAAAAATCACTTCGTCGAGTGATTTCAGGCGCAGCACGATTTTGGGAACCAGACGATAAAAACTGGCGTCGGTGCCGTAAGCGAGGCGCTTGGCCTCCTGAGTCACGATACGTTCCGGGTCGATTTTGCTGCTCAGTTTCTGTTCTAATTGACGATAATGTTCGGCAGTAGGTGACTGATTCATCATAGCTTCCAGTGTCATGAAAGAAGGCTTCAAAATGGAATTTCGAAGCCTTCTTGGTGTTTATCCTTTGACCAGCGACTCACGCGACAGGTCTTGAATGGTTTTGGCGCCGGTCAGCGTCATGGCGACTCGCATCTCTTTTTCAAACAAGTCGAGCAGGTTTTCCACCCCGGCCTGTCCTTGGGCGGCCAGTGCGTAAACAAAGGCGCGGCCGAGGAGCGTACAGTCGGCGCCCAGTGCCAGCATGCGCACCACATCGAGGCCCGTGCGGATGCCGGAGTCGACCAGAATCTTCAGGTCGCCTTTCACCGCATCCGCGATGTCTGGCAGCGCACGCGCGGTCGAAAGGACGCCGTCGAGCTGACGGCCGCCGTGGTTCGAAACCACGATGCCATCAGCACCAAAACGTACCGCATCTTTGGCATCTTCGGTATCCAGAATGCCTTTGATCACCATCGGGCCGTCCCAGAAATCACGAATCCATTCCAGATCTTTCCACGAAATCGACGGGTCGAAGTTCGCGCCCAGCCAGCCGATGTAATCTTCCAGTTTGGTGGGTGTGCCGCGATAGGTTGAGATGTTGCCCAGATCGTGCGGTTTGCCCAGCAGACCCACATCCCACGCCCAGCTTGGGTGCGTCATAGCTTGCATTACGCGGCGAGCGGCCGCGTTCGGACCACTCATGCCGGAATGCATGTCGCGATAGCGTGCGCCCGGCACTGGCATATCCACTGTAAACACCAGCGTGGTCACGCCGGCGGCTTTGGCGCGTTCCAGCACGTTTTTCATAAAGCCGCGATCTTTGAGTACGTAGAGCTGAAACCACATCGGGCGGTCAATCGCGGGCGCCACTTCTTCAATCGGACATACTGAGACGGTGGAGAGCGTAAACGGAATGCCTTTGTTACTGGCGGCGGTGGCCGCCTGCACTTCGCCGCGGCGGGCGTACATGCCAGTCAGGCCAACCGGCGCGAGGGCAATCGGCATCGACAGCGATTCACCAAACAGTTCGGTCGACAGATCAAGCTGTGACATGTCGTTGAGCACACGTTGGCGCAGCGCGATGTCGGACAGATCGTCGGTATTGCGGCGCAGGGTATGTTCACTGTAGGAGCCGCCATCGATGTAGTGAAACAGAAACGGAGGCAGTTTGGCTTTCGCCGCAGCACGGTAGTCGGTAGATGCCGAAATAATCATAGATACATTCCTAATGTTAGCTCATACAGGTCAGATGCCTGTTTATCCCGGACAACCCGGACGCTGCTGGGGGAGGCTTGGTGCGCAGCGTCAGGTTGGCGGGGTATCGTTGACTTAAGAGTTCATTAACGCGTCGGTCATGTGGAAACCGTAGATCACGGCCAGACCAATTAATCCTGTTACTACAAGGTAGTAGAAAGTTGGAATGATGGTTTTGCGCAGTGTCGCACCTTCACGCCCCAACAAGCCGACCGTAGCCGACGCCGCCACCACGTTGTGAATGGCAATCATGTTGCCGGCTGCCGCGCCCACCGCTTGTAGCGCGATGACGATAACGCTCGACACGCTCAGCGTTTGTGCCACTTCAAACTGGAACTGGCTGAACATCATGTTAGAAACCGTGTTCGAACCGGCAATGAAGGCGCCCAGTGCTCCTACCGTTGCGCTCAGAGCCGGGAAGGCGCTGCCCACCAGACCCGCCGCAAAGTTCGCAGTGGTGACCGGCATACTCGCCAGATCCGACATGTTTACGCCTGAGTTGATGAAGATACGCACCATGGGAATCGTGAATACCAGCACGAAACCTGCGCCAATCAGAGTTTTGGTCGATTCGCCCAGCGCCTGACCCATCGGTTTGAGGCTGCGCGCTTGCAGTAAGACGGCCAGCAGAGCCACGAACACCAGAATGCCGCCTGGTAGGTAGAGTGGTGCAATCGAGGCACTCACGCCCACTTCGCCGAGAATGTTGTTGAACGCCAGATTTACGCTCAGCAGCAGGCCTTTGAAATCCGCACTCACGCGGCTCAGCACCAGAATGACCGCCAGCAGCACGTACGGTAGCCACGCCAGCGCGAGGCCCATCGGTTTACCTTTGATGTCATCCAGTTCCATTTTCAGTGAGCCGAGCCATTCCGCTGGCCATTCGTTTTCCGGGCGGAAATCCCAGCTCTGTTTTGGCACCAGAAAGCCTTTTTTCGCTGCGGTGACGACAATCGTCAGACCGAACAGACCACCCACCAGTGATGGGAATTCAGGACCCAGTAGCACGCCAGTCAGCGCGTAAGGAACCGTGAACGCGAGGCCGGCAAACAGCGCGAATGGCAGGATGCTCAGACCTTCGGTCCAACTGCGGTTTTTGCCAAAGAAACGGGTCAGCATCATCGCCATCAGCACGGGCATCAAAGTGCCGACGCTGGCGTGGATTAACGCCACGCTGGCGGTGATCTGCTGCAGGTATGCGTCCCAGTTTGAGCCGTGCGCCACCAGAGCTTCGGTGATGTTGTGTGTATCCAGGCCTTTGTTCACACCGACCAGAATCGGTGTACCTACCGCGCCAAATGAAACCGGCGTGGACTGAATCATCATGCCCATCAGCACCGCTGCCAGTGCAGGAAAACCGATGGCAACCAGCAGAGGCGCTGCAATGGCTGCGGGCGTGCCGAAACCGGAAGCGCCTTCGATGAATGAACCAAAACACCAAGCGATGATGATGGCTTGAATGCGGCGGTCAGGTGAAATGTTGGTAAACCCATTGCGAATCACGGTAATCGCGCCAGTGTATTTCAGTGTGTTGAGCAGGAAAATCGCCCCAAACACGATCCACAGCACGGTGACGGTGATCCCCAATCCTTGCAGAACCGACGCCAACACGCGGTTGGCCGTCATGTCCCAAAATGTCAAAGCAATCGCCACGGTCAGCGCAAAGGCGACCGGCATGGCTTTTTTTGCTGGCCAGTTCAGGCCAACCAGAAGAATGGCTGCCACCACAATCGGTGAAAACGCAACCAATGCTAATAAAGTGTCGCTCATGGAATACTTCCTCGTCCTTGAGCTCTCCATCCGTAAATGATGGCTTAACGCGTGCTGTAGGATACGGGTTAAGACGTTAGAGCTCGGTGTTACAAATTTTTATAGTTGTGATGGGTTTGTTAATTCGGCGTGAATGTACCCCTTTATTTTTTGGTGATATAGGGAAATAATGAAAATAATTAGTTCCAAAATTGGCATAATCGAATGCGTGCAGACGACTTAATTCTGTTTTCTCAGGTGGTAGAGCTGGGCAGTTTTAGTAAGGTAGCTGAACAAAATAACCTTACGAATTCGGTAGTTAGTAAAAGAATGGCGCGACTGGAAGAGGAATTGGGCGTTCAGCTATTATATCGAACAACGCGTAAATTGACCCTGACCGAAGCGGGCAAGGCGTTGCTGGCGAGTGCGAAAAATGTGAAGCAAGCCACTCAGGAGGCGATGGATGCGGTGGCGGGGTTTGGCGAAAATGTCAGCGGTCACATACGCATGTCGGTGCCCAGTATCTCGGGTGATTTGATTCTGGCTGACGCGGTGGCGGAATTTTGTAACCTGCATCCGGGGCTGACGGTGGAAATGTCGCTCGATAACCGCTTCGTTGATCTGGTGGAAGGTGGCTTTGATTTGGTGATCCGCACGGGTTATCTCGAAGATTCCAGCCTCATCGCGCGCCATATTCTGGATTCACAATGGGTGGTATGCGCGTCGCCATCCTACATTGCGCGTAACGGCAAACCGATTAAGCCGGAAGATTTGGTCAATCATAACTGCCTGCAATACGCTTACCAGACGACAGGGGCGACCGATTGGGAGTTCAAAAGCGCCAAAGGCAACTACATTGTGCGCGTGTCAGGAACCTTCACGACGGATAATGCTACGGCGCTGCGTAAGGCGGCGCTCGGTGGTCATGGCATTGCTTACGTACCGCGTTGCTTGGTGTATCACGATTTTCGTAATGGTGAGCTGGTGGACATTTTCCCGGAGCAGGTCGGCAAGAAACTCGGCATCTACGCGGTGTATCCGTTTACCCGCCAACCGCCGAACAAAGTCCGTTTGCTGATTGAACACATTCGCGCCCGTTACTTGGCCATTTCCCACTATTTCTGAGCTTTTTACTGTCGGTTCGTTGTTATCGGTTCGCACCAGAAAAGAAAAATGCCGCATCCGTGCGGCATTATCGATCGGCGGCCAAACCGATATCAATCATATTGACGGCGCCAGTATGGCGACGCTCAATGACAGTTTGATTACGCGGCGACCTCGTCTTCGATATCAAACGAAGCGGCAATCAGTTTCTTGGTGTAGTCGTGCTGCGGACGATGGAAAATATCCTCGGCGCTGCCTTGTTCCATCACTTCGCCTTTTTGCATCACCATCACGCGATCCGACAGCGCTTTCACCACGCTGAGGTCGTGGCTGATGAACAGAAAACCGATATTTCGGCGCTGTTGAATGTCTTTGAGCAAGTCAATCACGGTCAGCTGCACCGAACGGTCGAGGGCCGAGGTCGGTTCGTCGAGCAGAATGAATGATGGTTCCAGGATCAGCGTGCGCGCGATCGCAATGCGTTGACGCTGACCCCCAGAAAACTCGTGCGGATAGCGGTTGATCGCGCTGGCATCCAGACGCACCTCTTCCAGTGCTTTGCGTGCCCGTTGCAGACGTTCAGCTTTGCTGATGTGCGGTTGATGCACCAGCAATCCTTCGGTGATGATTTCGCCGACCGTCATGCGCGGCGACAGGGAACCGTAGGGATCCTGAAACACCATCTGAATGTCTTTTTTCAGCGTCAGGCGCTGCACTTCGCTCAGCTTGCGATAGTCCATGCCTTTAAACTCAATTTCGCCTGTTGATGGCAGCAGGCCGATCAGTGCGCGGCCCAGTGTCGATTTGCCGCTGCCGGACTCGCCGACAATGCCGAGCGTTTCACCCTGTTTGAGTTCCAGTGAAATGCCTTTCACTGCTTCGAAATACTGATTCCGGCTGGCAATAAAATGCGGTTTGATCAGGAATTTGACCCGAATGTCGCTTGCTTTGAGCAGCGCGGGTGCATTCGCATCAACCGGATCTTTGCTGCCTTTAGGAATGGCGTTAATCAGCATACGGGTGTAGTCGTGCTTGGCGTTAGTAAACAGCTCTTGAGTGTCACCTTCTTCGACCACATCGCCTTTGCACATCACCAGTACGCGGTCCGCGACATAACGCACCACGCTCAAATCGTGGGTGATGAACAAAATCGCCATGCCCATTTTGCTCTGAATCTCTTTGATGAGCTTGAGCACTTCCGCCTGCACCGTCACGTCCAGTGCGGTGGTTGGCTCGTCGGCTATCAGAATGTCGGGCTCGTTGATCAGCGCCATCGCAATCATGATGCGTTGTAATTGGCCGCCGGAAAATTCGTGCGGATACTTGCTGTATGCCTGCTGCGGATTTGGCAAGTGCACCAGTTCAAACAACTCCAACACGCGCTGTTTGGCCTGAGCCATCGACACGTTGCGGTGACACATCATCGCTTCTGCTACCTGAATGCCCACGCGCAGGTAAGGATTGAGCGAGGTCATTGGTTCCTGAAAAATCATCCCGATGCGATCGCCGCGCACCCGGCGCATCTGCACTTCGCTTTTTTCCAGCAGCTCTTCGCCTTCAAACACGATGCTCGACTGGGCATCAATCCGGGCATTGTTAGGCAACAGTTGCATCAGCGCGTTGGTTGAAACGGATTTGCCACTGCCGGACTCTCCGACGATGGCCAGCGTTTCACCGACATTCAGTTCGAAATTGACATTGTTGACCGCATTAACCACGCCGTCATTGGTTTGAAAACTGACCGACAGGTTTCGGACCTGCAACAGAGGAGAGTGTGACATTGTACATCCTTATCAATTGATCACGGGTGCGCCGCTTTGCAGCTCGCGATAAGACTTCAGTTGGGTGAAATAGTGGTGTGCTTTTTCCACCTGTTCATATTCCAGTTGCCAAGAGGCATTGCGCTGCGCGAGACAGAACGCGCCGATGTGACGCAGCAAATCATTACTGTTTTTTTCCAGCACAGGAGAGACGGCGGCGACCAAATCCGATTCTTCAATCGACATGAACTGCAGCAGCGCATAGGACTGATTAAGTACCTCAAACGCACGCTGGTACTGACCCATGTTGTTGAGGATTTCTGACTGATAAACCGCCGCGTCGCGCAATCCGGCGATCAGGCAGCTCATCTGACAGGGCTTGGTGTTCTCGTCGTGCGTAGCATGCTGAATGTGGTGCGGCAGATGATGCAGCACATCCTCAAACAAATAGTGTGCCTGCGGCCAGTGGCCCTGTTCGAGCAATTTTTCCGCCTGAAGATACGTGGTCCAACATTGTTGCAGATTCATAGTCCGCCTCCTGTGCATCGATGGAGAATATTTAAATGCAAATAAATATCAATTGCAAATGATTGTCATTTTTAAGTTGGATATTGTTCGCCGCAGTGATTACCCGCTTGAGGGTGCAAATTGATTATTATTTGTTCGCTTGAGCGCGAATCCAGTCTAAGTCACTAAAAAGTCAATGCTTTACATCTACACTTAGGCTACAAAACAAGAAGTATAAATACCAAAGGAGGGGAGTATGGCGATTCAACAATTGAACGCAGCGCAGCTCTACCATGTTGCAGAGCTAGAAAAACTGCCGTGTAAATCTACCAAAGAATTGGCTCCCATTGATGAAATCGTTGGCCAGGAACGCGCACAAAAAGCGGTCGAATTTGCCATGTCCATCAAGGAAAAGGGCTACAACATTTACGCCATCGGGCGCAATGGCCTTGGCAAACGCACCATGATTCTGCGTTACCTCAGCCGCCACAAACATGAAATCGCCGAGTTGTTCGATTGGTGCTACGTGGCGAATTTTGATGACATTCGTACTCCGCGTGTGCTTAAACTGCCGTGCGGTGTGGGTCAGGCTTTCCGTCAGGATATCGAAAAACTGATGGTGAAGCTGATGAACGCTATTCCGCTTGCCTTTGACAATGAGCTCTACTTCTCCCGTGCCGAAAAGCTGAAAAACCAGCTGGCTCAAAAGCAGCAGGATGAGCTGGAAGAGATCACCCGCAAAGCCAAAGAACGCAATATCAGCCTGACTATTACCTCTCAGGGGGATTATCAGTTCGTTGCCATGAACGGCGAAGAGCTGCATACCGAAGAGACCTTTGACGCGCTAAGTAAAAAAGAGCAGGAACAGTTCAGCCAGACAATCGATGAGCTGGAAGTGGCGCTGCGCAATATGGTGCGCCAGCTGACTGAGTGGGAAGAGTCGTACAGCGAAAAAATCAAAAAGCTGAATGACGACGTCACACTGGATGTGATTGGTCACTTTATCAAGCAGCTGAAACACGATTACTCCAAGTACTCCGAAGTCAAAACCTATCTGACCGAGTTGCAAAAAGATATCGTCGAAAACGTGGATATCTTTTTGGATGAAACCGGTGAACAGGGTGAACTGGCCAGTGCCGCGCTGGATAAAAAACTGCCGCGTCGTTACAAAGTGAACGTGCTGGTCAGCCGCAACAAAGAAGATTTTCCTATCGTAGTGGAAGAGAACCCGAACTATCACTCGCTGTTCGGTTACATCGAAACCGCGACCTACAAAGGGACCGTGTTTACTGATTTCTCACTGATTCGTGCTGGCAGCCTGCACAAGGCCAACGGCGGTGTGTTGCTGATGGACGCGGTGAAAGTGCTGGAGCAGCCTTATGTGTGGGATGGCCTCAAGCGCGCGCTACGTTCACGTCAGATGAGTTTTACTTCTCTGGAAAAAGAAGTGACGCTGACGGGTACTGTATCGCTTGATCCGGAACCGATCCCTCTGGATGTGAAAATCATTCTGTTTGGTGATTACCGCACCTATGAGTTGCTGACGCACTACGATCCTGAGTTCAGTGAGCTGTTCCGTGTCACCGCTGATTTTGAAGATGAAATGAAGCGTACCGCCGATTCTGAGCTGCATTACGCCCGTTTTATCTCCAGCATCGTGCACGACAACAACATGCTGCATTGTGATCGTAAAGCGATTGCCCGCATCATTGAACACAGTTCGCGTATCACCGGCGATCAGAACAAGCTGTCGCTGCACTCGGCGCACATTGCCAATCTGCTGCGTGAGTCCAACTACGTGGCTCGTCAGGCGAACTCGAATATGATTCGTCAGAACCACGTCGATGAGGCGCTGAAGAATCAGGAAATGCGCGTCAATCGCCTGCAAGAAGGGGTGATGGAGAGCTTTGTGAACGGCACTACGCTGATGCAAACCGAAGGCATGGCGATTGGTCAGGTGAACGCGCTGTCGGTGCTGGCGACCAGCGATCACGCATTCGGCGCGCCAAACCGGATTACCGCGACGACGTCATACGGTGATGGCGACATCATCGATATCGAGCGCAGCGTGGATCTGGGCGGCAGCATTCACTCGAAAGGGGTGATGATTCTGTCGGCTTATCTGAGTTCGGTCTTTGGCCGCACGGCGCGGGTGCCCCTGACCACGACCATCACGTTTGAACAGTCTTACGGTGGTGTGGATGGTGACAGTGCCAGCATGGCAGAGTTCTGTGCCATTGTGTCGGCGTTCTCCAAACAGCCGAACCGTCAGGACATTGCGATTACCGGTTCAATGAACCAGTTCGGTGAATCGCAGCCGATTGGCGGGGTGAATGAGAAAATTGAAGGCTTCTTCGACGTGTGTGGCATCAAAGGGCGCCACAATACTCAAGGGGTGATCATTCCTCGTTCGAATACGCATAATCTGATGTTGCGCGCCGATATCGTCAAAGCGGTGGAAAAAGGTGAGTTTCACATTTGGGCGATAGACCATGTGATTGAAGCGATTGAAATTTTCACCGGAAAACCCGCTGGCGTTGCAACGGATGACGGCAGTTATCCGGTGGATACCATCTTCGGTTTGGCACAGGCCAAACTTAACGCCTTGCGCAAGTAAGCAGCCTGTTTATGCGCTGACTTTCAATGGCCACCTTTGGGTGGCCATTTTTATATATTTCTTCATAAATTGTCATGATTGATTCACATTTCTCCTGTGTGAGAAAAACCAAACGTTTCCGCTGTTAACATTATGATTTATGTGGATTTAACGCTGGACAGAAATGTGATCTTTGTCTAATCTCGGCGCCGAATTAACTCTCTGGGCTAACGCCCGCTGCATGGACGCAATCTTTTCTTTCTTGAGGTGTAGCATGCAGTTTTCATTGAAAAACATATCAATAAGAGTTCAGGTTTTACTGCCTGTCGCTTTTCTCACGGTGGCCCTGCTGATCGCACTTTGGGTGACCAAATCCAATCTGATTCACGAACAGCACGCCGTTGCGAACAATACACACGCGCTGGTGCAGTACAAAGATACGCTGGCACGTGTTGATGACACTATCTATCCATTACGCATCAGCGCGGTATACGCGATTTACGATCCGGCGCGCCGCGAAGTGTTCCTGCGCGAGCTGAAAACCGGCCTGAAAGTGGTTGATCAAACGCTGGAAGAGATGCAGAAGCAAAAGCTGTACGACGAAGAAATCGAACACGTTCAGCAGAACATCGTCGAATATGTCGATATGTCCGAGCGAGCGGTGGAATTTTTCACTCGTCGTGATGCAGGTTTAGTGACCGAGCAGGATTATCAACGCTTTGTGACACAATATCGCGAAGTCGGTAACCACATGGTGGAATCGATCAATGACCTGTCGCAGAAAGTGAACCACTACGCTACCCAATCGATGGAACAGAGCGCCAAAGACAGCGCAGCAGTGATGCAAAATGCAATGTGGACGGCACTGTCTGTGCTTGTGGTTTCACTCGGTGCGGCTTGGTTGCTGTCGGGTAAAATCGTGGCGCCGATTCAACGTCTGCAAGCGGTGATGCGTAAACTGGCGCTAGGCGATCTGTCAGTGCGTGCTGATGCGAGCGGCGATAACGAAATTGCGCGCCTGAACAAAGACGTTAACCAAACCGCAGAGCAGTTACACGCGACGGTCGATCAACTGACGCGCATCAGTGAAGATGTGGCTTCGGCGGCGACGGAGCTGGCAGCGGTGATGACTCAGGCAGAAAGCAACGCGCAGCAAGAGCTGATGGAAATCGAGCAGGTGGCGTCGGCGGTGAACGAGCTGGCGAGCACAGCCAATAACGTCAGTGATAACGCGACGTCAGCCGATGCGACGGCGCGTGAAGCAGACGGTCTGGCGCAATCGGGTCTGTCTATCTTTATGGAAAGCGGACAGGCAAGCGAGCAGATGTCTGTGGCGCTCAACGATGCGGCTCAAGTGGTGCAACGCCTCAAAGAGCAGTCTGAACAAATCAGCAATGTCATCGAAGTGATTCGCGGTGTGTCTGACCAAACCAACCTGTTGGCGCTGAATGCGGCAATTGAAGCGGCGCGCGCAGGCGAATCAGGCCGTGGTTTTGCAGTGGTGGCGGATGAGGTACGCATGCTGGCAGCCCGTACTCAGGCATCAACCGAAGAGATTCAGTCCATCATCGAAGAGCTGCAAAGTCAGTCGGTGCTGGCCAATGAAAGCATGCAAACCAGCCTAGAGATGCTTAATCGCAACAACGAACTGGCGCAGCGAGCCAACGATGCTCTGATTGGCATCACGGAATCGGTATCGGCAATCAACGACACCAACGCTCAGGTTGCGACCGCCGCTGAAGAGCAGTCTCAGGTTACACAAGACATCAACCGCAACGTGGTCAATATGTCGGAGCTGGTGCAGCAGAACGTGACGGGTATCAGCCAGAGCGCCAGCGCGAGTAACGAACTGTCTCGCTTAGCAGAAAAGCAGAAAGAGCAGCTTTCCTTCTTTACACTGTAAATATTCTGGAAATAAACATTCAGAGCCGTGCAATACGCTGTATTGTGCGGCTTTTTATTTGCAGAGAAGATGATCTAACTAACTGTATAAATTAGGTTTTATTAAACGTTTTTCTTATTCCGTTTCGTCATGAATCAAAGGCCAAATATCGCTATCTTTCTTTACCTTTTCTCTCTATATTGGCGATAAAACAGCCAAAAATGTGACTGTTGTCGCGTAATTATAACGTCAGGCGGATCTAGGAGAATGTATGGAAAAACAAGAAAGTTTATTTGAATGGCAGAGGATACAGCGCTTTAACTTCTCAGTCTGGACGGTATTGGCCGGCACCCTGTTTGCTCGCACCAGTTTCTTTATGGCCTGGCCGTTTCTGATTGTGTTTCTCTATCAGGATTATGGCGCGACAGCGGTGGAAGTGGGCACTATGCTCGCAAGTTCGGCAGTTGTCGGTGCGGTCACCGGGCTCTATTCTGGTTACCTGTCTGACAAATTTGGTCGCAAATGGGTCATGGTGGCGGGGGCGTTGGCGGCGTCAGTTGCGTACACTGGTATCGGCCTGGCGAATCAGATCTGGCATTTCTACGTGTTGATCATTCTGGCGGGCTTGATGCGTCCGATGATTGAAGCGCCGGCGAAAGCCGTGTTGGGCGATAACCTCAGCAACCTCAAAGATCGCGAACTGGCGATGAACATTCGCTATTTCTTGCTCAATCTCGGTGGTGCGATTGGCCCGCTGATTGGTATTACTCTCGGCTTGGCGCATCCTCAGGTGCTGTTTATCGCCACGGGCATCACCTACTTGATCTATGCACTGTGGCTGCTGATGGCGATTGAACGCAAAGGCCATCACGTCAAACCGGATACTTCTCTGTTGCCGAACTTTGCCCGCACACTGCGTGTGATCAGCAAAGACAGCATCTTCGTCAAAATGATGATTGCCAACTTCATCATGATGTTTGTCTACGCGCAGATGGAGTCGTCAATTCCGCAGGTGATTGTACGCTCCAGCGTCTCGGATGCGGCGCAACTTGTCGCCAGCCTGGTGCTGGTCAATACGCTGACCATCATCATTTTTCAGTTCCCGACGCTCAAGTGGCTGGAACATGTGCCGCTGTTTGTGCGTACCCGTATCGGCATGGTGTTAATGATGCTGGCGCAGGTTGGATTTCTGTTTACCCCGACCGATTGGCCTTACGGCTGGTACATTGCCGGGTTTATTCTCAGCATGGGTGAAGTGATCGCGTTCCCGACTCTGAATGTACAGATTGACCGGATGGCGCCTGCTCACTTACGCGGCTCGTACTTCGGCGCGGCGGCGCTCTACTCACTGGGCTTTGCTATCGCGCCATTAGTGGGTGGTGTGGTGATTGAGTCACTCAATCCTAGTTGGTTGTTTGGTGTCTGTATCGTGTTGTGTCTGGGGATGATCTGGCTTTACTGGCTGGCTGAACATCAGGAAGATCCAGTGCAGCGTGAAGTGGCAGCACAAAACTGAGAGCTGCATAGATAATAAGAAAACCGCCATATTGGCGGTTTTCTTATTTATCGCTTCAGAACTATCATGGACGCGCGGGGGGCTCAGGCACTTCGCCGGCTCTGGTCGGGTCGATGATCAGCGTGCGGGTCGGGAACGCAATGTCGGCACCATTTTTCTGAATGATGGCCATAATCTTCAATAGCACATCCTGCTTCACTTCGTGATAACGAATCCAGTTGACGGTTTTCGTGAAGGTGTAGATAAAGAAATCCAACGACGATGGACCAAAGGCGTTAAAATTCACAATCAGGGTTTGATGTGCATCGATGTCCGGGTGATTTTTCAGCATTTCACGCACTTCGTTGATCACGGTCTCCATCTTGTCTGCATCCTGATAACGCAGGCCGATGGTTTCGTTAATACGACGATTTTGCATGCGTGACGGGTTCTCCACCACGATGTTGCTGAATACCGAGTTCGGTACATACAGCGGGCGTTTATCGAAGGTGCGAATAATGGTCATACGCCAGCCGATACGTTCAACCGTCCCCTCTATCTGGCGATCCGGAGACCGAATCCAGTCACCGACTTTGAATGGGCGATCGAAGTAAATCATCAGACCGCCAAAGAAGTTCGACAGCAGATCTTTGGCTGCCAGACCAACCACCAGACCACCGACACCACCAAATGTCAGCAGCCCTTTGAGGCTCAAACCAAATGCCTGCATGATCGACAACATTCCCGTGATAATCACGATTAAACGCGTCACTTTCGATACAGCCTGCACTGTGGTCTCATCACGTTTACGCTGCTTGAGAATGTAGTGTTCTACCTCAGACACCAGACGCAGCAGAATCCAGACAAAGATGGTGATCAACATCAGTTTCTTGGTGTTTTGCAACCAGTTAAATTTGGTCTGAAAATGGTCATCAAGCAGCAGACCCAGCGAGATGGTTGCCGGCCAGCACCAGATCAAGGTACTGATTGGCGTTTTCAGAGCGTGCAGGATCAGATCATCCCAATGAAAGTTAGTTTTTTCGGTCAGATTGAACAGATAGCGATAAGAGAGTCGCCAGATCCCCCAGGCCACAAAGCTGGCGAGGGTGATAAACAACACACTGTTGTCCCAGTCTTTTAAATAGGGGATGCCTGAAAGCGCATCAGTAAATCGTCTATGCTCATGAGTATTCTTATCGATGAAAATTTGTGGCTAAAACTAGCAGAAAATGCAGGGATTCTCTATAGATGGCGCGGTGGATGATTTCCATCCGCTCTGCGTTTGAGTTATAAAATGAGGAGCATTACCCGCTATTAGATTGCAGAGTGAAGGCTCTGCCTTACGTCAGTATTCGTATAAGGCAACATAATGAAAATTCGTGACAAGCAGTTTGCAGTGATTGGGTTGGGACGTTTTGGGCTGTCGGTCTGTCAGGAGCTGACAGAAGCTGGCGCGCAAGTGCTGGCGGTCGATATCGACGAAGAAAAAGTCAAGGCGGCAATGAACTACGCGACTCAGGCAATTGTGGCGAACTGCACCATTGAAGAAACCGTATTTGAACTCAAACTGAAAGACTACGACATGGTGATGGTCGCAATTGGTGAAGACATCAACGCTTCCATTCTCGCAACCCTGGTGGTGAAGGAATCCGGTGCCAAATCGGTGTGGGTCAAAGCGAACGATAAATTTCACGTGAAGATTCTGCAGAAAGTGGGTGCAGACCACGTCATCATGCCGGAACGGGATATGGGGATTCGCGTGGCGCGAAAAATGCTCGACCGCCGCGTGCTGGAGTTCATCGAACTGGGCAGCGGGTTGGCATTGACTGAGGTCGTGATTGGTTCACGTATGATGGGCAAGCGGATTGATGAAATGGCGATCTGCCAGGAACACGGTGTTCAGGTGCTGGGCTTTAAGCGTGGCCCTGAAATGACGAAAGCGCCATCTCTCGATACCGTGATGGAAATTGGTGACATGCTGATTGTCGTTGGCCCCCAACAAACCCTCACCAAACAGTTGAAAACCTTATGATGTCTCTCGAACGCAGCGGCATTTTTTACGCGCTGGATAAAGATAAGAACAACAAAAGCGGATCAGAACCGAAAATCATTCTGGTCAGTTTTCTGTCGGTACTCGTTCCAGCGGCCGTACTGCTGACGTTACCTGTGTTTTCAAAAACCGGACTCAGTTTTACCGATGCGCTCTTCACCGCCACGTCCGCCATCAGTGTGACCGGGCTTGGGGTGGTCGATACCGGCACGCATTTTACAATTGAAGGCAAGATTCTGTTGATGCTGCTGATGCAAATCGGTGGCCTTGGTCAGATGACATTATCTGCGGTGCTGCTGTACATGTTTGGCGTGCGTCTGAGCCTCAAACAACAGGCGATAGCCAAAGATGCGCTGGGGCAGGATCGTTCGGTCAACCTGCAGCGGCTGGTAAAACGCATCATCATTTTTGCTCTCATTGCAGAAGGAATTGGCTGGGTCATTCTGTCGTTTCGTTGGGTGCCGCAACTGGGCTGGGCGGAAGGACTGTTTTGCGCGCTGTTCCACGCCGTCTCGGCATTTAACAATGCGGGCTTTTCACTCTTCTCCGACAGTATGACGAGCTATGCCAGCGATCCGACGATTTTGCTCACCTTGGCGGGGCTGTTTATTTTTGGCGGCCTCGGCTTTACGGTGGTTGGCGATGTATGGGCGCACTGGCGCTCAGGCTGGCGTTTCTTCAGCCTGCACACCAAAATCATGCTGATTGCCACGCCGGGTCTGCTGCTGGTTGGAACGTTGCTGTTTTGGGTGTTGGAACATCGCAACCCGGAGACGATGCAATCCCTGCCGCTCTGGCAACAGTGGCTGGCGGCCTTTTTCCAATCAGCAACCGCCCGTACCGCTGGCTTTAACAGTATCGATGTCACGCAGATGACTCAGCCAGCGATGCTGATCATGATCATCCTGATGCTTATTGGGGCGGGTTCTACGTCTACCGGGGGCGGGATTAAAGTCTCAACCTTTACCGTGGCATTTGTGGCAACCTGGGCTTTCTTGCGGCAGAAAAATCATGTGGTGATGTTCCATCGCACGGTTAACTGGCCGACAGTGACCAAAGCGTTGGCCATCATTGTGGTAAGTGGCGCCTTATTGACGACGGCGATGTTTCTGCTGATGTTGACAGAGAACGCGCGTTTCGAAGTGGTGTTGTTTGAAACCATCTCCGCATTTGCAACGGTGGGACTGAGTGCGGGATTAAGCGCGGAGCTGAGTGAGCCGGGTAAATACATCATGATTGCCGTAATGATCATCGGCCGTATTGGCCCGCTCACTCTGGCTTACATGCTGGCTCGCCCAAAGGCGACACTCCTCAAATATCCGGAAGATAATGTTCTGACGGGTTAAGTGCTATTTCTCATTGAAGTGGGCGGAGAGTGCCGATCTTCTGGCTTGGCCTGCGGTGCCTTCACCCTCTTCAATCGTGTCTTCATACCCTTCTTTGATGAAGCGTTGAATTGGTATTGTGGGCTCTACCCGTTTTAACTGCGGTGAATTTCTTGTACCAGCGATTTGGTAGGTCATGCGACCCAAACCGGTTTCGACCTCAATATTTTTGCCATCGTACTCGAAGTTGGTACTCACCAGCCGACTGTTACGAAATACGCCTTGCTCATTGAACGTCAGGATCTCTGTCTGATAACTGGGTGTGCCGATTTCTATCCAGGAGCCATATACCTGTTCGGGATTGACATAATCTTTGTAGCTAAACAGCAGCAGAGCCGCGAATGCACAGGCGAGCAGAGACAAACCACTCCAGAAGACGATTCTGAACATGTTGGCTTTCGATATTCTGGGCGATCCCGCTCTCATCTTGTCTGTTTTGGTTCGCTTAGTCCCTGTTGCCACCGTGATTTACTCCTGTCCCGGCTACTCTGTGTCTGCACGCGTGACCTCGTCTGGCGAGGCTATCTCGGCGGCACCATTTATTTTTTTCATAAAATGGTCGCGCGAAAATAACATGGAGCAGTTGGCGTCTATCTGTTGCAAAAGTATCGCAAAAATAGAGAAACATAGAGTGGAGTAGGCGCAAAGTGAGCGCAAATTTCCCACAATAAATTATGATCTTGCTTCAAAAAATTGAGTTTTCTATCAATGCTGTTGCCAACGGAAGGAAGATGCCGCACCAAAGAGGTCAATAGTGATGTGGCGTGTCGGTGTAAAAGTCGCAGCCAAAGGGGTGACAATCGCTTGTGTAAAGCGCGCTCTTGAGTTAAAAACAGAACGTCCGTTCGCGCAGGCAGCGACTCGGCAAGCATTAAATTTGACAAGGAAGAACAATGATTAAAGAGAACAGCTATTTCGAAGGCAACGTAAAGTCTTTGGGTTTTCAGCAGGATAGTAATGAAATCACCGTCGGCGTTATGGCGCCGGGCGAATACACCTTCGGTACAGGTGCACCAGAGCGCATGACCGTTGTGAAAGGTGCGTTGACCATTAAACGCGCGACTGATGCAGACTGGGTAACGTTCAACTCAGGTGAAGCGTTTGAAGTGGAAGGTAATTCCTCTTTTGATCTGCAGGTAGCCGTTGCGACTGCATATTTGTGCGAATATCTGTAAGCGCGATTTAGGTAACCCGACAATGAAAAATGCCACACTCATCGAGTGTGGCAGAAAGACAAAAAGGAATGGCAGTGGATTATTCGCTTTTTGTGTCAGTGATGAGCCCAATCCGGGCTCAAATCTCATCAATTAATAGCTTTCGAACTTACCCGCGTTGTAATCGTTGATCGCTTGTTCGATTTCCTGAATGCTGTTCATCACAAACGGGCCGTAATGTACGACAGGTTCGTTGATCGGTTCACCGATGAAAATCAGCACGCCGCTGGTATTATTGGCGACCAGAGACACCGTCTCTCCTTTGGACAGTAATGCCATTTCGCCTTGCATGACTACTCGTTCACCCGCTTTGATGCTGCCTTTGTAGGCGTACAGCATCATGTTGTGGTTTTCGTCGGTTTCAATAGTCAGCTCACTGCCCGGGCCAGCCTGCCAATCGGCAACGGTGGCAGGGACACCAGTTTGAGTCAGCGGACCTTGCAGTGCTTCACCGTTAGCGCGAATATCGCCCGCCAGAACACGCAGCAGACCGAGTGTTTCGCTGCGATGCTCGGTGATGGTTTCCGGCTGAAAGTCGTGATATCTGGCCGGGATCATCTTGTCGCGCGCCGGTTGGTTGATCCAAATCTGGAAACCGTGCAAATCGCCGTTTTCCATAATTGGCATTTCGCTGTGGATCACACCACGTCCTGCCGCCATCCATTGTGCGCCGCCGCTGCGCAGTTCACCCACATTACCCATATGATCGCGATGCTGAAAATGACCTTGCAACATGTAGGTCAGGGTTTCGATACCGCGATGCGGATGAGGAGGAAATCCACCCACGTAGTCTTTGCGTTCGTCGGATTTGAGTTCATCCACCATCAGAAACGGTGAGAAGCTCGCATTATTGAATCCTGCCAGGCGGCGGATTTTCACGCCATCGCCGTCAGAAGTCGCTTGCGACGGGATCAGCTGACGAATTTCTCTTACTTTGCTCATTGTTCTTCTCCGTTGGTGGAACATGAGTGAATTGTAGTTGAGTGCTGACGAAAGAAGAGGGGGCGGATTTGAGGCAGTCATTCAAGAATTTTGAACAATACCAAAAGTCAGTCGGTCAACTCAGATACGAGGTGACCCACTAACGGACTAATTGAGTTGGTCTATACTTTAACCAGATGAATTCATTGACGAGGAGGTCACGATGGCTGTGCTTCCCAAACACACCGACCAGAATCCGCGCTACAACCCGGATGATGACATGACGCTGGACCAGTTGCAGCGCTTTACCCGTGCGGCCAACAGTGCGCAGAAGAAGCGTGAAGAGCTGCATGAGCAGGAACAGCCGTCGATTGTTGAAGTGGCGAGACGAGCACGTCGCGCTGCGATGCGACCTGTGATCAAACCGAAAGAGAACAAGCCGAATACGGCTCGTTACGCCATTTGGCTGGTGGTATTCGCCATCATCGCTTTGTGGCTGATGTATATGGATGTTTAGCTTTGGTTTTTCGCGGGAGTGAATTGAGCGAGCTCTTGCTCGGCTTCTTCATCATGGTGCGTGGTGACGTTGTGGTAGTAGCGGTATTGGTTTTTGCCGCCATGTTTCGCTGCGTACATGGCCTTGTCAGCACAGCGCGTCAACTCTTCTAAGTTATCCGCATCAAGCGGAAACAGCGCAGCCCCGGCACTGACGGTCAGATTGTTCAATAATTTCGTGTCTCCTTCCTTGTATGGCTCCTCAAACAGATGACTGATGCGGTGCAGGATGCTGTCGAGATCTTGTAAAGACTTTACATCATAAAGCAGCAACACGAACTCATCGCCGGCAAAGCGGGCAATTGAGTAGTCATGGCGCTCCGTTCGACGATCACTGTGGCGCACGTTGTTTTTCAGTCGCTGGGCGAAATGCTTCAACACCCGATCGCCGACATCATGCCCGTAGTTGTCATTGATGGCTTTAAAGTTATCGATATCGAGAAATACCAGTGCGGTAATCAGTGAATGAGGGTGCGGCTCTGCCAGTTTTGCGGTCGCCCAGTTTTCAAAGCTCCAGCGGTTGGCAAGGCCGGTCAACTGGTCGGTATAGGCCAGCTCTTCAATCCCTTCTCGATAAAGTAAATGAATGTAGCGTACCGCTTTGGAATAGAAATAGGCTGAGGTATTGCAGATTGCGGTGAGCGAAATCAGGCTGATGACAAAGTAGTCAGACGCCATGGTATCAGGCCCTAATGACGCATGCCGGTTGCTGTAGATCGACAATATCGACAGCATGCAAAAACCGATACTCAGAAAGAGACCTGTCTGGAAACGATTGATAAAAATGATGGTGGCAACAATCGGGTAGACCCAGAACAGTTTGCTGCCTTCAATGTTACCATGTGCCAGAAGCATCATTGCTTGCGTAAGCAGCAAACTGGTCAGGATGAGGTCGGCATGCGCGGAGCGTCGATAGCGGCTGTAAATCATATTGGCGATGGCTGCAGCAGCACACGCCAGATTAAACAGGCTGTACACCAACTGGTTATCAACCAACAACAGATAGCCATTCAGACTCAGCACTAACGCAGTGATGATAGAACTAATCAGGACAACTTTTTGTTTACGCAAACGGCCCAATTTGGCCATCTCTTTAAGTTGTTGTCCCACCAGACTGTTCATGACTGTCTCATCCTTGATATAAAACCGCTCGAGTACAGTCTAGTTAAGAATTTTTTGTCTGAAGCAAAGTATGAAAAAAAGCCTGTGACCTAATTCAATGTTTTCAAAAGATTCTTTACTGAGCCTGGCTGAACTCCTGTTTTAGCCACTTACGCAGTAGTAAAACACTTTCCAGTTTGAGCTTGTCTTTCGGGCAGGCAAAGTAAAACGCTTGCTCCGGATGGAGTGTGCTGTGGCCAATTTCCATCAGCAGACCATGTTGAATCTCTTCACGCACGAACTGGCGGTGAGTGACAAACACACCGAGCTTTCGTATCGTAGCTTGCACGGCTTGAGCCGATGTGGAAAAGGTCAGGTTTTTTTGCTGCTTGGGTTGTGGCAACTTATTGGCCTCGCACCAAATCGACCAGTCGCTCTGGCGCCTTGGGTTGGCCGCGACAATTGCGGGATAACACTCAAGAACTTGCTCCGTCGTCATGTTGCGCTCACTCAATAGTTCAGGGTGACAGACCAGCACGATTTCGTCATCGGCCAATTTTTCGCAGTAATACCCCTGCCACTCCCGCTGAAAACCGTGGATTAAGGCCACATCGACCCCTTCTACCTCAAGTGAGAAAGCGCCCGTTAACGTTGAAATACGAATATCCACGTTGGGGGCAAACGCCTGAAAAGTCGGCACACGGGGGATCCACCAGTGCAGCGCCAGAGAGTTGATCATATTCAGAGTCAGGCGATTGCTGTTGTGCGACACCAGCATGGATTCTGTGGCATCGACAATCTGTTCCAGCGCCGGGGCCACTTTACGGTAGTATTTTTGTCCGGCACTGTTAAGTGTGACTGAACGACCCACCCGATTGAACAGCGGCTGATTAAGTTGGCTCTCCAGCGATTTTATCGCCTGGCTGACCGCTGAATGACTGACACTCAGCACTTGGGCGGCTTCTGTCATGCTGCCTGTTTCGGCGACTGCAACAAATGTGTAGAGCGATTTGAGTGGGATGAGTTTACGCATGTGTAAGTTTTCCTAACAGGTTTGGTCAATATTACTCGTTATTCTTTGTGCTGTCATTTACGTAACATAGGGCGCAAGTTAAGGAGTGTTGTATGCCTAATAAACTATTGCCTGTAGTGTTCATGTTGTCGTCGACGGCCAGTTTGTCTGTCACGGGGCTTTTGACCAAATATCTGACCACCGTTGTCCCCATCAGCCTGTTAAGCTTTCTGCGTTTTGCGGTTCCTGCTTTGATTTTGTTGGCGTTTTTGGCAGTCAGCCGTTTTCGCATACCGGAGCGAGCGATGTTGAAGCCTCTGGCTGTGCGGGCTGTGTGTCTGGCGGCGTGTCAGGTGTGTTTTATCTATTCTCTGCAGCATCTCTCGTTAGTGGAAGGAGTGGTGTTGTTCAGTACCGGGCCTTTGTTCATTCCGTTGTTAGAAAAACTGATTTTTGGTGTGCGGATGCCTTGGGTGACGGTGGTTGGATTAATCGCGACCTTTACGGGGGTAGTGATGCTGTCTGGCGATGTCACGCAAATGGAGTGGCGGCCGGAATTGCTGGCCGGATTGTTCGCGGGCTTATTTAATGCAGGTTCACAGCTGAGCCTCTATAAAGCGTCGAAAAGCAGCTTACGTTCGGTCGAGATCAATGTCTGGAGCTTCACCATGGCAGCGGTCATGTTGTTCCCGATGTTGACGCTGGTGCCTTGGCATTCTGCGCTCGACTTATCGATGGACCGTCACCTGCTACTCACGATTGCAACACTGGTCGTGGTCTCATTGTTGGTCATCAATACTCAGGTCTTTCGGGCGAAGGCCTACCGACTGGCAGAGTCGGGGTCTCAGTTGGCTCCGCTGATTTTCACCAACCTGCTGTTTTCCGCGGCGTTGCAGCTGCTGTTTTTCAATGTCAGCTATACCGCAGCGCAGCAGTTGGGCCTTGTGCTCATTGTGGTGGCGACCGTCAGCACCAGCCTGCTGCCTAAGCTGTGGCACGCGGCGAGCCACAGATTACATTCGGCCTCGTAGGGCTTTGAGTGGGATTACGGAGTAGCGGTGTCATGGTAGTAAAAAAGGGGGCTTTCGCCCCTTTTTATTCTGATGGGGTGTTGGCAACCAAACCGTAGGGCAGGCTGCTAAATACTTTAGGTTGGTGTTGAATGGTCGGCGCTTCGTTCACGCCCTTCCAGTCCAGCAGCATAATTGCCAGCACGTTGCGGTGCTCACCTTCCGATACATCGGTGCTGCCCGTAGTGGATGGAACCATGCCTGCGTCTTTGTTGACTGCATTCTGAATTGCCTGACGGGTCTTCTCAACCACCGGATCGTCCACCAGCCCTGCGAGCAGGAACGAAATACCGACTTCGGCAATGATGTCTTCTTTCGCGCGCTGCAAAATGGTGTCGATATTGGCGCGGTAGTAGTCATATATCCACTGATACTGTTTTTCGCTGACGGCGTGTTGATAGTATTCCGAATCGGCGAAAATGATGTGTGTCATTCCATAAAGTTTGTTGCCGTACTGCTGATTCGATAAACCCGCATCTTTGTTATCCGGGTAGGTATCGCGAAATGCCTGAATGAAATCATTGACCACATCCTGCTCTCCCAACTGACGCAGCCAATAAACCTGATTCGCCAGCTGCGCTGCCCAAGCTTCAATCATCGGTTTGTCAGTTGCGTACTTGCGAAAATCATAGCGGCGAATGACGTCGCGCAGCTTCTGATCGTCAATGTGTTTGAGACCATATTCGTTCGCCCGCGCCATCGAACCGAGCAGATCGATGCCGAGATAAAGATATTCAGGCATATGTTTGGTCACGGTGTATCGCAGTTTAGAGCGCTCGTCAGTTTCGTCCGCATAGTCTGCCAGCTCTTGCTGAGAATAGAGATAAATCTGCTCTGGCGTGTTCACTTCCGCGGCGAAGTAGTTGAGCCGACTTGCGACGCGGGCCATGTCACTCCAGATTGCGGCGGCATATTTCTTATCCAGCGTTTGTCGGTACATGCGTAAGCCGTAATGACCTTCTTTAAATGCGGGTAGGGTATACAGCTGGCTTTCGTAAGTATGGCGAATGACGTCGGCGGTATAGGTGTAACTGTTTGATGCCGTAACGGGTTCCGGCTGCGCCTGCAAGCCAGAAAACGGCAGGATTAGAGCGCTGCTTATCAGGAGCGCCAGACTGGTTTTACGTAACGACATAGTGAACCGAGAGTTAACCAAAGATAACGTAACACATTAGGCCAAGGTGGCGGTATTCGTGTGAGCAATGGGTCAGTGTTGTGTGAAAAATCGGCGGAATGGGACTCTGCCCATCATCCGTCACCGTGTACTAGGCGAAAGGTCAGATTAATGCGCGGTTCCAGCGTACGCACGGTTTTGGGCACGCAGTGCTGCCAGAAATGCTGAGTATTACCTGCCATAATCAGCAGAGAGCCGTGGCTGAGTGGCAGCTCAAATTTCTCTTTGCTGTGCAGGTGGCGTAAAACAAAACGTCGGGTTTCGCCCAGAGAAAGTGAAGCGATCACGGGCTGTTGGCCGAGTTCGGGTTCGTTATCCTGATGCCAGCCCATCGAATCTTGGCCGTCACGATATAAGTTAGCCAGTACCGAGTTGAACGCCTGACCAGCCAGCAATTCACAGCGCTGCTTCAGGTCGGCAAGCATGGGTGTCCAGGCTTTGGGCGGCATGGTGAGGCCCGAGTAGGTATAGGCTTTATCGCCATACCAGGCTTGCAATCTGGGTTGCAATACCGACTTGCCAAACAGCGTGATCGCTTCCTGTTGCCAATCCAGCTCTTGAGTGAGAACGGAAAATGCATGATCGGCTTGAGTCGGAGTCAGAAAGTGTTCGACCCACAGCAATTTACCATCTGTGATGGGGAGCCATTGTGGTTCATAGGCGAACAGACTGAAGTTTTCAGATTCCATAAACTTATATCAATAATGTTGTTATTTAATTATAGATTTGTTGCTTACTTTGGTTATGCTAAGTAAATAGCGGCAAGCCATACACTAAATACCAGAACCTGGCGCAAAAGACGACAGGCAAAGAGAGGGGTTGCATGAGTCAAACCTCAGGCAAGAGAAAGTCTATTCGTGTGCTTTTTTTCGTGTTTATTCTTTCCAGCATTGGATTGATAGAAGCGCTCAACAATCATCAAATAGCGTACATTCGGGACGGACTTCAGTCTCATGCACGTGAAGAGCTTTCTTTAATCCGTTTTCGACTGGAAGCCTCTATCCTTTCTGATATTTATGTGGCGAATAGCCTGTCTACTCTTGTCACTCTGCGCCCTGATTCTAAAGTGCGGGACTGGAACAAATTAGCCAACCACATCCTGCGTGAAGGTAAACACCTCAAAGTGATTGGTCTCGCACCGAATGATGTCATCAGTTACATCTTCCCCTACGACGAGAACAAAGCCGCCATGGGGCTGGACTATCGAACAGTACCCAGCCAATGGGCATCCATCGTGAAAGCACGGACTGCCAAGCAAATTTTCATTGCTGGCCCAGTCAATCTGGTACAGGGCGGGCGGGCGTTGATCGTGCGTATTCCAATTTTTACTGACCCGCCGATGAATCAGGAATATTGGGGTGTGTGCAGCATTGTACTGGACTGGGAATCACTGTTTTTGGCATCGGGTATCGAGTCGTTTGTGTATACCTACGATTTTGCGATTCGTGGTATCGACAGCACCGGCATGAATGGCGACCTGTTCTACGGTAAGCAGAGTACATTTGATAATGCGTTTGCGGTAGAGACCGTGCATTTCCCTTATGGTAGCTGGGCGATTGCCGCCGCTGAGAAGCACGAAATGCTGGGCAATGTGCCCTGGTATCAAGTCAATCTGGTGCGTTTGGTCGGCTATCCGGTGATGGCGCTACTCGCGATTGCGTTTGTGGTGATTTATCGCCTTTATCGCACGGCACACAACCGCGCAATGCATGACACACTGACGCACCTGCCTAACCGGCGCTACTTCATGTTCACCATGCAGAGTTTCTTTGACCACGCCAAGAAATCTGGCAATCACGACAGCTTTGCTCTGCTCAATATTGATTTGGACAAATTCAAACTCATCAACGATACCTATGGTCATGCGGCTGGTGATAAGGTTCTGATCGCGTGTGCTGAACGGTTGAAATCTGTGCTGCGTGGTTCAGATGTGATCGCGCGTATCGGCGGCGATGAATTTCTGGTGCTGCTGCCGCGGATTGTGGAAGAGGACATTAAAACCGTTGTCAGCGCGATAGAAACCGCACTTTGTCACACTCCGGTGATTTACGAAGGCCATCTGATTGATTTACATATCAGTATTGGCCACGCTATCTATAGCGCGGACATCGAAAATATCGATGCCATGCTCAAACTGGCTGACGAACGCATGTACGCCGTAAAACGGCGTCAGACACATCGCTGACTGAGCCTTCCTCTACCGTTGTTCAAGGATGAATAATGCGAACGCTAAATCAATGGCTGGATGCGTATGCTGTCAGCCATCAAAACCCGATCAACAAAAGAATTCACCGTGTGGCCGTGCCCGGGATTTACCTCTCTATCGTTGGCCTTATCTGGTCGCTGCCTGCGGTACCGTTAATGGAATGGCGCGTTGACTGGATCTGGCTGGTTGCGATGCCGGTTCTTGGTTTCTACTACCGCTTATCCATGACTGTTTTTCTGATGATGCTCGGCTTTACGCTGGCCTGTATCGGGTTGGCCTGGAGTGTAGAACTGATGGCATTGCCTTTACTGCCGCTGTCACTGGCTCTGTTCGTACTGCTGTGGATAGCGCAGTTTGTTGGCCATAAAATTGAAGGCAAGAAACCTTCCTTTTTGAGTGATCTGCAATTCTTATTAATTGGGCCAATCTGGGTGTTCTATAAGCATTAACATGCTGGCCAATTAATTCCATATAACATTTGCAATCTGCATATATTCGCAAATTGCAATTCAATTATGATATCTGTTGTAATGAAACTGATGAACATTTGTCCAGAAAGCGTGTGTTTCAGTAAAAATAAAAGTTGGCACGCTATCTGCATTATATAGTTCGACCCTTTTAAGCCGAGGGTCACCTAGCCAACTGACGTTGTTAGTGAACCTTCTTGTTCACATCTATATCAGCCAATCGCGAGTATTGCGATTGGCTTTTTTTCTGCCTGCTATCCACCACATTTCTCATAACAACTCGGTTTTCGTGGACACACAGCTCCGCGTGAACAAATCAGCCTCGCATCATTTTCAATGCCACGCTCAATCCAGTTGATGTTCAGGATCTTGGCAATGGTCAGCAGATCTTTTTTGATGTGACGAGGGATCACGGTACTGCCGCCTTGGCTGACGCAAGAGGCTTTCAGTTCTTCTGCAATCGAGCGTGCATCGCCACCTTGCGCCGCAATCGCCGGGTTGAGGTCGATCCCGGCACACAACACTCGGTTGTTGCCCGCAGGATCAATCATGTTCACCGATTCACAGCAATAGATCCTGGGTTCATCTCCCACGTTGAGAATCGAAATCTGAGCTGAGCTGCCATCCTGCGGTTCAGATAATCGACGAAATACCGCCCAGTGCTGACAAGGGTCGTTCACTTTGCGCATGTTACCCCACGGTAGCGGGATGCCGTTGCCACGATAGACAGCTTTTAGTTTGCCTTCGCCATATGCGTCGAAGTAGTGCCAGTGCGGATAAGGCGAAACCACCGTCATGCGACGCATCGCAACTGAAGGAGAGACGCCAGCTTTCTTGTGCACATCGATTTCATAGCCGTTGCGATCAAGCAACTGACGAAACGGCACTTTCGGACACAGCAAAGCACCGGCAAAGAAACTCGATTCGAAGTCGCGCCACGCCTGCAAAATGTCCTGAGAGTTGAGCTCCGAAGTCGGTTGTGTGTCCTGCTCTTCCCAACCCTGAGTGTGACCGACCGACAGTACACTCTTGAGACCGTCTTTGCTGTGCAGCACGTTGTGACCGATGTACACCGCCAAATCGTATTTAAGCCGCGTCGGGTAGTTGCGCAGAATTTCATTGAGATAAATGGTGCCTGGCGGCTCAAAGAACGAGGTTACGAGCTGTTTGGCGCTGACGCCCAGTTCGTCGACCACATCGTGTGGCGTTCTTTGTACCCAACGAATGTTGAGGCCAAGGCTTTTGGCGATATCAAACAGATCTTCGACAGCCAGATTCAGGCGCTTCAGGCCGACATCTTCCGCGGCTCGTTCCAGATCTGGAAAGTGGTTTTGCAGGCTTTCCTGATGCGCGCGAATGAGGAGGTGGGCGAACTGGCGACCCGTGATGCCGGTTTGTGACAGCATTTCAGGAATCGCAATTTGCAGGATGTCATTGGAAAACAGAAAGCTCGGCTCCAGCGCCATGCCGCTGATACCGCCGCGGTTGCCTTTGTCTGGCGTGATGTCGGCTTGCTCCGGCTCGTCGTCAAGAAACCATGTTGGGTCCTTTTGGAACACTTCGGCGATCACTTCCAACATTTCGACGCTCGGAACCCGTTTTCCCCGTTCGATCATCGACAAGTAAGAAACCGAGGGGGCGTACTCCGGATTAATGCGAATGCAACGCGCCGACAGATCTTCCATCGTTAAGTGGTTGCGTTTCCTAAGGTTTCTCACTTTCGTTCCCAGAAAATGAGACTGTCTGACTAAGCTTTTTGACACGGCCATTTTGTAAAATTCACATTGTAAAATTTTTGTTGTGAAATTGTAGTTAAAAATCCGCTAGTCTACAAATTAAGCAAGTCACAAACTTGAACGAAAATTAAACGCAAGTTTGGATTATTTGCTCTAGGACGAAATTTAATGTTATCCATGAGGGAAAGACGATGAATATGCTGACATTCGATAAAACAGAAATCCAAAAACAACAGAAACCCTTTATCGCTGAAGCAGTCTTCGCCGTCGAGACAATCAGCGCAAACCAGCAACGTGAAAAACAGCTGAAAGCGAAACAACTGCTCGACCGTTTGTTCCCGCTGGAAACAGGGTCTCATCAGGAAGTGACCAGTTACGTGATTGATTACCACCACGTTCTCGCTTACTTCAAAGATGGACGTCACAGCGGTCTGAAACATCCTAAGCACTTTGTGGCATTTACAGGTGGTAAAGATAATCCGTGTTCGATTCTGTTCCGTGACGGTAACGGCTGCCATGTGGATGTGATGTTGGGTTGCCAGAAAGGCACGGGCTGTGTGGAGTTGGTAGAGATTGACGATATTCAGTTAGAAACCTGTACCACTTTCACACAGATGGGCGACAACACCACGCCAACCGCAGCGATGCGTCACTGGATTAGTCTGGTGAAAGGTGATGAACGTGGTAAACCTCAGGCATGCAGTGAAGACAAAGAATACACCGCAAAAAGCGGCGAAGATTACTACCTGAACTACTGCTTTAATTTGTAATGCCATCCTGATGAAACGCTCTCCATAAAAAAATCCTCCCATTGGGAGGATTTTCCATTTTGCACGCCGAAAATGTTGTACTTGCCTTGAACTTAAATAGGCATCACGCGGTTTCGGCCAAGATTTTTCGCTTCATAGAGCATCTTGTCGGCGCGATCGATCAGCGTTTCAACGGTATCGGTAGGGTCGCGCTCTGCGACACCAAATGACGCCGTAATGTTGCCAACCTGCATACTGGTGCGGCGATCGCGCACGCTCAGTTTTTCAATCGTACGGCGCAGCGCATCAGAGAACTGGCGAGCACTGCGCAGCGACTTGTTGGGCACAATCAATGCAAACTCTTCACCGCCAAAGCGATAGGCGGTAATGCCTTCGCGGCAACTGGAATGGAGGCGCTTGCCAATTGCACGGATCACTGCATCACCAAACAGATGACCGAAATCGTCGTTATACGTTTTGAAATGGTCAATATCGAGCAGCACAATGCTCATCGGTTGCTGTGCGTGCAGCAAAGCGCTGATGTCATCGTCAAACGCACGTCGATTGTATAGCCCTGATAAAGTGTCAAACAGAGCGTCTTTTTGCACTTCCGCGAGCTGAGTCTTGAGGCGCGTGATTTCCTGGCTCGCGGTTTTCAGCTGGCTGTTAAGAAAGCGGGTCGAGTGGCGAATATCGCGAGATTCACTGACCAACTGACGGATGAGCGACATCACTTCTTCAATCGACAGATTTTCTTTTTCGACACGTTCCAGATCATTAAAGCTTCTGTCGATAATCGTTTCAAAAGCGGTGGTATCGGTCATGGTGTCCGACATCGAACTTGCCACTTCGTTAACCAGCAGCTCAATGTTGGCGCGCAGTTCACCGATACTGGTTTCGGCTTTGGTCGCGATGTATTGCTTGTACATGTATTCGCCGGATGCAGGCGGGCACAGCCCGAAGTTATCCAGCACAACATCCATTTCCTGATTGAGCTGAGGAATGGTGTTGTCAACGTAGGTGTACCAAAGGGCGTAATTCGCAGGAGTAGCCGCAACGTGATGTTTCATCATCAGCGGAACGGCCTTCTTTAAGTTAGAAGTGGATTTTTTAAAGTCGTCGTCAGTCATTCTTGGGATAAGCTAAAAGGCACCTAAACTCTATGCGCTAAGATTAGCGGATCTCGAGGCTTCGCGCCGCAAAAAACAGACTGAAATTGTGGTTTATCTGAACGTTTTTCTCACTATCGTCGCTCTCTGTGATAAAACGCACGCATTGCGATGCAGTTACACTAAATCAAAGCTTGACCGGTGTGACGTCACACCGGTCGAAAACGACTACTGCTCAGAAACCACGCGCATAGTATGGCGCTGACGGATCAGAGCAACCACTTGTGGCAGTAAAGACATCACAATCATGCCTCCCATCAATGCGTATTGATCCGGACGATAAATCTCATTCAGCAATAAACCGCCACACACGATCCCGGCGACCGGGTTGGCAATGCCACCAAACGTGAAATCCACCACCGACATTCTTTGCAAGAGCCACACGTACAATCCGTAGCCGAGCGCTGTGTTGAGCAGCACAATCCACAATAAACCCAGGATGTTACGTGTACTGATGTGCGTCAGGGTCTCCATGTAGACCTGAGGCGAGAAAAAGGCATGCACGAGAGCCGCCAGACCAAGTGCCACACCGCCGATGATCAGCTGCCAGCTGAGCACTGTCCACCAGTGGATTTTGCCGCCGAGCGACTTGGTCAGAGTTGAGCCGAAGATAATACACAGAATGGCGGCCAGCATCGCCATCAAACCCAATGGATTGAGGCTGAGCGATTTCGGGTCGAACAAGAACCAAGCCAAAGCAATCAATGCCGCGCCACTGAGCAACTGAATTGACGATGGACGCTGACGACTGACCAGCCAGTGATAAAACATCGCGAATACGGGCACCGATACCATGCCCACACCTGAAATAGCGGAAGGCAAGGTCAGGGCCATCACGAAAATGAGGCTAAAGAAGGCAGCGATGTTGACCAGGCCAATGGTAAGCAGTGGACGCCAACTGGATTTCTCCGGCAGGCTCGGGCGCAGGGCCAGCAGCAGCAAGCCAGCAGGCAGCGCTCGAATGGCTCCGAGCAGTAGCGGAGGCCAGTCCGCTAGGGTGTATTTGGTCACCGCGTAGGTGGTTCCCCAAAAGAAGGCAGGTATCATGGCAATTAAAATGTTCATGTTAAGTATCTTTATGTTGAGATATCTGAGCAGAAAGTTATCGTAAGAAATGCTTTTTGTAAAGTATCTTTATGTTAAAGTATTTTGTCAGTAAACACAGACGGAGAACCCACACTGATGGATGCGATTGATCGCGTATTGTCACAATGGCAACAAGAACGGCCGCAGCTCAACACGTTACCGATGAGCATTATGGGACGCATGATGCGTTTGACCAAACACCTGGAAACTGCCGTTGCGGAAGTTCATAAGCGCTACGGTTTGAAAATGGGCGAGTTCGATGTACTGGCCACCTTATTGCGAGCGGGGGCACCTTATCGCCTGACTCCGTCGGAGTTGCTTGCTTCGATGATGCTGACGTCCGGTGCGATGACCAATCGCCTTGATAAGCTTGAACAAAAAGGTTTGATTCACCGTTTGCACAGCACCGCGGATCGTCGCAGTATTGAAGTTCAGCTCAGTGATGAAGGTTTAGACGTGGTCAATGAGCTGGTGATTGAGCATGTGAAAATTCAGGAAAAGCTGGTGGAAGGATTGTCGGGTGACGATCAGCAGCAACTCACTCAGTTACTGAAATTTTGGCTCTCTAGCTTCGAATAATCTTAGGAGTACGTGATGATGACTTTGCAACAACTGACCGACTATCTCGATTCTCTGCTCCAGTCGGAAGCGTGCTATCCGTTTGGCCCTGATCCACTGGTGTATAAGATTCGCGGAAAAATGTTTGCTTATGTCTCTCAGGAGAGCGCGCCGTACTTCGTGACACTAAAATGCACTCCGCAGGACGGCGAAGTTCTTACCAGTCAGTTTTCATCCATTCGTCCGGGCTATCATATGAACAAGCGTCACTGGATTTCGGTCGATTTAGAAGGCGATGTTGATACGGGAATGATTGAAGATTTGTGTCTGCGTTCCTACCAACTGGTGGTCAGCAAACTGAAGAAATCAGACAGAGAAGCCTTGCAAAGCCTGACCTTGCAAGGCTGAATGCATTACGCGTGTGAGTGGCGCTGAGCTTCAAGCTTCTTCGCGCCACGTAGCATGGCTTCGATTAGCTCGGTTGCATTGAATTTTTCCAGTGCTTCATGCGCACCAACCTGATGAGCGCGGTCGACACAAATCTCACTCGACAAAGAAGTGTGCAAAATACAGTATGCATGGCTGAGTTTTGGATCGTTCTGCACTTCAAACGCCAGCTCATAACCATCCAGACCTGGCATTTCAATATCACTCACCAAAATATCAATCGCCTGATTTTCGCCAGCCAGCTTTTTCATTAAATCTGCCGCTTCCAGACCATTTTTGCAGATCTGATACGGAATATTAATGCGATCCAGTGCATCCGCCAGTTGTTTGCGTGCAATCGATGAGTCGTCAACCAACAGAATGTTCAGGGCTTTCAAGCGTTCACGTTCAACGTCAGTCAGCATCGGCACTTTAGTCGATTCATACTGCGGATAGATTTTTGACAGCAGCAGCTCCACATCCAGCAGTTGAACAATCTGCTCCTGATAACGGGTGATGCCAGTGACGAACACATTGCGTCCGGCGGTTGGCGGCGCTGATTCAATCGAACGCCAGTCACACTCGATGATCTTCTCAATTCCACGCACCATGAATGCTACTACGGTACGCAGACAGTCCGTCACAATCAGATAGCTGTTTTTGTACTCTTGAGGAGCAATCGGACGAAAACCAATCGCCGCAGCCATGTCGATGACAGGCACGGTCATATTGCGGATAGTCACAGTGCCCACAACGTGGTGGTGAGAGTAGGGGATTTGAGTCATCGGCAAGTAAGGAACGATTTCTCGTACTTTGAGTGTACCAATCGCAAACAACTGCTTTTGCATGTTCAGCGTGAACATCAGCATGCCTTGTGACTGATTTGCCTTACTAATGGTTTTAGCCATAACGAAATTCTTAATCTAAACGCATGAGTAACTATACTAACCGAAAATATCGTATCAGCAACGGTAACGGCGCTTTTTTACTATTGAGTGAGAAGTTGTTCAATAAGTTATACAACTTCGTTTCAATTCCTTTAGCGACCGATAACAAAGATTCATTAAATTGTAGCTAGAATGTCGTCGTCAATGCAGGGTGCAACTCGGTCGGAGTTCCGATAGACTAAGCCACTTTTTTACCGCACTAAGTCGTTTGAGGGTCAAATATGGCAAGAACCGCAGCAGCGCTTCATATTCTGGTGAAGCACAAAGAACAGGCTGATGACATCATTCAGCAGCTAAAGAAAGGTGCAAAGTTTCAGACTCTGGCCAAGAAATATTCACTGTGTCCATCGGGCAAAAAAGGTGGCGATTTGGGTGAGTTTCGCCAAGGGCAAATGGTGCCACAGTTTGACAAAGCGTGTTTCCAAGGTGAAATCCTCACCCCTCAACTGGTGAAAACTAAATTTGGCTGGCACGTTGTTAAAGTGCTGTACCGCACTTAATCGTTAGCAGCGTAAGCTCGCCGACGTATAGCTTAAATATTCCCATCCAAATCCCTGTCTCAACATCATGGTAAGCACGTTCTGGCTTGCCATGATGTGCTTATTTCTGCCCCAAAGAATTAGTCAGTTGTCTGCGGCGAAGCAACAAACGGATGTTCTCCCGAAAAATTCTCATCTATATATCTCGTCTGATGAAAGCTTCCAGAGATTGATTACAACTATACAGCTGTATTTAAATTAAGGGTTTATAGTGATTCCTACCCTGTATTCGTGCGCGTTTTCTCATTTTTCTCGTAGCAAATAACCTTAAAGTTAATCACCTATGTGTTTCATCCAGTAAATAATAGGTTTGGATAACGCGCATGCGCGTTTCCCCGAATGGTGTATTTAAGATACAGGTAATTACTTCTTTGAAATACAATCAGTTAACAATGCGCGTTTTTACTGGTTTAATGAGGTAAGTAATCGTGTGCACTAATAAAATGTTATGTGCCTTTCACGTGAAGCGACAAACATTATGTGCAACCATTAACTTATAGAATGGCTAAAATTTCATATTTTAGAGGGTGTTATGGTTTTTAGCAGCAAGGTTAAAGTGGTGATTTCAGTGGTGGCTATAGCATTGTCTTCACTTTTACTGTCTCTTGATATGTTTGGTGTCATTCCATTTCTGATTCTAGTTGTGTCATTTTTTACCCTAATTATTCAAGGTGGGCTGTTCCTTCTTGGGTACAAAAATGGTGACGTTTTCGATGCTTATCAAGACCTAGAAAGAACAGAAGCAACGGCACTAACTAATCTGTTCAAAGACAAAAAGGATTGTGAAAAACACTAACCACGGCACATAACAAACAATTTAAGAGGGATTCCCAACGCTTGGTATTTTTGCTTCTACTTCAAGTTTAGTGTTTATGGCACAATGCTTTAGGTTTGGGTGGTAGCGTTGCTCACCCCTTAATTGGGCTACATGGACTCCCTCTTTTGTCAACAATAGCTCTCTTTGACAACAGTGGATCGGACAGCAGCTCTACATTCGGTATTTGACAGGCTTTATTGCCATTACCTTGATGATATTCGCTTGGTACCAGCCTCATTCGTTAGACAGTATTTTCTACTTCCCAATTAAACAGGCTTTGATACCTCGGTCTGACCGTATTGCCATCAATTGCAATTGTGTTGACTCGGTGGGGTTAACCATTGATATAGTTAACTTTATACTCATTTCCCGAAGTCAGTAACGCCCAGATAATTCGGGCGTTTTTAGCGGCTAAAGCGACGGTTGCTCGCTTATAACCGCGACGTTCAACTAATTGTTGTAACCAGAGACTGTTTCTATCCGTTTTGTCTTTGCATCTTGCTATAACAGCACGTGCTCCATGAATAAGTAACGTACGGATGTGTTTGTCGCCTCGTTTGCTTATGCGCCCAAGTTGGACGTGACCGCCAGTGGTATATTGTCTCGGCACTAATCCAACCCATGCAGCAAATTGACGGCTGGAACGAAATTGTTTTCCATCAGAAACCGTAGCAACAATGGCTGTTGCACTATGTTCTCCCACGCCAGGAATAGTCATGAGCTTTTTAGCCTCTTTCATCTGACTGACGAGCGCATAAATTTTGCGGTCGTATCGCAGTACTTCAATGTTGATATCGTGGATACGATTGACTAAGTCATAGAGTAGTTCGCGAGCCAGCATAGGTAGCCCATTTTCAGCATCTTCAAGAATGCTGGAAATGGTATTTTGGAGTGGGTATCGACCTTGAGGAATAATAATACCGAATTCAGAAAGTAATCCACGTAACTGATTAATGGTGGCGGTGCGGTTTTTAATCAGACCATGTCGAATGCGATGCAGGGTAAGCACAGCTTGTTGCTCTGTACTTTTAATAGCGACAAACCGCGTCTTGGGACGGCTGACGGCTTCACATATAGCTTCAGCATCATTGGCATCGTTCTTTTCATTTTGCCGATAAGGGATAACAAACTTCGAAGCCATAATGCGAGGTGTATGTCCAAGTTTACTCAGTTCTCTCGCCCAATGATGAGCGCCAGAGCAAGCTTCCATACCGACTAAGCAGGGCGGTAGGTTGGCGAATACCTCTAACAGTCTGTTTCTTTTAACTGTTTTGCGTAGTACACACTTGCCATATGCATCAACGCCGTGAATACTGAAGACATTCTTGGCGAGGTCAATGCCAATAGTTTGAATGGTGGACATAGTCACCTCCGTATTATCAACGTGTCATGAGTAACTATGGCACGTGAAGTGTCAGGTAGAGGGAGTCCATATCATTCGTTATACGTTTTAAGGAGAAATCGTGGTCGTTATATATGGAATTAAAGAGCATTTGAATGCCATAAAAGCTGATTTATCAGATGTGATCCAAGAATCGATGACTCAAGCCTTAGGTTTGCCTGAGGATAAGCGTGCTCAAAGATTCGTCCCTCTCGATAAAAGTGATTTCTACTATCCTAGTGGCCGTTCTGATGCTTACACGGTGATAGAAGTAAATATGATGGAAGGTCGCAAAGTCGAAACCAAGAAGGCTCTAATAAAGGCTCTATTTAATAATATTGAATCGAGTTTAGGCATCGCTCCCATTGATGTTGAAATTACAATTAAAGAGCAACCTGCTCATTGTTGGGGTTTCAGAGGTATCACAGGTGATGAAGTGTCAGACTTAACCTACAAGGTCAACGTATAGCAAGGCGCTCAAGAGAGATTCATGCCGCGTGGCCTTTTTAGTTTGCGGTGGTTTTGTGGCAGTCACCCCTTAACTCAGTGCTCTGCTCTAGGAGGTAATTTTGCTCGATTTGCTCAAAAAATTGGTTCTAATTAACCTCTCAGCGGTTCTTGTTGTTATAGCTCTAGCCCAGTTTGTTCCATTCTTTGCTACTACTCAGTTGGTCGACTTTCTTTTCTTTGTTGTCATCGTCATATGGTTTTTGGCGAAGCTCATGTGGGAAGGTGGCATCCATAGTAAGACGACTCGGTTAGATGATCCTAGAACAGATAAAGTCTACAAAATGGTAGAAGGCCATGATTTCGCAAAAGACGAACGAGAGCACTATCGAATGAACTACCAGACTGGCTTAGTTTTTTTCATAGCTGGTCTACCAGCGTTTATTGCTTGTTTAGTCCTTCAATTTCTTTGAGTACGAGCATAAACGAGTATGGCGTTAATAGTTATTCCCTACGCTTGGTATTGAAAATGGAGCAATAAATGGATGATCTTATAAGTATGCTGCTCAGAGTGTTTGGCAGAGTGTTTATGCTGCTACTTGAAATTAGATTAGTCGGGTGTTTTTTTTATACGGTTGGATATACGGTTTCAAAAACGGTGACATTGGGCAAATTTCCGGCTGGAAACGACGACGCAATGCGCATGAAAATAAGCTATCTAGGTCTGGCCATTATTATAGGTGTGCTGCTATTGGTCGGTATTTTCAATACATTCATATCGAGATAAGGGCAGGCCGAAAACAGGTTGTTTTAGAGCTCCTCCAACCTCAGGACAGTTTCACTGCGCTCAAGTATGGCTTACGTTTGTCTCACAGTAACGAGGCGTTAATTCATCGAATTTTAATTACGCGCTTTAAACTGCGTTTCCCCTTGGTTGCGCTTTTACCTTTTCTAATGTTTGACGATTTGTTTAGCCATGATAGATAGGGTGTGGAACACCAAACTCTGCTTTCCGAATAGCCAGATGTTCCAAACAGTTGCATCTCACGGTGTGACCGCTAGTATGATTTTTCTGGTGATTCTCCGCCGCGTTTAGTGAGGCTGGCTTTAGCGAACACACAATGAAATTCTGCGACGAAATGTTGGGGCCGCCTGTTCTGGCTTACGCTCACGATTACACTCATGGTGATACAGAAGCCGCACACGAGCATCAGTGTGCACAGTTTCTGCACGCGTTAAATGGCGTGATTCGGGTGGATACGGCCGCCGGAACTTGGGTGGTGACGGCGAATAAAGGCATGTGGATTCCGGCTGGCGTTTCTCACAGCCTCAGAATTACGGGTAATGTCAAAGTGCGTACGCTGTTTGTCGATTCGATGGCACGAGCTGATTTGCCTAACACTTGCGTGTTGTCGGAAGTGCCGTCTTTACTGAAACATCTGATTGTTGAAGCGGTGTCTCTGCCCGATGAACGGATTGCCGGAACGCGGGAAGAGCGCATTTTTGAGCTGATTCTGGATGAGTTGCGCCGACTTAAACCAGTCGACTTTTATCTGCCAAATCCAAGTTCAGATGGGTTAATCATGCTGTGTGATTACGTGTCTGAACGCATTGCTCACCCTTGGACCGCGTCTGACGCGGCGAAATATTTGAGCCAAAGTGAACGCACCGTTTCGCGCAAATTTCAACAAGAGCTGGGGCTCACGTTCACCGAATGGCTGCGCCAGAAACGCTTGATTCACGCTCTCGAACTGTTAGCCAGCGGCCACAGTGTGCTCGACAGCGCGCTGGCCATTGGATACGACAGCCCGAGTGCGTTCAGCGCCATGTTTAAAAGCCGTATCGGGCTGTCTCCGAGCGAATATACGGCCTCAATGGCGCTCTAACTATTCTGCGTTTTGAGCAGATTGGCGTAGGCATTGATCAAGGCTTGCAGCGATGCCTTGGTCGCATCCTCTTCAATCGCCACGCCAAAGTGATTCACATTCGACGATTGAGACTGAAGCTGAACGTAGGTCACCGCCTTGCTCTGCGTGTGCGAGCCGAGCGTGTGTTCGTGGTAATCGACGATGTTGCTCGCTACACCAAACTGCTTAGTGAGTGCGTTTAACATGGCTGAGAGTAAACCGTTGCCAACGCCAGAGCACAATATCTCTTCCTCATTGAAACGCAGGCGGCTTTCAATACTCTGGCCCGCCAGTGTGGGTTGGCTCTGATAACTCATCAGGCACATCTCTGGCGATGGCGTTAATCCATAGGCTTGTCTGAAAAGCTGCCACAATTCGGCAAGCGAGATTTCGCGTCCGGTTTGGTCGGTATGGCGTTTCACGCGTTGGCTTAAATCCACTTGCAGCATTTTGGGGAGCGACAAGCCGTGGTTCTCTTGCAGCAACCACGCTGCGCCGCTTTTCCCCGACTGGCTGTTGACCCGAATCACCTCTTCGTAGTTGCAACCCAGATCCATGGGGTCGAGTGGTAAATAAGGGATCGACCAAACCGGTTGTGGCGCTTGATGATGGCGGGCAAAGCCTTTTTTGATCGCGTCCTGATGCGAGCCGGAGAATGCAGTAAACACCAGTCGCCCGCCATACGGGTGGCGCGGGTGAACGGGCAGCTCATTGCACTCTTCGACGACTTCCACCGTGCGTCGAATGTCTGAAAAGCGCAGTTGCGGATCGATGCCTTGTGAGTACAGATTGAGCGCAATTGTCACCAAATCGGCGTTGCCGGTCCGTTCGCCGTTGCCGAACAAGCAGCCTTCAACACGAGTGGCGCCTGCCAGCATGGCAAGCTCAGCACTGGCGACTCCGGTGCCGCGGTCATTATGCGGATGTACGCTGATGGTGACAAACTGCAAGCAAGAGAAGGTACGAATGAAGTGCTCGATTTGATCGGCGAATACATTCGGCGTGTTGCACTCCACCGTGGTGGGCAAGTTAAGAATGAGCGGGCGCTGTTGGCTTGGCTGCCAGACAGCGGCAACGGCTTCGCAAATCTCCAGTGCAAATTCTGGCTCGGTGAAGTTGAATGTTTCTGGCGAGTATTCCAGTGTCCACTGCGTTTGTGGATGTGCGTCGCACAAGGCCTTAATCTGCCTCACCCCCTTGACGGCCAGTTCCAATGTGGCTTGCTTGCCTTGCTCGAACACCAGCTCACGAAAGAGCGGCGCGGTGGCATTGTATAAATGGATGATGGCTTTTGGCGCTCCGTTGAGCGCGGCGACGGTGCGCTCAATCAGATCCGCTCTCGATTGGGTGATGACCTGAATGGTGACGTCGTCTGGAATCAGGCGCTCTTCAATCAGGCAGCGCACAAAATCGAAATCGGTTTGTGATGCAGAAGGGAAAGCGACTTCGATCTCTTTGAATCCGCATTCAACCAAGTGGTGAAAGAACTTCAGTTTTCTCTCTTTATTCATCGGGTTGGCGAGAGCCTGATTGCCGTCACGCAGATCCGTGGAGCACCAACGTGGTGCCTGCGTCAGTACTTTTGAAGGCCAGGTTCGCTGCGGAAACGGAATGATCGCAGCCGGTCGGTATTTGTCTGCAGGGTTATCTAACATGATGAATTTGTCCATGGGTAAGTAAATCGGACATTCATGCTAAATAAGCGCCGCCAGGATATCTGCGCAGAACTGGACAGGCATCGTCGTGAATTGGACAAAGTGCGACATTCAAATCAGCTAAGTCGGGCTCTCATTACGCGCAATCGATATTGAAACTGGCTGTTTGCTTGAGTCAAAGCGACGTCATCATTCCTTTAAGCATCTGTTTCATTTCCGCTCTGACTTCTTGTCCGCCAATCACGGCCAAAAGCAGCAGGCCACCCGGCACCAACACCACAATCAGCAGCGGCCTTAGCAGGTACGAAAAGCAAAACAAGCCTGGCAAAAATACAAACCATTGGCAGAGTGTTAGCATCACGGTCTTGAGCATCGTTATCATTATTTCCTCCAAATCATCGTTTTATTGAGCGCGCTCAATTTATAAATGAGCGCGCTCAGTTTGTCAATGTGAGTAGGGAAAGGTATGATGCAACGGCATGAAATGATGATGAGTGGATTATGGGTAAGCGAGAGCAAACGAGAGAGCGAATACTGGCAGCTGCGTGGCAACTATTTGAAACTCAGGGATATCAAGAAACCTCGACTCGCCAGATAGCGCGTCAGGCTGGCGTGGCGGATGGAACGGTTTTCAGTCACTTTGAGACTAAATTGGCCATACTGCGCGAAGGCGTCATGAATCAACTGGAGCGGTTGTCGCAACAAGGATTCAATCAGCCTTCGCAAGATGTGTGCGAGCTGGCGATGCAGTTTGCTCGCACCTATTACGGCTACTACTTTTCTAACGTGAATTTGAGTCGAGCCCTGCTTAAAGAAGTCTTGTGGGACATGGACTACTACCAATCTTTCAATCAGGCGATTTTTGATACGGCCAATCTTCCGGCGGCGTTAGCCGAAAAAATACCGGTGTTGCTTGATTGCTACTTCATGACTCTGATAACTCATCTGAGCAAGCCAGAGCCCAATCTTGAACTCGCGCTTCAAACATTAGAAAGCAAATACCAAAGCTTACTCAGTTGAACGAATGGGTTCGTCGCTTGGTGTGCGTTTTACCGCCCTGCTGGACTTACGCAGACTCAGCCCGCCTTCCATCATCAATACGACGACGGCAAGCCAGATGGCGATGTAAGTTGGCCATTCGCCAGCGTAAATGCTTTCGCCGAGCAACAGTGCAACCAGCAGCAATAACACGGGTTCGACATAAACCAGCAAGCCAAACAGTGTTAGATTCAGATGCGGTGCCGACAGCGATTGAAAGGCCAGCGCCAGCGCACTGATTGCGCCCAACCCTAAGATAAGCCACAACAAATCCAGATTGACGCTCAATGCTTGCAACACATGGCCGCCGTGAAAAATGAAGTACAAGCTGAAAGGCAGGCTGAGCATCATGTCAAACCACAGGCCGCCAATGTGGTTGGTGTCGGTTTTGTAGCGCAGCCAAAAATAGATCGGATAACCTAAACAAACCATGAGCGTTGGCCATGACAATGTTTGAGAGATGGCCAGTTGGTTTATAACGCCGACCAATGCAAACAAACAAGCTAACTGCTGAAAGCGCGACATGCGGTCTTTAAACGCAAAGCGCCCGACCACCACCATGGTGATTGGCATAATGAAGTAACCTAGAGACACCGAAAGCCCGTAACCATTGACGGGCGCCCACATAAACAGCCACAACTGAATGCTAATCAGAAACGACGATACGATGCGTGACAACCAAAAAAAGCGCTCGGTCCGCAGGCGCTGAAACAACGTGGCGACCTGAGACCAATAGCCTCTTAGCAGGATGAACAGCGTGAGCAGTGGAAAGGTGAGCAGAATTCGCCAGCCATAAATTTCTTCGCCTTTCAGCTCTTGCAATAAAGCGGTGTAGGCGAACATCAGCGCAAAGAGGGCAGAGGCAATCACATTGAGGGTGACGCCTAATGGGGTGTGCATGGTTTTTTGCATGGTCACAAAAGGGTTATGAATAAAGTGAAGATATTTTATTGCGTCAGACTTGATAAAGGCGCTCGAAATTCATAACGTGAGTGAGAAAATTTCTCACCGGAAGAGTCTGATGACGTTAGATAAATACGATTATGCATTGTTGGAATTGTTGCAGCGTAACTGCCAAACCCCGCTGCGCGAGTTGGCGGATGCGGTTTATTTGTCGACGGCTTCTGTGCAGCGGCGTATCCAAAAACTCAAAGACAATGGTTACATTCAAGCCAATGTTGCGGTTTTGGACCCTGACAAACTCAATCAGGTCATCACGATTGTGGTGGAAGTACAGGCAGAGAAAACGTATGCGCTCGATCTGGATGTCCTCAAGCAAAGTTTCTCCGGCCCAGAAGTTCAGCAGTGCTACTACGTCACCGGCGATGCTGACTTTGTCTTAGTGCTGGTGGTGCCCAACATGCAACGTTTTCAGGAGATTTGCGACAAGCTGTTTCACAGTAACCCCAACGTGAAATGGTTCAGAACCATGGTGGCGCTGGAGCGAGTGAAGGCGACGTTGGATGTACTGTAACTTGCCTTAGGTTGTTGGGGCAAAGAAGCTGGATCGAACAGGATATTAATTGTCTGAATTATTAATATTTGGCTATTTAATTGTGATGCATGTCGTTATTTAAGCTTCACTAATACATGGATATAATTAAATCTATCAATGCTTCTCATAAATAAGACAATGAATTAAGTTGATGAATTAGTTCAACTAAAATAAGCATTATTCGTATATAAATAGTTCCTCGCGAATTTGGTGCATTGACTTCCCCCTCCTTCGGGTTAGTTTTTACTTATGTCAGTCATAGGGCTTAGGAGTATTTGTAATGAGTGAAGGAAAAAGACTAAACGTACGATTACTTTCCGATGTATGCATGCAATCGAGATTATTAAAAGACGCATTAGAATCCAAATTGCCGGTTCGGATTGATGTTTCACCGTTTAGTGAAGTGTGGCAGCACGAGAATGATCCTGCGTGTCACGACGTCAAAATTATCATCATCGATTATTCATGCATTGAGAGCGAGACCCTCGGCGATTACTACACGTTTAAACAGATGACGTGCCCGGAGGCCAAAGAGGTGGTGATCAATTGCCCGCCTGAGGCTGAATCTAAGTCTTTGTTTAAATGGCAAAAACTATCTGGTGTGTTCTTCGCCGACGACGATATTGAAGCGTTAGTCAAAGGCATGAACAAGATTCTGGAAGACGAAATGTGGCTGACCCGTAAGTTGGCTCAGGAGTACATCATGCACTATCGCGCAGGTGCTCCGGCTGTGACGTCACAGGTCTACACTCGTTTGACTCGCCGTGAACAACAAATTATTAAACTGCTTGGCAGTGGTGCTTCAAATATTGAAATCGCCGATAAACTTTACGTGAGTGAAAACACCGTGAAGACTCACCTGCACAATGTATTTAAGAAAATAAATGCGAAGAATCGTCTGCAGGCGTTAATCTGGGCGAAGAGTAATATTGGCATGGAAGAAGTCAGCTAATAATAAAAACAGATCTTAGATAAATATGAATGTCCGATGCCATACTAAAGTTTAGATTTATATTTATGAGTCAACGAAGGTTTATTTATTACAGAAAAGGCAGCTAAGGCTGCCTTTTTACTTTATTCGACTATTACCGCTGTACCACTGACGGACACCATTAACATGCCGTTGGTTTTTCCGAATGTCTCGTAGTCCAGATCAATCCCGACAACGGCGTTCGCCCCAAGCTCTGTGGCGCGCGCTTGCAACTCTTGTAGGGCAATGGTGCGTGCTTTTTGTAATTCATGCTCATACGTTGCTGAACGGCCACCCACGATATCGCGAATGCCAGCAAACAGATCTTTGAAAATATTGGCGCCTAAAATGGCTTCTCCGGCGATGACGCCGCAATAGCGCACGATACGTTTGCCTTCAACCTGAGGGGTGGTGGTGACGATCATTCCTGACTCCGTTATGTTTTAAGGTTTACGCGAGTTAGAAGTGTAAACCAGCCGAGAGTTCCGTGCAGCAATCGGGGCGGACAAAAAAAAGCCTTCGCAGTGAGCGAAGGCTTATCGGAGCATAGGGGGATTTAACGCAATTCAGCCGGAATGTCGGCGATATAAATGGCTGGCACGCCTTCAAAATCACTGGTAAACAGCACGCCCGTATCACCCGGTGTGAAAGATGGGTGAGGGTGAGTGATTTGACGGTCACCATCGAGCACATCCCACGATGTACTGTGTTTGGCCAGCTTGGCGTAGTGCTTGGTTTTGGTGTTGAGGATGTAGAGGAACGGATCATTTTCGATGTCGTAACTTTCCGCGTCAGCCACATCCACCGGTGCATCACAGCCGTCACCCACCATCAGAGAGCCGTCGAAGTTACTCATCAGGTGTGAACATGGCGGCATCACCATCACTTCTTCGTTTTCCAGCGTGTCCGGGTTGGCTTTGTAAATCACGCGCTCGGTCATGCCTTTAAAGTAAGAAACATAGGCCATGGCGCTACCATCCGGAATCCAGAACTCATGAGTGCACGATTCGCCCGGTGCGTGTTCTTTTATCTTGCGAACATTGCTGCCGTCTTCGTTCACCAGCCACATGCGCGCGTCGACCAAATCGTGCGGACCTTCATGGCAGAAGCCAATGGTGGAATCGTCAAACGGACGGTAAATCGGGTGGCCCAGCCACGCGTTGTCCTGATGGACTACATCCAGTTCACCAGTTTGAATATCGACTTTGATCAGGCGGCAGGTGGGTTTGGTGTGGTAAAACTCAGCAAACTTTTCCCACGAGGTCAGTGGCTGCCAGTCACGCTTGAGGATTTCAATACCGACCAGTTTCGTGCATTCGGAGTTCGCCACCCAGGTGCCGTAACCTTTCCACTCTTCATCGACGGTGTAAATGACCTGTTCTTCGAGTGTTTCGAGGTCCACTTTCATCAGGTTCAGTTCATTTTTGACGTAGAAGAAAGAACGATCATCGTCAGAGATGAAGCCGCCGAAGGTATTGTCACCTTTGCCTTCCGTAAGCTGCTTGGCCTGTTGTGTGTTCAGATCGACCAGGTAGTAGTTACGGGTTCCATCAAAGTCACCGGCAAACAGCAGTTTGCTGCCGTCTTTGGTAAAACACTTTTGATAGAAGTAGTTACGATGACAAATCACATCCGTTGGAGTCAGACGAGTCACTTTTACTTGGGTGTCGCTGTCGATGAATGATTCGAATGCCAGCTGAATTACATCACCTTTAGCCATAAATAATCTCCGCAAATGGCACTGCCAACCGACGAGGATTGGCAGTGAACGTTCAATTGAATCAGTTAGAAGAAATCACACTTTTTTTTACTACGGTGTCCAGCCCGGCACTGCGTTTGAGAGCGTAGCCGACGAAAGCAATCACCGCCGCACAACCCAGGAACAGTAGTCGTCCCCACATTGGGTTCGGGATCAGAATCATCAGTGACAGACCCGCCGCCATGTACATCACCAAACTGCCCAGCTTGTTGCGCTGCATACGGTCAACGATGTCCTGACCTTCTTCGGCAACACATTCTGTGTCCACATCTTTGAAGAACTCGGCTGTTTGCGCTTTGTATGAGTCGTTCTCTTCTTTGTAGAACAGTGTGGTCAGGCAGAAGAAACCTGCGGTCAGGAACAGGTGCGCCGCAATCGTGATGATGGTGCGCATTTCGCCCGCTTCACGACGAGTCAGTTCATCGATACCAAACCAGCTTGCCACGTTTGCCGGGGTGAAGAATTCCACCACAGACCAAGAAACCAGCATACCGAATACAACCGTTGCCCATGGTGCCCATTTTGGCGTTTTGCGAATCAGGATACCCAGGAACAGCGGCACCAGAATCGGAGATTGCAGCAGCGTCGCAACTTGCATCATCAGGTCAAACAGGCTCAGGTGTTTCAGAGAGTTGAAGAACTGTGCCATGAAAATAACCAGCAGACCGTTCACCAGACACGCGATTTGCCCTGCGCGCAGCTGCTCTTTATCCGTTGCCTGACCTTTACGCATGATAGGTGCGTAGAAGCTGCGAACGAAGATGCCTGAGTTGCGGTTCAGTGCTGAATCCATCGAAGACATGGTGGCGGCGAACAGACCGGCCATCAGCAAACCCACGGTGCCAAGAGGCATGGTTTCACGTGCAAACACCAGGTAAACCGCATCACCCGCTTTCGCGCCCAGTTGCGAATACTGAGTTGCCGCATCAGGGTAAAGGATGGCAGAAGCCCAAGGTGGAATGAACCAAATCACCGCGCCAACCACCATCATACCCAGCGCTAACAGGGCAGCTTTGCTGGCGTTTTTCGAGTCTTTTGCGTTCAGGAAGCGGTAAGATTCCTGCATGTTGTTGATACTTTGCAGCTGTTTCACCACAAAGAAGATAAAGGTACACACCAGCAGTAGCGGATAGTTCATATCCGGGCCCATGATGAAACCGCCAGGGAAGTTATTGACGATTTCGCTCGGGCCACCCACCACGTAGAGCGCAACCAGTGCACACGCGACAGAGATAACCGCAACCACCAGAGTCTGAATAAAGTCAGAAGCCACTACACCCCAGGCGCCACTCAGCAATGAAATTGCCAGTACAGCCAGGCCGGTAACCCAAATGGTCGTCACGATGTCGGCATCAAATACCGCAGAGGCAAACACACCCAGGCCGTTGAGCCATACCCCGGCGTTGATCACGCTCAGAGGAATGATCACCCAAGTGAAGAACTGCTCGTTGACGCCGCCAAAACGACGCTTCACGCCTTCGGTTGGGGTATCGACACGCATCTGACGGAAGCGGCGAGCAAAGTAGAAGTAAGCGAACACATACGCCACCATGTTACCGATAAAGACGGCGAGGACGGCGAAACCATCGCTGAACGCTTTACCGGCAGCACCGGTGAATGTCCAGGCAGAAAATTGAGTCATAAAGGCGGTCGCACCCACCATCCACCAGAGCATTTTACCGCCCCCGCGGAAGTAATCACTGGTACTGTTGCTGGCCATCTTTTTGAACAGCAAGCTGATTGCCACCATCAGGGCAAAATAGCCTGCAATGACAAGATAATCGTATTGCATGTTAAACCTCGAAACGCTGTTTTAATTTTCGATGATTATATGAGAAGAACTTGAAATGGTATGTGATAAAAATCGAAACAATGGTTCAATTTTTATATTTTTAATGATTTAGTGATCTGAATCATAAACAGACCTTTCCAGTTTCTTGCCATAGTCAGCGCGCCTCCATATTGACTGAGAGCTTGTACCGCAACGCTTTAGCGTGATTAACTGACTGAAAAACTAACCGTTCTACGATAATCAGAAGTGATAAAAACAAGGCAGTTCGAGTGAAATGAGAGTGAGTCACAGCGGCTTCGGTATCATCAGCTCTTTGTTAAGAATACGCGAAGTCGTGTGCTTTGGTGTGCGAAAGTGATTAAAAACTGACGGCGTCCCGAGGCGCCGTCAGCTCAGAACGGGTTCAGTTATCCCGGCTGGTGAGATAGACGTTGAGCCAACGACGACTGAGCATACGATATAAATAGAGGGCACCGCGCAGCCACCAGTCGGCAAACATACCGAGCCAGATCCCGTAGATGCCCAATTGCGCATAGATACCCAACAGATAGCCGAGCACAATCCGGCATCCCCACATGCTGAGGATTGCCGTCCACATGCTGTACTTCACGTCTTTGGCGCCTTTAAACGCAGCAGGCAACACAAAGGAAGCCGCCCAAATCGGCATCATCAACGCATTGAGATAGATAAGGTTAACCACGACGTCAATCACCGCCGGGTCATCGGTGTAAATCGCGCCAATTTGATGGGAAAATGGCACGGTGACAATGCCCAGCGCGATCAACGCTGCGGTCGCCAGCCAGAGGATCAGTTGCATTTCCAGCCGCGCGGTGCGGGTCTGGTTCTGACCAAGGCGTTTGCCAATCAGCACCGTCGCAGCCATGGCCAGCGCATTCCCGGGGATATTGACAAACAGCAGGACGGAAAACGTGACCACGTTTCCCGCCATGACGATCGTGCCCATGCCTGCGACCATGATTTGGGTAATGAGTTTGCCAATGTTAAACATCAGCGACTCGACGCTGGCAGGCACGCCGATGACCAAGATTTCTTTGAGGATTGAACGGCTGAACGGTTTGAGAAATTCATTGGCTGGCACGCGCAGCGAACTGTTGTGAGTGAGCACAAACAGAATCATTGCCGCCCCAATCCAGCGAGCCGCACTGATGCCAATCCCGGCGCCCAGCATCCCCAAGCCATTCCAGTGCAGCGCTTCAATGCCGTAAATCAACGGGTAGCTGATGACGATATTGAGGATGTTCATCAGTATATTGGTCGTTGCGGGCGAGCGTGAATTGCCTACGGCGCGCAAAATGCCGCTGCCTGAGAGCGTGATTGCCAGTGCCGGATAGCTCAGCGCTATCATCTTGAGGTATTGATCGGCAAGCGCTATCACCTCTGGCTCAGCGCCGTAGGCCACCACCGCCAGAATAGGCTCGGCAAACAGAAACATCGCCACGCAGCAGACCACACTGATCAACACGCCGAGGTTCATCACCTGACTGGCACCAAACAGCGCTTTTTGCCGATCCCGGCGACCAAAGGCCTGAGCAATCAATACCGAGCCGCCGAGCGCGATCGCCGTGAGCAGTGACAGAATAATGTAGGTCACGCTGTCGGTGATCCCCACCGCGGCGGTGGCATCTTTACCAATCCGGCTGACCAGAATGGTGCTGACGATCCCCATCAACACCACGCAGATCAACTCAACCAGAATCGGCCAGGTAAAAGGCAGAATACTACGCTGAATTAATACGCGGTGACGATAGCGTATACGCCAGCGTCGCACTGGCGTTTGGGAGCAAGGTGGTTCGGAGTCAGGCCTGGCAACCAGCTCGGTTTCTGAAGAAAAACGGTCAGACAAAATTCACTTCCATCAATAAAAGAGAACAGCATTCAGGCCGCTGAGGTCTGATTGTAAATGACGTCGTAGTCGTACACCGTTTTGATGGCATCACCAACCAGGCGCTCACCGTGCAGGTAACCACCTTTGGAAATCATCACAGGAATGTCGGCGTACCTTCCCTGATGCGCCGCTTCAAGAGCCAACAACGCGTAAGGCAGCGGATCATCAAGTCGAACATAACGGTGCAGCGGTCCGGGTAAGAAGAAGCCGGCATGATAGTGCTGGCGCAGCAGATTTTCTGCGACATCGTCGGCTAAACACAGCAATCTTTCATCGTGACTGACGGCGTGCAGCTCAAGGATTGCCATGAGCAGATAAGCCGATGCCAGCGTGGTCTGCTCAGCCACATGCGTTGCATGCAAAGTGGCGCCATCGAGCTCTCCCAAACCAAAGCGTTGCCACATGCGCACGGTGAGATCACGCAGCGTGGCGTCTTCACTTTGCAGGCTGGTGCGGATCAGCGTCAGCAGATAGGCGGGATCGGTCGGTTGTCTGGCCAACGTCGTGCCTTTATCACCATAGTAACCGTCGCGCACAAACGTATAGCCAGTCATGTCTTCGCCGCTGTTCCACATCGGAATCATTCGGTTGTGCGTTTCATCCCAGGCATGGGCAAAGTATGCCGTGATGCCGTCAATCGCCCACTGACGCATCTGTGGCTCATCCAGCAGCTTGGCGCATTCGAGGATCGCCAGCGGATTATCGACCACCACGGGCCAGCTGTCGCGAAACAGCACATTGGCTTCACGGGCAATCTCGCCAAATTCCGGGCCGAACTGACGTTTCGCCCGATCGCCAAACCAGGAGTAGGTCAGGGTGTCGTCGTCCGGGATCGGTTGACGTTGCAATGGTGAAGAGAACTGATACACCGGCATGCCCGTTTGCGGGTGACGCGCCAGAACAAACTGCTGATAAAGATGCTTTGCCCAACGCTTGGCATGTTCATCCTGCGTGTAGTGGAAATAATGACTGGCGGCGTAAATCAGATCGGTGGCGGCGTTAACAAATGTCAGACCAACCGTTTCGGGCAGGGCAGGCCAGAGCGCGGGGTCAACCACCGGCTGCGGCTGGTGGCGGGCAAACAGATCGGGAGCAAAAGGCTGGCCGTACTCGCCGTGACGGCTGAGGTCGAGCTTTTCCCAATCGGAGACGTGCGCAGCCCAGAACCCTTTGAGAAAAGTTTCGGTTTTCGCCGGATTGACCTGATGTAAAAAGGCATAGAACGGAAAATGGTGTTTGAGTTCGTGCACGCACTCTTTACTGGCCGGGCCTTCAATATTGCCGTTCTGCCAATGAATAAACCGATGGCCGCCCCAGTGAAACAGGCCGCTGGCATCATCGACATAATGATCGAGAAAATACGCGGTGATATGGCGTGCCTGCTGATCAAAGCCTGGGTCTTGAGTGAGGATGCTGAGCGCGGTCAGGCCACGCAGAAAATTCTGCTGGCTGGCGAAATTGCTCATCGGCACGCGCTGGCCATCCGGGTATGTCCAGTGCACTGGCTGCAAGGTGTGGATATCCAGTCCATCGGCCAGCAGCGGCGAGGTCGGAGAGGTCGCCAGTTGCAACAGGCGCTGATAGTAATCCATCAGTAACGGGAGATGCGAATGTCGGGTGAAAGCCATAGTGCCACTCCATTTTAGTGTTCGGAAATAAGAGAATCCGCGTTGTCACCACGGATGATGAATTCGAGCGAATCGAACAGGGGTAAGCGGCTTGTGCAATGCGAGCGACTTACCCATGGCGACTCAAAACGTCTGCGCCACAAACTGCAAAAGCACCCCTGAAAAGGGGTGCTGATATCACGTGAACGCTTAGTTCATGCGCTTCAATACACGGTTACCGCGACGCAGGAAGTTTTTCGCGGCTTCTTCGACGCTGGACTGGCCGTAGTCAAGATGCTGCATCTCCTCGCTGAACAGTTCCATCAACTGCGCGTTGTCGGTGTAGGTGGTTGGCATGATTTTCTGAGGCAGCGCTTTCGCCTGCTCATAGCCAAGGAACGACAGGCTGCTTGGGTCGATGTGGCCACTTTGTTGCAGCGTCGATAGGCCCGACTGACTCATTGGAATGCCGCGTGTCAGCCCTAGTGCTTCGATACCGTCAGGATCGTTGAGCAGGAAGTTCACCAGTTTCGCCGCTTCTTGCGGGTGTTTAGTGTTACGGCCGATAGAGAACATCATCGATGGGCGAGCCAGCAGACCAGCTTCTACCGCATTGTTTTCCATTGGGTAGGGACCTAACTCCAGCGACATCGGTGGCTGTAGATTGTCGGCGTATTTCTCAACCGCGGTATCCCACATGTAGAGGCCGCCAAAACGGCCGTCAATCCAAGGACGCATTTCGTACAGGTTGCCCTTGCCGTAAGAAGCGAACTCTTTGGTTGATGGGAACACGTGGTTTTTAACCTGATCCACATACAACTGGAAAAACTCGGTCATCTCTTTGTCGCTGAACGCCAGCAGGTTGGTGTCGTGACTGATGATGTCTTTGCCATGTTTCTGAATGAACAGCGAACGGTTCATCGCGAACACATCACGCGCTTCAATCACAAGTGGGTAGTAGCCGTCGCCGAGGTTTTGTTGGAACGCCTGACCCGCCTTCATCAGGTCATCCCAGGTTTTCGGATAGCCCACACCCGCTTTCGCCCAGATGTCTTTGTTGTAGTAGAACACGCGAGAGGTCATGCTCACCGGCAGACCGTTGATCTTGCCGTCGACGGTGGTCATGTTGATGGCTTGCTGCGGGAACTGAGCCACCTGCAACGCATCTTTGTTCTGGTTCATATCGTAAAAGCCACCGCCATCGCGGGAGAAGATGGGCAGCCAGTTCCAGTTGGTTTGCATCACATCTGGCTCAGTATTACCTGCAATTTGCGTGGTCAGACGCGACAAGTGACCATCCCAACCGGTGTATTCCCCTTTGACGACGATGTCCGGGTATTTCTCGTGGAATTTTTCCAGCGCTTTCAAGGTAGCTTGGTGGCGGGCATTGCCACCCCACCAGGACATACGCAGTTCAGTTTGCGCGTAGGCATTGGCAGCCATGCCACCGAGCGCGAGCGCAGTCAGCGTTGATAGCAGTGTTCTCTTCATGTTCATAGGGTTAGCCTCCAAGCTATTTTATTTTTTTAGCGAGATGTTCTTTTCGGTTTCTTTATCGAAAATGTGTGCTTTGTTCATGTCTACCATGAAGGTCACACCGCGTTTCAATTCCATGTTGAGCTTGGCCTTCACATCGTCGATCGGCACACGAGCGGTGAACTCTTCTTTGCCGACACGGAAGTAGACAAACACTTCGTGGCCCATGTTTTCCATGCGAATCACATCACCGGTCAGCGCCTGCACGCCTTCGGGAATATCGTCGGTTAGCGCCAATGTGATGTTGTCCGGGCGAATGCCGAGTACGGTTTTGTGATAACCAGTGGCTTTGATGCTGGCGGCTTTGTCCGCAGGCAGAGTGAGGTGTTGGCCTTCCAGCGACACCACTAATTCGCCGTCGATGTCATCCAGCGTGACGTCGCGCAGGTTCATTTCTGGTGCGCCGATGAAGCCAGCGACGAACATATTGACCGGGTTGTTGTACAGCTCTTCCGGCGTGTCGACTTGCATGATCTCACCGAGTTTCATCACGCAGATGCGATCGCCCATGGTCATGGCTTCGGTTTGGTCATGCGTGACGTACACCGCGGTCGCCGGACGGTTTTCTGCTTTCAGGTGCTTGTGCAGATCCGAAATACGCACACGCATGGAAGCACGAAGTTTGGCATCGAGGTTAGAAAGCGGTTCGTCGAACAGGAAGACGTCCGGCTTTTTCACGATAGCGCGGCCTACCGCCACACGTTGTGCCTGACCACCAGACAACTGGCGCGGCAGACGTTCAAGCAGCTCTTCTATTTCAAGGATCTTGGCGGCCTCATTCACACGTTGGTCGATTTCTGTCTTCGGCAGCTTTTGCAGCTTGAGGCCAAAGCCGAGGTTTTCGCGCACCGTCATGTGCGGGTACAGCGCGTAGTTCTGAAACACCATCGCGATGCCACGATCTTTCGGTGGCAGGTTGTTGACGATCTTGTTGCCGATGGTGACTTCGCCACCGGTGATGTTCTCTAAACCGGCCAGCATGCGCAGCGTGGTCGACTTGGCACAGCCCGACGGGCCGACGATCACCAGAAACTCTCCGTCACGAATGGTCAGATCGATGCCGTGCACGGCTTTGAATCCGTTGGAATAGACTTTTTCCAGTTTGTTGAATTTGACTTCAGCCATTGTTTTAACTCCAAAACTTGTTTAATTCCAAAATCAGCCTTTAATGCCGCTGCTGGTCACGCCTTCCACGAAATATTTCTGAGACATGAAGAACACGATGATCGATGGGATGATGGCGATCGATGCCATGGCCAGAATCTCGTTCCATCGCGCGCCTTCAGTAACGTCGATAGACATTTTCAGAGCCAGGGCAATCGGATACTTCTCGACGCTCGATACGTAGATCAATGGACCAAGGAAGTCGTTCACCGACCACATGAACTGGAACAGCGCCACCGAGATGATGGCCGGGCGGATCACCGGAACCACGACGTACCACAACACCTGGAAAGAGTTACAGCCGTCAATCATCGCCGCTTCTTCCATGTCCGTTGGAACGCCGCGCAGGAACTGCACCAACATAAAGACGAAGAAACCTTGAGTGGCGAAAGCCAGTGGCAGATAGAGCGGCAGATAGCTGTCAAGCAGACCCATTTCACGGAACATTAAGTACTGAGGAATCAGCAGTACCGACTGAGGCAGCAAAATGGTGGCGATCAAGGTCGCGAACCAGAACTTCTTCCACGGAATATCAAAGCGGGCAAAGGCGTAGGCGACGATCGTGGAGGAGACCACGGTAAAGAACACTTTAGGCAGCACATACAAGAAGGTGTTCATGATGTAGTGGCCGAAGGTGAACTCGGTACCGGTTTTCCAACCGTTGATGAATCCTTCCAGGCTCCATTCGCTGGGAATCAGACTCATGGAAGAGAAGATTTCATGGTTGGGTTTCATGGCAGCGGAGAACATCCACAGCAAGGGATAGAGCATCATAATGCCGACGATGATCAACACGGTGTAGCGAATGGTGGCGTTGATCTTTTCACGGCGCAGTGTGCGTTCGTTCTCGACGTTACTGGCGCGGACTTCGCTGGCCTCGTTTTGAGCAGTGATGGTTGTAGACATGGTTATTTGCCTCCCTTGTCACCGGAATAAAACACCCAGTATTTTGATGAACGGAATGTGATGGCAGTGAAAATCGCCACGACAATAAACAGCGACCATGCCAGCGCGCTGCCGTAGCCCATGTCGAAGAACTTAAACGCGGTTTCGTAGATATAGAGTGAGATCAGATACGTCGACTTCATCGGGCCGCCGCCAGTAACGACGTAAGGCGCCGTGAACTCCTGGAAGGCCTGCGTGGTTTGCATGATGAAGTTGAAGAAAATGACCGGCGTGATCAATGGCACGGTCACTTTCATGAACATTTGCCACTTGCTGGCGCCGTCAATCAGTGCCGCTTCATACTGAGATTGCGGCACGTTCTGCAGCGCCGCGAGGAAGATCACCATCGCTGATCCGAACTGCCATGCTCGCAGCAGCGTGATCGAGAACAGAGCAAAAGAGGGTTCGCCGAGCCAGTTGACCGGGTCGATGCCAATAAAGCCCAGCATGCCGTTTAACACACCATCAATAGCAAACAGAGCGCGCCACAGAACGGCGATCGCAATGCTGCTGCCGAGTATCGACGGAATATAGTAAGCGGTGCGGAAAAAGCCGATGCCCTTGAGCTTAAAGTTCAGGATAAAGGCAATAAACAGCGCAAACGCCAGTTTGACTGGAATGGTCAAGAAAACGTACGCGAAGGTGACGCTCATTGATTTCCAGAATAAATCGTCCTCTGTGAGCATGTAACGATAGTTCTCGATGCCGACAAATTTGGGTGCGGTCATCAAGTCATAATCGGTAAAGCTCATCAAAAATGACGAAACAAAAGGAAAGGCGGTAAACACAATCAACCCTATGATGTAGGGAGACAGGTACGCCAATCCTAGCTTACGACTTTCATACATTTTCTCGTCCTCGTTAGTTTTTATTCACCGAAAAGTAGAAAGCATCGCTCCGAAGTCACTTCTCGGTTTCTGAGTTTATTAAACGCAGATAACTAGTTAACTTCCACTCGATGAATCTATAAGTGTGATCAAAAGATAATATTTTTAAATAAATTAAAATAAAAATGTGAAACAACGTTTTGTTTTGTTGTTGATGCATGAGTGTTCAGATGCGCACTTCAGAGTTATCGTTCAATCCTTGTGTCGAATGGTTTGCTTGATCTGTATTTAACTGTTTGATTTAAAATAATAAATGTAATCACTCGTTGTTGGTGTTCAATAAATATCAAGTACTTAGTGTGTTTTCTTGGGGTGGTTTTTTTCTGCCTGAAGTGAGTTTAAATGCGTTGATTGAAATCAATATAATCTTCAGTTTTTGAGATTTTATTATTTTATCGTATTCGGATTTTTTCACTTTTTTATGAGTTGTTAATTGAGCGGAATTTTATTTGCTTATAAAAATAAACCGATATTTCAACTTTGATCACATATATTCTTGGTTTTAGATGGAACGTGGTTTCATTGATCACATTTTGTCTCTTTCTGGCTTTTCTATCGGAACTTGATTCATAAAATGAAACTGTAAATCCAATAAAACAAAACGGTGTTTCAATTATGAAAGTGAAAATTATAACTTCTGCCATCCTTATCGGACTGACTGCCACTGCGGCTCAGGCGACCAGCCTTAACCTTCGTCATGAATTTCAAGATGGCAAGGGCAAAGCCGAATCTCAGCACAAAGATCGTTTGCTGCTCGACCATCGCTTTGAGAACGGTATTGGCCTGAGCGCTGAAGTGAAGTGGGCAAACCCGAAAGGCGAAGGTTTTGATCTGGGTGAACTGCATGATGCCGGACATGAAGTCGTGGTGAGCTACAACTACAAAGTGACCGACACCTTTACGCTACAACCTGCTTACGGCGCTGATTCCAATACCAACGGCATTACTCACAAATTCAACCTGAAAGGGACGCAAAAACTCTCTGACGACTGGGATGTTGCGTTGCGTTACCGTTATGGCGATGCCAACAAAACGGAAGATTCAGGCAAAGCAGACAGCCATTACCATCAGCTGAACCTGACCAGTGGCTACAAAGCGGGTGACTTCAAATTCGGTCTGGATGTGGAATACAAGTTTGAGCAATCCTCAAGCTCTGGCTACAAAGGCGATGAAAACTACCTCAACCTGGTGAGTGTATCGACCGAATACAGCGGTCTGGAAAGCGGTTGGCGTCCATTTGCCGAGTTCGCAATGGTATCGGTTGATGCGGGCAGCGCGGAAGGTAAAGACGATTACGCGCCTCGTTACCGTGTCGGTCTGAAATACAGCTTCTAAATTCAACGTCCTCACTGTCCACTGTATTCCAAGGCTGACCCGGAAGGATCCGAGTCAGCCTTTTGCTTTTCGAAGGTATTGTCATGAAAAAAACACCCATTGCTTTGTGTCTGGCGTCCGTGTTTGCGCTGACCGCCTGCTCTTCTCAGGTTACTCATCTCGACGGCAGTCAGGCGGTATGGCAGGCGATCACATTTGGCCAGTCTACCGATCTTAACTTCGGCTCCACCATCCTGCCGGAAAAAGTCGGCCTCAATCACGTGGTGGCCAACGGGCAAGCAGTACAACCGGGATTGGTCGCCTCGCAGTTCACCATTGAAAGCCGTGGCGGCAAGATCGCCAACTCCCATGAAGGCGGTACTTTCTATTACACCCAATTACCGACGAACGTGAACTTCACTTTATCGGCCAATGTGACGATTGATCAGCTTGGCCCGGAAACCGGATCTTCGCCTAACCGTCAGGAAGGGGCGGGTCTGATGGTGCGTGATATTGTTGGCGAAGCGCGCCTCGACCCTCAGCCACAAGGGCTGGAAGAGTTTCCGGCTGCCTCGAACATGGTGATGAACCTGATCCGTGCCAATAAGAAAGAACACAATGGGCTGGTCAATGTCGATGCGACGTACCGCGAAGGCATTTATCAGCCGTGGGGAACGGCGGGCAACCGCATGAGCCACGACGAATTTGTCAAAGGCGTCGAGTTTGGCCCGGGCAAAACGTATCACATGACGCTGACCCGTACCGACAGCGGATATTGGGTCAGCTACGACGATGGTGTGGTGAAACAAACTCAGGAAGTCAGCGGCGCCAATGCCAACCTGGTGCAAATGCAGGATGGCAAACATCAGTACGTCGGCTTTTTTGCCTCACGTAATGCCAAAATGACCGTGAGCGATGTCGAGCTGACGCTGTCTAAAGCCAACACGGTTGAGGCTCCGCGTTATCACGCAAAACTCGACAACCCAGTTCTACAGCAAGCTTCGGCGGATCACTCACCAATCGAGAATTACACTGTTCAGGCGCGTGCTAACTACAGCGGCACATTCAGTGTGGCACAAAATGGTCAGTGGTTAGCGGACAAACAGGCAGTATCAGCCGGCGAGATGTTTGGTTTTCCAACCACACTGACTCAAGCCAACACGCAATTTGACGTCACCTTCACGCCGATTGAAGGGCCGAGCCTACAACCGCTGAGCTACCAATATCAGGTAGAGAAAGTGGCGCTCGCCAATCCGATGGAAATTCGTGTTAACCCGAACGGCAGCAACGGGCGTATGACACTGGACGCGGCAGTCGAACTGCTTCCTCCGGGCGGCACCATTGTGTTGGAAGAAGGCGATTACCCAGGTCTGACTCTGCCCGTTTCTGCCAGCGGTACGCCAAAGGCGATGAAAACGCTGAAAACGGCAGGCGATAAGGTGCGTTTTACGGGCGATTACCTGCATGAAGCCAGCTACTGGAATGTGTCGAACATTGAAGTCGCCGGTGCCCGCGTTATCGTGCACGGCAGCCACAACCAGTTCTCACACATGGTGACGCATAGCGCGCCGGATACGGGCTTCCAAATCTCGTCACCGGAAAAAATTGGCCGTGCACTGTGGGCGAGTTACAACACCGTGACGGACAGTGAAAGCTTCAACAACATGGATAAGTCGCAGATCAACGCTGACGGTTTCGCCGCCAAAATGCGGATTGGTGATGGCAACACCTTCATTCGCTGTATCTCGCATCACAACATTGATGATGGCTGGGATTTGTTCAACAAAGTGGAAGATGGCGCCAACGGCGTGGTCACCATTCTGGATTCGATTTCTTACATGAACGGCCAGACAATGGACGTGCCGTCCAAAGGCGGAACGCGCGGTAACGGTTTCAAACTGGGAGGGGAAGGCTTGCCAGTGGCGCACATCGTGAAAAACAACCTGGCGTTTCGCAACAATATGGATGGGTTTACCGACAACTTTAACCCGGGTGCGCTGACGCTGGAAAACAACGTGGCAATTGATAACGTGCGCTTTAACTACCTGTTCCGTAAGAGCCCTTACGAAGCGGCAGGAAAACAAGGTTCATTCATCAATAACCAGTCATACCGTTTTTCTGTTGCCAGTCAGTACAGCGACGTGGTCAACGGTGAAACGCTGCGCGGAAACCGCTTCATCGTCAATGGTGTCACTACGGACGAGCAGGGACAAGCGGTGGATCTGCAAACACTTGAGGCCTTGAAATCAGCGGTACAACTCGCAGAGAAAGACGCACCGCCGAGTCAAGCTCAGGTCGTACATATTCGGGAAACCTTAAACATGGACTAACTGTCCTTTTGGGGCTTACTTCTGTCGGGATAAGCCCCCTTTTTCTTTTCCCATTTGCTCTTCATTTCAGCTCTCATGCTCAGGTTCATCTGAGCGGTGAGACATTCCCACCAAAGAAATGATGCCATTGACTCAAGGTGCCGGCAGACGGCCCGGGCTCTCAATCCGCTGGTGGGGCAGACTTGTGAAACCAGTCGGCGAATCAGTGCGCATTTTGTCAGTGTCGCAGGCGAGGCAGCGACTTAACAGATGGCAATATCAGCGCGCGCGCTGGATCAACAGGTAGCCTATTTCCACTGATGCCAAGGAGAGAATCATGTTGAGCCGACACTATGATGCGGTGGTCGCCTTGGATGGCAGTGGCGACTTTGGGGCCATTCAACAAGCGATAGACGCGGTGCCTTACGGCAAAACGCCGCACACTATCTTTGTACGCCGAGGGGTGTATCACGAACGGCTGACGATCCGTCGGCCACATCTCACTCTGATCGGAGAAGGGCGCGACAGTACTGTAATTCGCGCCGCCACCGCCAATGGCATGTTGGACGCGAATGGCGTTCGCATCAGTACCGCGGGCAGCCGCACCGTGTATGTGGATGCGCCGGACTTTAGCGCGCACGCTTTGACGATCGAAAACAGTTTTGATTTTCGTGCCAATCAGGCCAAACACGAGGGCGATCCCAGCCGCATCATCAATACTCAGGCGGTCGCCTTAATGGTTGGCCGAGCAGCCGATCGCGCCTATTTTCGGGATGTGGCGCTGAGCAGTTTTCAGGACACCCTGTATCTGCGCGGTGGCCGCAGCGTATTTGAACACTGCCATATCAGCGGAACGGTGGATTTTATCTTCGGCCAGGGCATCGGCCTGTTCAAACAGTGTCAGATATTGGCTCGTCGCCGGGACGATGTCGCCGAAGGCGAATGGGGATATATCACCGCGCCATCAACGCCGACAACCCAGCGCTTCGGACTGGTGTTTAAAGCGTGCCGTCTGGAGAAAGAGCCCGGTGTTCCCGCGGGCAGTTACGCGCTCGGCCGCCCCTGGCACCCGACGACCACGTTTGGCGATGGACGATATGCCGATCCTAATGCCATTGGCCACGCGGCGTTTCTGCATTGCCAAATGGGCGATCATATCTATGGCTGGGACAGGATGAGTGGTCGGGATATTCGTCAGCAACTGATTTGGTTTCACCCCCAAGACTCACGCTTTTGGGAATACGCCAATCAGGGCTGCGGCGCTGGCATCACTCCGGCGCGGCCGCAATTGAGCGAGGCAGAGTCGGCTTGTTACGATGACATCAGCATACTGGATGGCTGGGACTTTACTCGCGTAGCGCGCGGATAAAAAAAGGCCCATACCGAAGTATGGGCAAACACCTATGCGTTCTGACAATGGGCCGGCAGGCATGGACGGACTGCCGACTCAAAACCAGTCTTTGTTGCAGGATAACAAATCAAGGTCGAGAGGTTTGATCTCGAAAAAGGATCGGTAATCGTTAAGCGATAATGCCAGCGACTTCTTTGACCAACACAGCCAGTTCGTCCCATTTTTCATTGTCGATAAGATCGTTGGGCACCATCCAGGTTCCGCCACACGCCAGCACCGCTGGGATAGCGAGGTAGTTCTTCACGTTGCTCGGGCTCACGCCGCCGGTTGGCATAAAGCTGACCGGGTAAACGGCCGTCAGGGCTTTAAGCATAGCAACACCGCCTGAAGGCTCAGCCGGGAAGAATTTCAGCGTATCCAGACCCATTTCCATCGCTTGTTCCACCAGGCTTGGATTGTTGACGCCTGGGACGATGGTCACACCGCGCTGCTGACAGTATTTCACTGTGGTCGGGTTAAAGCCCGGGCTGACCACAAAGTCGACACCCGCTTCAATCGCCTGATCAACCTGAGCTGTCGTCAGTACGGTGCCTGCGCCAATCAGCATGTCCGGGAATGCTTCGCGCATGTTTTTCATGGCCAGCGCTGCTTGTTCAGTACGGAAGGTCACTTCCGCACAAGGCAGGCCGTTTTCAATCAGCACTTCGGCCAGTTTGACGGCTTTGTTTGCGTCTTTGATTGCAATCACCGGAACGACTTTAATGTCGCGCAGTTGCTCGTTAAGAGTTTTCATTTTTCCATCCTTAAATTAGAGGCATGACATCGCGTGGAATAATTGCCCCACGATGTTGAATAACGGTGCCCGCCAGAGCGTGACCAGAAACCGCGGAGTCGACGGTACTGCCACCGGTGAGGCGTTTGGCCAGATAACCAGCGCTGAATGAGTCACCAGCGGCGGTGGTGTCTACCACTTTGCTCACTTTGATGGCCGGTACGGCGATAAAATCATCAGACGTCACGACAAAGCATTCGTCCGCGCCACGCTTCACCACGATCTCTTTGACGCCAAAACCTTGCGTGCGTTCGATTGCCTGCTGTTCCGCGCTGTCGCCATAAAGCATCACTTCATCGTCAAATGTCAGAAATGCGATATCCGTTAAGCGCAGAATACTGGCGTACATGTCGCGCGCTGCCTGGGCAGATTCCCACAGGGCTGGACGGTAGTTGTTGTCGAAGGCGATGGTCACGCCATCTTTGCGACACAGTGTGAGCAGCTCAACCAATTTTTTACGGCAATCAGCGGGTAAAATCGCCAGGCTGATGCCGCTGAGGTAAACCACCTGATGTTGGCTGAGCTTTTCTGCCAGGCTCAACAGCGGGCTTTCGCGCAGCCAGTACTTCGCCGCCGAGTCGTTACGCCAGTAGTAGAAACTACGTTCACCATCCGGCGCGGTTTCAATCGCGTAGATGCCCGGCAGTTTGCTGTCGGAGATCTGAACCAGATCGGTGTTGATCCCTTCCTGCTGCCAACTGGTCAACATCTGTTTGCTGAACGGATCTTTCCCCAATCCGGTCACATAAGAGGTGGTGATGCCGTGTTGCTGCGTCAGGCGAGACAGATAGAGCGCAGTATTCAGTGTATCGCCACCAAAACTCTGCTTGAGCTGATCGTCGGCTTTTTGCAATTCCACCATGCATTCGCCGATGACCGCGACTCGATTCACCTTCATAGGAGTACTCCTCAAAATAATCTGACGCCATTATGGCAATAAAAAAACCATGAAACAATAAATTTAAAACGATGGTTCATTTAAATTGTGAATTGGGTCTTTATTTGAGTTTTTGCGTGTGAAGTGAAAGAGCCAAAATCGGCACGCACTCTGCGTGCCACTTGATGCCGGAGTTATCGAACGGAAGCCGGGGCGTACAAGCTCTGCACCCAACTGTCGAGTAGCTGTGGCCAGTGTTTGGCGGGCAGGTTCTGGACACCGCGCAGGCCAAAGCCGTGGCCGCCGCGGGCAAAAATGTGCAGTTCGGTCGGGACATGGTGTGCTTTGAGCGCCTGCCAGAAGACCAGGCTGTTGTCGGCTTTGACGGCGTTATCATCGCTGGCGTGCATCAGAAAGCAGGGGGGTGTATCTGGGCGTACCTGGGTGTGCAGCGAATAGTGCTGACGAGTCGTTGTATCCGGATAGTCGCCCATCAGTTCATAACGGGAACCGTCGTGGCCGATCTCTTCATCCATGCTGATCACCGGATACATCAGCGCTGCAAAATCCGGGCGTGGTGAAAGTAAATCGGCAGAATCCTGTAAAGGGTAAACCGCTTGATGATGATGCACCACCAGTGTGCCCGCCGCGTGTCCGCCGGCCGAAAAACCGACGATGCCCACATGGCGTAATCCCCAACGGGCTACTTGGGCGCGAATGAGCCGAATCGCGCGCTGAGCATCCGCCAGCGGGGCGTGCACGCCCTCCGCATGGCCATCGCCCGGCATACGATAAGTCATGACAAACACGGTATAACCTTTCTCGCTCATCGCGATGGCGGTGTCTATACCTTCTTTGTCAAAGGCTACGCGCTGATAGCTGCCACCGGGTAGGACCAAAAGACCGATGCCGTTGGGATGCTCAGGTTCAACCACCACCATCTCTGGCCGGGTAATATGAGAAACTTCGCGGTCGCGCACCACTTCATCACTGCTGCGGTCGCTGAAACGAGGCGCAAGGTCGGGGACGGGCCGAGTCGATGGCCAGAGCGGAATGACTGTGTGGCCGGGGAACCACTGCGTGAGAGAAGTAAACGAAACATCAGTCATATCAAATCCTTGAAGCGAAGAGGTGGAACCATTGTGCTATTGATGGAATAAAAAAAGCCAGCGCGAAGGCTGGCTTTTTGATGAGTTCCCGATAAATAAGTAATGCAGTGCTTAGTCGAGTAGAGACTGTACGTATTCTGCGATTTCCGGCACCTGACAGTGGCTGAAGAAACACTCTTGGAAGCGTGCGCCGCCAACAGCTGTTTTCACCAGTTCCTGATCGATAGAGCGCAGTGCCTCAACGACGTCTTTCGCGACCGCGAATTTCACCTGAGTCAGAATGCCAGCGTTGCGTTGCTGAGGTTCCGCACGCTCGATTGGGTAACCCTGACCACGTTCGCCAGTGAACGCTTTTTCAAAAATGTAACGAACGTTCAGCTCACCTGCCCAGCCAAATCCTTTCGCAAAAGCCAGAGACAACGCGTTGCCGTTGTTGATTTGGTTAAACAGGAACGCATCTGAAGGCTCCAGGCAGTAACCACAGATAACACCCGGATGCAGGTTCAGAGACATCATTGCGCCCTGGCCGGTACCACAACCTGCGACAACAAAATCGGCCGCTTTTGAGTTCAGCAGAATGCTGGCCATAATCCCTAAGTGGATGTAAGTCAGGTGATGGTCGTTTTCATCAGACATACCAACGTTGAAAACATCGTGACCCAGCGGCGCCGCTACGGTGTTCAGTTCGTTCAGAACCATCGCGTTTTTGCCAGCCTGGCTGTTTTCCATCATCAGTGCAATTTTCATAGAGTTTCTCCTGCGGTTTGTCCGCAACAAATCAGTTAAAAAGCGAATTCGTTATTGAATGAAATCTTTGCGCATTGGGGTGAAGTTATCGAGCAGCACCCCCGCTTTAAGGCAAACGCAGCCGTGCATCACGTTCGGCTCTTTGTAAAGCGCGTCGCCGGCTTTGACGATTTTGGTTTCATCGCCAATGGTAAATTCGAATTCACCCGACAGCACGTACGTCAGCTGTTCATGCGGGTGGCTGTGCATCGGGCCAATTGCGCCTTGTTCAAAATGCACTTCAACGCTCATGATGTTGTCACTGTAGGCGAGGATTTTGCGAGAAACGCCAGCGCCGAGATCTTCCAGTTTTACATCTTGGTTATAGACAAACATGATGCCCTCTTTGTTTACAGTGCCTGACTGGCCAGCGCGCGTTTTTGTTCGCGCAGCATACGGAAAATGGTCAGGCTGTTAACGGTAATGACAGTCAGCTCCAGCAATGTGCCGCCAATGGAGCCAACCAGAATATTGTTGGTTAGCCAACAGCAGGCGCCAATCAGAAAGGCAATGCGCATTTGAATGCCGCGCAACATGAAGATAGCAAATGTACCAATCATGGTGCCAATCACTGGCCACAGATCCCACCAATGGTCGGCGATGTAAAGGCCTAATCCCGCTCCGGCGAGCAGGAATATCGCCGCAACATATTTCGACGAGGTGTAGATGGAACTGGCTGTGCGCATGGCCGACAGGGCAGCGCTGAGCGCTGAGACTGCCGAACCAAGCAAAATAAAGTGGAGAAGATGATTGAGATTGAAGACGAACATTACGATCTTCAGCCGCCTGTCGTTTTTCTGGTAGAAAGTGGAGATTCCTAAACCAAAGCTGACAAACCCTAATGCCTGAGCCAGTGATAAATCTGCAATCATCTTCTCGTATGCTTCTTAGTAATTAACGGGCTAACCAGCCGCCATCAACCGCTACGGTGTAACCGTTGATGTAGTCTGATGCTTTCGACGCCAGGAAGATCACTGGGCCTGCCAGATCTTCCGGTGTACCCCAACGACCCGCCGGGATGCGATCCAGAATCTCTTTGCTGCGATCTTCATCAGCACGCAGCGCAGCAGTGTTGTTGGTTGCCATGTAGCCCGGTGCAATTGCGTTCACGTTGACGTTGTGTTGCGCCCACTCGTTGGCCATCAGGCGAGTGATGCCCATGACGCCGCTCTTTGATGCGGTGTAAGACGGTACGCGGATACCACCCTGATAAGACAGCATGGACGCTACGTTGATGATCTTGCCGCCTTCACCTTGTGCAATGAACTGTTTCGCCACCGCTTGAGACATGAAGAAGACGGACTTGATGTTGATGTTCATCACGTCATCCCAGTCTTTTTCGCTGAATTCAATCGCGTCATTACGACGGATGATGCCAGCGTTGTTGACCAGAATATCGATGCGGCCCAGCTCAGTCACTGCGCGGTCGATGATGGATGGGATGTCGTCCAGAACCATCAGGTTAGCTCGGATATCAACGAACTTACGTCCGGTTTCTGCCATTTTTGCGATAGTTTCAGTCGGTTCAACAATGTTTACACCCACGATGTCACAACCTGCTTTAGCCAGGCCAAGTGCCATACCCTGACCAAGACCAGTGTCACAACCCGTGACGATAGCGACTTTGCCTTCCAGGTTAAATGAATCAAGAATCATAACGTTTTCCTCAGTGGTAGCTGGTTTTTGAGTGGCGGCGAGTTGGCCATCTCAGTTCGTATGTCTGTATCGTGGATCAAAAAGAAACCTAAGGCAATTATTTTTGAAAAGGTGTTTTAAAAATATTGATGGTGATCTTCTTTTTTGATGATGGAATACTTGCGCGGTTTCAAATTTTTGAAAAGGCTTTTTAAAAATTGTGGTACACAGAAAGTGAGCGGTTATAATAGGCGCTAACAAGAAAACACAAAGGTTCTACAATGGAAAAGTCAACTCAACCGGAAGCGGTATCTTCGGTTCTGAAAGTCTTCAGCATTCTTCAGGCCCTGGGCGAGCAGAAAGAAATTGGTGTTTCGGAACTGTCTCAACGTCTCATGATGTCTAAAGCCACGACCTATCGTTTCCTGCAAACCATGAAATCCATGGGCTTTGTGGCTCAGGAAGGGGAAGCGGATAAATACAAACTGACCCTGAAACTGTTTGAGCTGGGCGCAAAATCCCTTGAGTACGTCGATCTGATTGAGTTAGCGGACAAAGAGATGCGTTATATCTCTGAGCAGACCAACGAAGCGTTGCACTTAGGTTCGCTGGATGAAAACGCCATCATCTACATCCACAAAATCGATTCTGGCTACAACCTGCGCATGCAGTCGCGCATTGGTCGCCGCAACCCGCTGTACAGTACCGCGATTGGTAAAGTGCTGCTGGCTGAACGCGACGAGCAGTTTGTACGCGATACTCTGGAAGGGGTGGAGTTCATCAAACACACGGATCGTACGCTGGAAAATGTTGAGCAACTGCTGGAAGAGCTGGCGCTGGTTCGCACTCAACACTATGCGGAAGACAATGAAGAACAAGAACCGGGTCTGCGCTGTATCGCTGCACCTGTCTATGACCGCTTTGGTCATGTGATTGCGGGCTTGTCGATGTCGCTGCCAACCATCCGTTTTGATGAACAACGCATGGGTTACTACGTGGACTTACTGCAAACGGCAGGTCGCAATATCTCGCTTCAGCTTGGTTATAACAATTACCCGGCTTAGGCAAAAAAATTAGCAGCCGTCGGGCTGCTTTTTTTAGTATCATTTTTTGTATTGAAACGGCGTTTTGAAATGAGGAGGGCGGTGTGGGCTCATCATTAACCCCTAATATTTATGACTTTCTTATCAAGCTCGATCCGTTTGATAAGTTGCCCTCCGAGATTGTTGAATCGCTCGCGAATCACGTCAAAGTGCGCTATCTGGCAAAAGGCGAAAAAATAGAGTTCAGTGCATTGTGCCAAGAACGTTATCTCTACATCATTCGCACCGGGGCGATTGAGCAGAGAAGGCGCGACGGTCAGTTGCGTGCCCGCTTGGGAGAAGAGGACCAGTTTGGTTTTACTTTTCTCGCGCCGCTGAAAGATGCCGAAGATGGCTATCAGGCTGAAGCGATTCAGGACTCACTGCTTTATCTGGTGCCGCACACCGATGTGCAGACCGTTTGCCAGGAGCATCCGGAATTTGCCAACTACTTCGCATCCCATGCGCAGTTGCGCTTAACGTCGGCAGTCAACGATGCCGCTGGTCGTGAAGAGGACAAAGGGCTGTTTTTCCGCCGCGTCGGGGAAATTGCCAGCGAAAATATCGCGATTGTCGATGTCAACACGCCGATTCAGGATGTGGCGCAAACCATGTGTGGTGAAGAGCGCAGCCGCAGTTCGTGCGCGGTGGTGATGCGCGATGGTGAAATTGTCGGTGTGGTGACCGACCGGGACATGACCCGCAGTGTCGTGGCGACCGGTATCGGTATTCATGAGCCTATCAGTACGGTGATGACTCAAAATCCGCAACTGATTCAGGCCGATGACAAAGTGATTCAGGCCATCTCCATCATGCTGCAATACAACATTCGTTGCCTGCCGGTGGTGAAGGGGAGCGAGGTGGTCGGCTTACTGACCACGTCACATCTGGTCCACAACCATCGCACACAAGCCCTGTTTCTGATTGAGAAAATCAAATACGCCAGTTCCGTGAATGCGCTGGCGGCGCTCAATGTGGAGAAGCAGTCTATTTTTGAATCGCTGGTTGAAAGCGGCGTGAGCGCAGAAATTCAGGGACGGGTGATGTCGATGATCATGGATGCGTTTACCCGCCGCCTGTTGCAGATCAACGAGGAACTGCTTGGGCCGCCGCCGTGTGATTATGCCTGGGTCGTCGCGGGCTCGCATGCACGTAATGAAGTGCATATGTTGTCCGACCAAGACAGCGCTCTGGTATTGGCGGAGGATGCCAAGCCTGAAGATATGCTCTATTTCACCCATCTGGCGATGCGCGTATGCAACGGCTTGGCGGCGTGTGGCTATCCGCTGTGTGACGGCAAATACATGGCCGCGTCACCGAAATGGTGTCAGCCGATTCAGGTATGGAAAGAGTATTACCGCAAGTGGGTGGCCAGCCCGGAATACAATAAACTGCTCAGTATCAGTGTGTTTCTTGAGGTGCGTTCGATTTACGGCAACAGCGAACTGGTGGAAGAGCTGCAACAGCACCTGCATCAGTGTATTCAGAACAGCCAGAATTTCTTGCCGGCTCTGGTGCGCGACGCGATTGATACGCAGCCGCCGCTGGGGATTTTCAATAATCTGGTGCTGGAGAAAGGCGGCGACAACAGCAACACACTCAATATCAAAAAATATGCCCTGAACCTGATTATCGACCTGGCACGGATATTCAGTCTGGCGGCTGGCGGTTCAATGACCGGCACCGAAGAGCGTTTTCGCTTTGCGGCTCAGCAGGGCACGATGTCCGAAGACAGCTGTCAGAACATTATCGGCGCCTACAAATTCATTACTCAGGTTCGTTTTCAGCATCAGTTGCAGGCTCTGCGTGAAGGCAAAGAGCCGAACAACCATATTTCACCGGACTCTTTCAGCAGCTTTGAGCGCAAACACCTGAAAGACGCGTTTAAAATCATCAGTGAGCTACAGGACGTAGCCAAACTCAGGTTTGTAAAAGGATAAACGATGCTTAATGCATTGAAACGCCGCTTTGGCGGCGGCTACCACAAGATGGTGAAACAGCATCAGCTATTGGCCGCCCGCCGCGATTGGCCAACAGGGCTTGAACACTATTTCAGTCAGGCACTGCCAAGCCCGGAAGCCTTGGTGTATCAGATGGATATGGTGGCGTTTGATTTTGAAACGTCAGGAGTCAACGCCAGTCAGGATCAGATCCTGAGCATTGGCTGGGTGGGAATGACGATGGATCACATCGATGTCGCCGCCAGTGAAGAGCTGTTCGTTCGTCATCCCGAGTTTGTGACGGCGGACTCTGCGGTCATCAATCACATCACTCCCGATGTGTTGTCACAGGGCGTCATGCTGGATGACGCAATGGATCAGTTGTTCAATCAGCTGGCCGGAAAAATCGCACTGGTGCACGGCGCCTGCATTGAACGGGCGTTTGTGGCGCAGTACATGCGCGAGCGCTTCGGTGTCGAGCATTTTCCTTGCGTGTGGATAGACACGCTGCACATCGAAAAGCAGATGACCTACGCCGGTAAAAAAGCGCCGGGCACCAGCTTTCAGCTCAATGATGTACGCCAGCGCTACGCCCTGCCACAATACACCGCGCACTCTGCCGCGATTGATGCCCTTGCCACGGCCGAACTCTTTACCGCGCAAATGAAATCGCTGTTTAAGAACCATCCGCCGAAGCTGTCTAAGCTGATCGCGCCCTGATTCATCGCGCTCATCCATCAACAATTTTTATTGACCTTGTGGACAAATAATCAGATTTGTTGCTTTGCCGTCCTGCCGTTATAACGCCTTCTTTCGTCAACATGCATTGAAAATTATGGCTTTAGACGCGTTATTAGACGCCATCGCCGAACAGGGATGGTTTATTTGGGATGACTTCCTGACCGCAGAGCAGGTACAGTCTCTCAGAGATTGTGCTCCGGAAAACTGGAAGCGCGCTCGCATTGGCCGCAATGACGATTTGCAGCGGGAAACGACGATTCGCAGCGACAAGATTCAGTGGCTCAGCCAGAATATGGCACAGCCGGTTCAGGATTATCTTGAGCGCATGGAGCAGATTCGTCAGGCCGTTAACCGGGACTTTTTCCTTGGGCTATTCGAGTACGAGGCGCATTTCGCTAAGTATGAGCAGGGCGACTTTTATAAGAAGCATCTTGATGCGTTTCGCGGGCAGGAAAACCGTAAGCTGACGACGGTGTTCTACATGAACGAAGCGTGGCAACCCGCTGATGGCGGTGAGCTGAAAATCTACGATCTTGACGATCAATTGATTGATACTGTCGCTCCGGTTGCCGGGCGCTTAGTGGTGTTTTTGTCAGAGAAATTTCCCCACGAAGTCCTGCCGACGCACGCGGATCGCGTCAGTATCGCAGGTTGGTTTCGTACCAACGGCGTGACGGCGAATAAGCTCGATATCGCCAACTGAGTGTGAACGCATATTTTTGATGGAAAAGCCGCGATTCTGAAGCCAGAAGCGCGGCTTTTTTTACTGTTGCTGAAAGTGAATATCGCTGAAGTGCGGATTGTCGCTCAGTGCCTGCATGCGAACGAGCGCAGTGGTTTCAATCCAATGCTCGCGGCTGTTGTCCTCAACAATAATGCACTCCTGACGCGCCGCATTGCGCCCGGTGTCTTTGGCTGTGCCCTGAATGACCGAACCGTCTTGCAGTGTCAGTGCTACGGGCAAACGGTAGAGGCAGGCAATCTCGATGTAGTCATACTGGCTGCAGGAAATCATGCTTTACTCACTTTTGCTCAGGTAGTCATTTTGCAGAATGTACATGCGTTTCACGTCGCGATAGCGGCCGTTAATGAAGAACTCCTGCACCAGATGACCTTCCTCGACAAAGCCGCACGATTCATACAAATGGACCGCTTTTTCGTTGTCAATCGCAACATGGAGGTAAATTTTGTGCAGGTTGAGAATGGTGAACGAGTAGTCGAGCGCCTTGTTGATCAGAGTGCGGGCAAAACCTTTACCCTGATGGTCCGGCGTGATGATGATTTGAAATTCTGCACTGCGGTGGATGTAGTTGATTTCAATCAGCTCGACCAGACCCACCAGTTCTTTGTCGTCGTTCTCGACCACAAAACGGCGTTCGGCGTTGTCGTGAATGTGCTTGTTGTACAGCTCTTCCAGCTCATCAAACGATTCATAAGGCTCTTCAAACCAGTACGACATGATGTTGCGGTTGTTGTTCAGATTATGAATAAAACGCAGGTCTCCGCGTTCTAGAGCTCTGAGGCTTAACTGATTTTTCATAACGATTCCTGACTAAGCTTGGTGTGGCGTCTGCTGATGAATATATCGCGGATTTATTGCAAAACAAGCCGTTACCAACAATTATTCTTTATCGAAACTGTCCACCACAATCGCCCCCATCGACGCCGGCATCGCAATCACAATGATGCGTTTGAGCGACACGATCGGTTCGGCGAGCAGCGGCAGTTTATCCAGTGCCAGCAGCACGAACCCGACCACCAGTGCAGTGATGACGTAAGCAATCAGAATCCGGAACACAAACACCGGAACTCGGGCACGAATATTACTCTGAAACACACTGCCGTAGGCGAACACGCCGAGAAAACCGAGAGAGAGTGTCAGCAGCAGCAGTAAGTTGGGCAGCGGCAGAGATGTGCCGAGCTGCCACGCCTCTTCTGAAAAGGAGATGGGGACCGCCAGTGCAAATGCTCCGACGCAAACTTGTCCCGCATCTTCCAAGTTAAAACTGAATTTCATCGATTTCTTCCCAGCTCTCTGATTCTTTTGCTCTTTTCACTGTACGCTCCACAAACGGATTTGGCGAGTTTCGCTGCGTCAGGAGCGCAGTTGCTTGACGATGATCGCAGCCAATGTTTGCAGGCTGTGCAGCCATTGCTGCTCATCGTCGAGAGTCGCAACGCTGAAGCGAATGCAGTGATTGAATTGGCCTTGGGTCGCGAACAAGTGGCCGGGCAGAAGACTGATTTTTTGCTCCAGACACTCCTGATATACCCGGTAGGTGTCGACTTCGAGTGGCAAAGTCAGCCAGCACAGAAATGAGCCTTCTGGTCGCGATAAGTGATAACGCCCAGCGAGTTGAGGCTCGTGGCTGAATGCCTGATTAAGCAGACGGGCAAAGCGTTGCTGATGCTGCTGATAGACCCGGCGCATTCGGGCCAGATGCGTGCGATATTTGCCTGAGGTCAGAAACTCCGCCACGGCGGATTGCATCAGATTAAGACTGCCCATGTTTTCACTCAGCAGCACTTTTTCGATTTGATCCATATAGCGCCCGGCGACCATCCAGCCAATGCGCAATCTTGAATCGAGCGTCTTTGACAATGAGTTGATGTAAATGACCCGTTCCTCGGTATCGAGCGCTTTCAGATTGGGCAGAGCCTCATTAAAACCGAGGCTGCCGAATACATCGTCTTCAATAATGGGAATGTTGTGGGTGACGTCCAACAACGCCTGCCGATGGCTGAGCGGCATCTGCGCGCCAGTAGGGTTATTGAAATTGGGCGTCACCAGCAAAGCTTTAATCGGCCAGCGTTCAACGGCTTCTTTCACCGCATCAATATCAATGCCGGTGGCGGTGTGGCTGGGGATCTCCACCACCTTCAGCCCCAGTGATTCCAGCAACAGTAAAGTACCGAAATAGCAGGGGGATTCGACGGCCACGATGTCACCCCGCTGGGTCAGCGCGCGAAAAGCCAGGCTGATCGCCTGCTGGCCGCCGTGGGTGATGGCGATGTCGCTGAGCTTGGCCTCGATGCCCAAATCGCGGCTGATCTTGCGCAACTGGCGCACCAATTGATCATTACCCGGTGGCAGTTGGTAGTGGCTGGGAATGTGGGTTTGCATGCGGCTGTGGCGACCGATTTCGGCATACAAACTGCGAATGGCCGGAGAATCTGTGCTCGGATGCGCCGAACCTGCGGGCATATGATGCTTCACAGCGGGCTGGATAAGAATTGATTTGGACATCGACAGCAGGTCGACCCGTGAAGGAGAGTGGGCCTGCGCTTCGGCTTTGTGTTGACGCTCGGCCACACGATAACCGGAGCGCGGGACGGAATAGATCCAGCCCTGCGCTTCCAGTTCCTGATAGGCGCGGATCACGGTGTTTTTCCCCACCGCCTGACTTTCACACAACTGGCGAATCGACGGCAGTTTGTCGTGTGCCTGAAACAAGCCATTTTCCATCGACTGACGCAACTGCGCCTCGACTTCGCTGTATTTGCAATCGTCCTTCATTCTGTACCCATTCAAATGGCAGAAACTGTGCCTTTTTAGTTTTTCTGTACCCAATTAAAGTAACGTCATCGTGACTCAGAAAGCCAGAGATTTTTCCATGCTCGTCAAAATGATTCCTTTCCTGTTTGTTGTACTTTGGGCGTCCGGCTTCGTCGGTGCTCGCTTTGGGCTGGCGTATGCCGAGCCCATGACTTTCTTAACTTTGCGTATGGTGTTCAACGTGCTGCTGTTTGCGGTGCTGATCGCTGTGCTCAAGCGCCGCCTGCCTACGGGTAAACAGTTCTGGCATTCGTGTGTGTCTGGCTTATTGATTCATGGTCTTTATCTGGGCGGCACCTATCAGGCAATTTACTGGGGCATGCCTGCCGGCCTGACTTCTCTTCTGGTGGGTATTCAGCCGATATTCACTGCGTTGCTGCTGGTGTGTATGGCGACCGAACGTTTTAACTTAGCTCAGTGGCTGGGACTCGCAATGGGCTTTGCTGGTATCAGTTGTGTACTGCTGGGTAACATCGAATGGCAATCTGATGCGCACAAATGGGCCGCGATCGGCATGTGTGTGATTTCTCTCGCCGGTATTACGCTGGGAACGCTGTATCAGAAGAAATTCTGTCAGGGTGTCGATCTGATTGGTGGTGCGCTGGTGCAATATGTGGCGGCAGCGGCGTTGCTACTGCCCGCGGCGGTGAGCTTTGAAACCATGCAGGTGGATTGGACGCCGACCTTTATTATGACGCTCGCTTGGCTCGTGGTTGTGTTGTCGTGCATCGCCATTCTGCTGCTACTGTATATGGTGGAGCACGGTGCTTCGTCGAGCGTCGCCTCTGTGTTTTATCTGGTGCCGCCGACTACGGCGATTCAGGCGTGGATCTGCTTTGGTGAATCGTTTGACATGCTTGGTGTGCTGGGTTTTGTGATGGCAGCCATGGCGGTCTATCTGGTGGTGAAAAAGCCAGTACTCTTTCGCCCTAAGCTATCAGCGGCGCTAAGCCGCGAAGTGTGAACAAAGCCTGATATTAAAAGCAACCCCGCCAATGTGCGGGGCTTTTGATTACAGAATTTCAATCGTCTGTCCCGCATAGCGCTTAAGCACGGGGTTGTTCAGCTGGGCTTTATCTGCGGGTTGCCATAAGCCACGCCTGATGCCATCAACCACCATATGGATGACGGCGGAATCGATGGCCGACATAATCGCCACGTTAACCGGTTCATTATTGGTGTAGCCCGATTCCAGTTCTAACAAGTCCTGATAGGCGATATAGCGAAACACACTCGCGGAAATTTCATGGGAAAAAATGGTTTTGCTGGTGGTGACGCTTAATACAATTTGGCCGGTACGCACATCGACAGCACGCAGGTTGACGGTGACCTGATCCATTCGGTATTCGCCATAAGTCGCGATGCCTAAATAGCCGATCCCGCTGCCGCCGGATTTCATGTCTGACTCATAACCAATAATGCCGCCTTCAATCACCAGATTGGCCGCCTTCAGCGCGGGCAAATCGTCGCCGATGTTGCTGGGCGATTCATCTTTTTTCTGCGCTGCGCGAATGATTTTGCGTTCAGTCAGCAGGTTTTGTAGTCCTTCCCGTTCCAGTGGCAAAAACCAGCCCGAGTCCATCAGCGCGGTGGTCAGCATCGAGGTGCCGCCCTGAGTGACCGCGGTTGAAAAGCTACTGTTGGGTGAAGATTTGTATTGCCCGGTCTGGTCACGAAAATCGTACACCGACACCTGAATCTTGCCTTTCGGCAGAGGCAGTTTGGTCAGATCGTTGTAGGTAGGGCCACGTGGCGTGAGGGTCGGCGCCTCGTCCGCATCAGGAATAGACATAGAGTTTGAGCAACCACCGATGGCGAGCACCAGTGTCAGCAGCATCCATTTTTTCATTTTTTGTTGTCCCTATTGGTTGCTTATAGCCCGGATACTTCAATGGATGTCGATTCGCCGGTGGATTTGTCGATGATGGAAATCGTCATCGAACCGTCGTTATCGGTCACGATGATGGAGTAATCATCGGTTTCAATACTGCCCGCCTCACCGGATGACAGCAGTTGGCTGATCAGTCTGGATTGCAGGGTTGAAGTTAATGACGAAAGCAGCGAAGAGGAGCTGCTGCTGTCATCATCGGCTTCATAATCGTTGATCGCTTCGGCGCGGTTGAACAGGTGCGTGGTATTGAGCGGATTGCCGCCAAAGGTCGGGTTGACGGGTTCATACACCAGCGCCGAGCCCAAGGCGGGGGAGGCGAGCAATCCCCCACCGCTGAGGGCGAAGACCAAGCTCAATGCGGAGCAGATTTTTCGGTTCGTGTGCTTATTCATCTCAGTGTCCTTTCTGTCGCTACTTTCACAGCTCGTCATGAGCAAGGTCAAAAGTATCCGAATACAAACGTTGGATTTTCCAACGTGTTAAGTAAGTTCTTACTATGTCCGCCGCGGCCTTGGCTTTCTCCTGCGCCTGTCGGGCGCCCGGCGATAAGGTGGTGCGATACACCAGCTTCTGCGCATGCCAAACGCTGATAATGCTGCCCTGAGAGGCCGTTGCCCGCTCTTTTACGGTGAGGTTCTCTTTTAGGTCCTCGTGTTGATCGTTGATGTAGCGGGAAAACTCGGTGTAAAAATTATTGCCAAAGCGGGTCATCGTGCGGTCGATGATCAGCCCATCGATATCGTTCAGATTCAGTGGCTCGTTATTCTCCAGCTGTTGGTTATTTTCCAGCTTTCCTGAGTCTTCCTGACTGGCGGACACACTTGCTGAAGTAAGCAGGAAACTTAAAGAGAATGCATATACGACACTCATATTTTTCATTGAAATTACCATAGGTAAATAAGCGTCTGACAATGGCTTAATGTTAGTTTTAATTAAAGGTTTTTGAAATAAACCAAAGTGTTAGTTTGAATAAAACTCCTCTAATACTAAATGCGGATATATGCTTGTTTACAAGACAACTAAATAATAAAAATTTACTTATCAATATTAATTTAAAGTTGATGGTGAAAAGCAATTATCCCTATTAATCTATTTCTTCGAGAACACACAGTTCTTTACGTCAGGGAGGAAATATGTCCAACCGTATTACTGCCTACGTCATGAAGTTGTTTATGTTGATCGCTCTGGCAATCGTCTCTGCTGGTGTCGCTTGGTCGGCCCAGCGCCCAGGACATTCGGGTCATGATTTGATTGCTATCGGTTATGGTGATTCATCCATGGGTGGTTTTGGCAACGGTATTGGTGATTTGAGTACTTTCAATGAATTGGAAGACATTGTGACCGCCGATAATTATGCCGAAGTGGAAATGGAAAATGCCATTGGAGGCCGAGTGTCAATTCAGCAGTTGAGTGGATTGACAGGCAACAAAGCCAAAGTTGTCCAGCAAAACAGCCGAGGAAGTGAGGCGAGAATCTGGCAAGGCGGTTCTGAGAATATTGCGTTGGTTACTCAAACCGGAACAGGAAATGAAGCATTTATTGGCCAACATGGTTATTCCAATAATGCGTGGATAAATCAAAACGGTAATTACAATATTGCCGCGATTATTCAAAACGGTTCCGGAAGTTCCATGAGTATTAATCAACGTAGTAATAATAATCAGGCTTATCTTGTCGATAATGGAGGTTCTAATTATGGCATCAGTCAAAATGGTAATGACTACGTTGCGATAATTGGGGGCTCAGGTATCAATGTATTTGTTACGCAATATTAATCATCATAGCGAACGATATATCGATACATGTCTATTCAAATGTAACAATATGATATAAAGGAAATTGTCATGAAAACAAAACTAGCTCTATTTATCGCAGCTGCGTTGGCGTCTGGTAGCGCCCTGGCAAACAATAATGCAACCGCTAACCTTTTCCTGACTGACGACTCAGATGTGTCGATCACTCAGGTTTCTCCTTTCCAGGGTAACGATGCGGTGATCAATTCTGGTTTCTCTTCAGACAACACGCTGACGATTTATCAGTTTGGCGGTCAGAACGATGCGCAAATTGATGCGGCTGTGGTAGAAGATTCAACGCTAGCGGTGACTCAGCGTGGTTTTGGTAACGAAGGCACCATTACGGCACTGGGTGCTGATAACGCAGACTTCTCTATCGACCAGTCTGGTGTGTCGAATGAAGCCAACATCAGCACTGAGAATTTCAACCATCACGCTTATTCTTACGACAATGACACCGTCAGTGTGGTGCAGAATGGCGCACACAACACCACGGATGTCACGTTGAAACACGGCACCGACGACAGCACCGTCACGCTGGCTTCGTACGGCAATTCGAACGATGTTGATGTTGTGCTGGATTGGGCTGACGGCAGCACAGTGACAGGGACTGTGGTTGGTGACAACAACGTGGCGGATGTTCTGATCGACAGCGGTTTTGGCAATGATGTGACCTTTACTCAAAACGGTTCGGCTAACAATCTGGATGTCGATGTGATGTACGCGGACGACAACACCATTGGTGTGGCGCAAACTGGCGTTTCCAACGATGCTGACATCGACGTGATGCACAGCTCTGACAACGATATATACGTAACTCAAACTGGCTTCAACTCAGAAGCGAACGTTTATGTTAACTGGAGTAACGCTAACAGTATCTCTGTTCTGCAAACTTCTGGTGACGTTGCGAACGTGAGCCTGGTTGGCAGCAACTCAAATACTGTGAATATTGCACAGTACTAACAACATCAGGTTTGGCTATGAAAACCTTGTATACAGCGGCGCTCTGCGCCGCTTTTTTTCTTGCGTCGCCGTTGAGTGCCGCAAAGAAGGAGGTGGTAATGGAAACCTCATTGTTGAATGGCAAAATTCACATTGCCTGCGCCTACGGGGATGACCAGAAACTGCGGTTAACGTTGGTCAGTCAGCCGGATTTCTCCGGTTCGGTGCGGGCTGAATCGGTCTCTGGCAGCCGCATTTTGCATCGCCTGCAAGGACAGACCACTCTTAATCTCGGACTGAGCGCAGAGCAGTTGCCAGTCAAGCTGACGGCGGGTGATGAGAAAGGCGAAAGCGAAACGATAGCGCTTGGCGAACAATGTAAAACGGCCCCTTAACTGAGTTAAGAGGCCGTTGTGTTATTTTGCGGTTGGCAACGGATTACGCGTCGCTAAACTCAACGCCTTTTTCTTTGAACATACGCTGACATGCGCGGCCATCACTGTGGAACAGGTGGCAGCGGTGCGCCGGAATACCGATGGTCAGGGTATCACTGACTTCAATATCCAGAGTATCTGGCTGGCGGTAGATGATGTCTGAGTCCGAACCTTTCACGTTCATGTATACCTGAGTTTCGTTACCCAGTTTCTCTACGATCATCACTTTGCCTTCGATGCGCGCATCACCTTCGCCTGCTTCCACCAAATGCTCAGGACGAACACCCAGCGACATGCGAGATCCCGGAGTGACCGTTGTGCCATCCACCGGAATCCAGAACGAGAAGCCGTTGGACAGGCGCACTTTCACGCGCTCTTTCTCTGCTTCATCAACAGTCACGCTCATGAAGTTCATCTTCGGTGAACCGATAAATCCCGCCACAAAGCGGTTTTGCGGGTAGTGATACAGTTCTAGTGGTTTACCCACTTGCGAGACAAAACCGGCATCCAGCACCACAATCTTGTCTGCCATGGTCATCGCTTCCACCTGGTCGTGGGTAACGTAGATCATGGTGCAACCCAGTTTGCGTTGCAGCTTGGTGATTTCAGAACGCATCTGCACACGCAGCGCCGCATCAAGGTTAGACAGCGGTTCGTCCAGCAGGAATACATTCGGTTGAGAAACCAGAGTACGGCCGATAGCCACACGCTGACGCTGACCGCCGGATAGCGCTTTAGGTTGACGATCCAGCAGGTGGCTGAGCTGAAGAATATCGGCAGCGTGTTCTACACGTTTGCTGATTTCACTCTTGTCGGCTTTGGCCAGTTTCAGGCCAAACGACATGTTATCGTACAGATTGAGGTGAGGGTAAAGCGCGTAAGACTGGAACACCATGCCGACGCCACGTTTGGACGGTTCGATGTCGTTCATGCGTTCTTCGCCGATGAACAGATCGCCGGAGGTGATATCTTCCAGGCCGGCAATGCAGCGCAGAAGGGTTGATTTACCACAGCCTGACGGGCCAACGAAGACCACAAATTCGCCTTCTTTGATGTCCAGATCGACATTCTTGGAAATCAGCACATCGCCGTAAGCTTTACATACATTTTTTAACGTGACACTCGCCATCTAGCTCGTCCTCGGATCAAGATTTTTTAATGATTACTGCCCTTCATTATATGAAATTTCTTATAAAAAAATGACTTACAGGCAATAACAGTAGGAATACGTTTTTAGGTGAATCCACACTCAGATGAGCGTGTCTGATTTCTGCGGTCGTGCCGCACACCGTTTTATGTTTGTCTATCGAAGAGCTGGCAGGCAAGAAAAGAAAGGGTGATGTCTTCAGACAAAGGGTCTGAAGAAAGCATCACCCATCAAAGCCAAGAATCGGTTTGCTTCCCCCGGCACAGATGCGCGTCTCCCCCGTACAATAATTACCACGAACGCACGATCTGTGACAGCAAACCAATTCGGCGATGCAAGCCAGTACAATCTGACATACTGGAAAGGGTTCTTACCATCCACTCTTGGATGTGCTTAGTTTCCGTAAAGTGAACTATCAATACATCCTCCTAATCACTTTTTTTGCAGGGGGAGTAGAAAAGGAGGAGGTGGAGGAGGGGTAAAAACGCCGAGTTAGATCCAGTTCAAATTATTGATTGCCATGAACTTGAGGTTGATCACAAACCATGTTTTTTTTGTGACTGTTCTCTCGAACTCTGGACGATAGAGATCACGAAAATACGCCATAATGCAAAGGGCGTAGGGAGTAGGATGATGAGGAAGTGCCCGTTTTTTCTGATGATATATGGCGAAATACGGCGAAACCTCATCTGGTGAGCCCTACAACACTAATAAAAAGGATATGAACATGAAAAACGCCCTAAGCACTGTAGCGCTAAGTACTTTGGTTGCTCTTGGTTCGTTTGGTGCACACGCTGCTATTCAAGAAGGACAACTTACTATCTGGATCAACGGTGACAAAGGTTACAACGGTCTGGCTGAGGTGGGTAAAAAGTTTGAAGCTGACACAGGTATTAAAGTGACAGTTGCTCACCCTGATGCACTTCAGGACAAGTTCCCTCAAACAGCTGCCACTGGTGATGGTCCTGATATCGTGTTCTGGGCTCATGACCGTTTTGGTGGTTACGCAGAAGCGGGTCTGCTGACTGAAATCAAACCGTCACAAAAAGTAAAAGACGGCATCGTAGATTTCGCTTGGGATGCAGTGAAATACAACGGCAAACTGATCGGTTACCCAATCGCGGTTGAATCTCTGTCTCTGATTTACAACAAAGACCTGGTTCCAAACCCACCGAAAAGCTGGGAAGAAGTGGCTGCTCTGAATGAAAAACTGAAAAAAGACGGCAAATCAGCGATCATGTGGAACCTGAAAGAACCGTACTTCACTTGGCCACTGATGGCGGCTGATGGCGGTTACGCATTCAAATACACGTCTGACGGTTACGACGTGAAAGACGCGGGTATCGACAAGAAAGGCGTGAAAGAAGCGATGAACTTCGTGAAAGGCCTGGTTGACAAAGGCGTGATTTCTGCGGATATGGACTACTCAGTGTCTGAAGCTGAATTCAACAAAGGCAACACAGCCATGACCATCAACGGTCCTTGGTCTTGGAGCAACATTGATAAATCAGGTATCAACTACGGTGTCACCACTCTGCCGAAATTCAACGGTCAGTCTTCTAAACCATTCGTAGGCGTACTGACTGCTGGTATCAGCACCGCTTCTCCAAACAAAGATCTGGCTGTAGAGTTCATCGAAAACTACCTGCTGACCAACGATGGTCTGCGTGCGATGAACAACGACAAACCACTGGGCGCGGTTGCTCTGAACTCTTTCCAACGTGAACTGGATTCAGATGCTCGTATCGCAGCGACCATGGACAACGCAATGAACGGCGAAATCATGCCGAACATTCCACAAATGAACGCGTTCTGGGGTGCAGCGAAAAACGCAATCATCAACATCGTTGATGGCCGCCAGACTGTAGATGCCGCTCTGGCAGATGCAGAAAAACAAATGACAAAGTAAGTACACTTTCGTCTATCTTTTGAGGAGGGGGCAACCTCTCCTTACTTTCTAAGTTTTTATTTCGCTAGCAGGTTGTTCTATGCAGTCAATTCAAGGTACAGAGGCGATGTCAGCACCAGCAACGACACTTCCGGCCAACAAGCGCGCATTCATCAAATGGGCCGTATTAGGCGCAGTGGGTATCGTGAATGGCTATGCAACGATTCTAATGTATTCCCGTGGTGAGCTGGCGTTTGCCTTGCTGACCCTTATCCTTACTGCTCTTGCTCTCTACATTTTCGGCAGTAAGAAAACTTACGCGCATCGTTATATCTATCCAGGTATCGCTGGGATGATCCTATTCATCCTGTTTCCTTTAGCCTATACGGTGAACCTGGCGTTTACCAACTACAGCGCGAAGAACCAGCTTTCCTTTGAGCGTGCTCAATCTGTCCTGATGGACCGTACGTTCCAAAGTGGGGAAAGCTACCCATTCAATCTCTACAGCACCGATGAAGGTTACCGTATCTCCATTGAAGACGGTGAGACGTTGTACGCGACTCAGCCTTTCTCTATCACCAGTGTGCCGTCGGATCTCGACTTGGCTCCGGTAGATGCAATGAGCGGTGACAAAGAGCCAATCAAAACCATCATCAGTAACCGCAATGCGTTGGGCAGCCTGGATCTGCACTTCCCGTCGGGTGACGACATTCGCATGAGCGGACTGCGCAAATTTGCGGCGGTGGTTCCGCTGTATACGCTGCAGGAAGATGGTGAAACACTGGTCAACAACCAGTCGGGTGAGACGCTGCGTCCGAACATGGAAGTGGGTTTCTACCAACCGATTGATGAGAATGGTCAGTTTGTCGGTAACACTGTCTCTCCGGGCTTTATCGTTTCCATCGGTACGCACAACTTTGAACGTGTGTGGAAAGACGATGGTATCAAAGAACCGTTCATCAGCATCTTCATCTGGACGGTGGTGTTCTCGGTACTGACGGTGATCTTCACTCTGATCATCGGTCTGGTGTTGGCAAGTGTGGTGCAGTGGGAAGAGCTGAAAGGCCGTTCTGTGTACCGTGTGCTACTGATTCTGCCTTACGCGGTACCGGCATTTATCTCGATTCTGATCTTTAAAGGTCTGTTTAACCAGAGCTTTGGTGAAATCAACATGGTGCTGCAAGCGTTGTTTGGTATCAGCCCGGCATGGTTCTCGGATCCGTTCCTGGCGAAAAGCATGGTGATGATCGTCAACACTTGGTTGGGTTTCCCTTACATGATGATTCTGTGTATGGGTCTGCTGAAAGCCATTCCGGATGACTTATACGAAGCCTCCGCGATTGACGGCGCCAACTTCGTGCAGAACTTCACTAAGATCACTCTGCCACTGATGATCAAACCGTTGACACCGCTGTTGATTGCAAGCTTTGCCTTTAACTTCAATAACTTCGTTATGATTCAGTTGTTGACGGCGGGTGGTCCGAACATGATTGGTACGTCTGAGCCAGCGGGTTACACCGACCTATTGGTGAGCTACACCTACCGTATCGCGTTTGAAGGTGCTGGTGGTCAGGACTTTGGTCTGGCAAGTGCTATCGCAACCCTGATCTTCTTGTTGGTGGGCGCTCTGGCGCTGCTCAACCTACGTTTTACTAAAGTCAGTCAGAATTAAGAGGAGCGACGACGATGGCAATGGTTCAAGGCAAATCGCTCAAATACCGTGTGTGGGCATCACACATCGCACTGTGCACATTTTTGGCGCTCATCATCTTCCCGTTACTGATGATTGTCGCTATCTCATTCCGTGAAGGTAACTTCGCAACGGGCAGCATCATTCCGGATAATCCGTCTCTGGAACACTGGAAACTGGCGCTGGGCTTCTCGGTCACGAACGCCGATGGAAGTGTAACACCACCGCCGTTCCCGGTACTGACCTGGCTGTGGAACTCAGTGAAGATCGCGGCGATTTCATCGGTGCTGATCGTGTCGCTGTCGACCACATCGGCTTATGCTTTCGCCCGTATGCGTTTCAAAGGCAAAGAGACCATCCTGAAAGCGATGATGATTTTCCAGATGTTCCCTGCGGTTCTGGCACTGGTGGCTATCTACGCGCTGTTTGACAAACTGGGGCAGTACATTCCGTTCCTGGGGCTGAACACGCATGGCGGTTTGATCTTCTCTTACCTGGGCGGTATCGCACTGCATGTATGGACGATCAAAGGTTACTTCGAAACCATCGATAATTCGTTGGAAGAAGCGGCAGCGCTGGATGGCGCAACCCCATGGCAAGCGTTCAAACTGGTATTGTTACCGCTGTCTGTGCCAATTCTGGCGGTGGTATTTATCCTGTCGTTTATCATGGTGGTGGGTGAAGTTCCTGTAGCATCTTTGCTACTTTCTGATGTAAACTCGTACACACTTGCGGTTGGTATGCAGCAGTATTTATACCCTCAAAACTACTTGTGGGGCGACTTCGCGGCAGCGGCAGTCTTGTCTGCATTACCTATCACTATCGTATTCCTGCTTGCGCAGCGCTGGTTGGTCGGAGGACTGACGGCTGGCGGTGTCAAAGGATAACAACGATAAGGGCGACCGAGAGGTCGCCCATTTTGTATCCCCTTAACACTTTTGGTTTGGCCGCCGATCAGTTAAGAAGGGTGCAAATTCTGGCGTTACGCATAGCTGGCTGTTAGCTCTATTCCTTACTATCAACGACTAACAGTTTTTGTAACCAAAACCTGAGCATAGCTCAGGTTTTTTTATGTCTGTCGTTTATGGCAATTAAGGTGTACTCGCAGGCCATTGGGTAACGCGAGCCAGTATATAGCGGGCAAACAGGGACAAAAGGGGGGGCGCATGGGAGTGCGAGCGAGATCTGAATTGTTGTTGCAATGCGTTCTATCAATACAGAAAAATCAGAACTCACGACTGGATGGCGCACAACCTATGTATTGCAACAGTACATACAGACTCTCTTGTTGCAGCGCGACTTTACGAAACAGATCAGCAAACGTCTCATCGCCGCCAAAGCATGCCTTGATGTAATGGTTAATCTCCGTTGACTGGTAGCCTTCGACATACATGGTTCGTACCCACTGATACTCGACAGCTTTTGGGTTGGTTAAAGTAGTTTCACTGAGCGTGATATCGCTGAGGGTTAATGCCATTGGTGTGTTTTCTCTGTCCTTTCAGGCACACGTTTGCCTGTTAATCGGGCATTAAAGCAGAGAAAAATGAAGGTTCGATGACAAAGATGACAGAAGAGAGAAAACGCCGCAGTGAATGACTGCGGCGCAAAGGGGTTATTTCGCTTTGAGGTATTTGACGTGCGCTTCCATCTCTTCACCGATTTCGGTGCGCATGTTCATCAACCGCACGGCAGAATTGCGCAGGGCAATGTCTTCATCGCTGGTCGGAATCCATTCAGGAACGGCCGTCGGTTTGCCGTTTTCATCCACCGCCACCATGATGACGATGCAGTGAGTGGTCAGGCGATTTTTCAGCTCTTTCGGGTCGCATGCTTGCACGTCGATCGCAATGTGCATTGAGGTTTTACCGGTATAAATGACCTTCGCGCTGACTTCGACCAGGTTGCCAACGTGGATCGGTGCCACAAAGCGAATACCGCCAGCATAAGCCGTAATGCAGTATTTACCACTCCATGCGGCAGAACAGGCGTAGGCTGCCAGGTCGATCCATTTCATCACGGCGCCGCCATGAACTTTACCACCAAAATTTACATCACCAGGCTCTGCTAAAAAGCGCAGAGTAATATCACGTTTGCCACTGCTCATTGGCTGTTCCTTCATTGTTTGACACGGACAGGGGAATTAGCAGTACTAATAACGAATCTATAACTTAATCGCAATATTTTGTTCATTTTGTTTTTGATTCGGTATTTCAGGCAAGAAAAAACCCCTTTTGCGTGATGCAAAAGGGGCCATGTCGGAAGGGTACGAATTATTTTATAAATCTGCCGTACCTGATTTTTTAAGCCAACTGATTGCTAGTAATTCAGTTGGCTTGATAATAATGTAATCAAAGTCACTGCGTAACTGTTCGATCGGACAGGTTTCGTCACCTAAGAGATTGTTTAGCGTGATTTCTCCCTCAACAAAAAGGAGAAGTCCGATGAGTATCTCAATCCATAGTTATCAATTCACCACTGTACCTGCTCAGGATTACCGAGCGTTGCTGAAACTGCGCTACAAAGTGTTTTCGGAACGTTTGCACTGGGAGCTTGAAACCCATCAGGGGCTGGAGAGCGATGAGTACGATATCCCGAGAGCCCACTACCTCTATGCCAAAGGCGATGAAGGGCACCTGATTGGCTGCTGGCGCATTCTGCCGACCACACAGAGCTACATGCTCAAAGATACCTTTCCCGAGCTTCTGGGCGACGTTCAGGCACCGCAAGGTGAGCGTATCTATGAACTCAGTCGCTTTGCGGTCGATAAGGAGTTTTCTGCTCAGTCGGGTGGGGTCAGCAATGTCACGATGAAGATGTTTCAGTCGCTGTACCACCATGCGCAGAGTCAGGGGATTGAACGCTACGTAACGGTGACATCGACCGGAGTGGAAAAACTGATCAAACGTTTGGGTATTCCGTGTGAGCGGGTCGGCGATCAGCAGGTCCACATGTTGGGTGATACCCGCTCAGTCGCACTGCTTATTCCAATGAATGAACGTTACCGAGACAGCGTGGGGGCCTGATTCAGACGTAAGGATTAATGTAGCCACCTAAAATGGCTTTAGTGATAGCTTGGTAGCGATTCGTCGCGCCAAGCTTTTTACATGCGTTGGAAATATGGAATTTCACTGTACGCTCTGAGGTATCGATGATCTTGGCGATCTCCCAGGCACTTTTCCCTTCTGCGGCCCAGGTCAGGCATTGGGTTTCACGAGCCGTCAGCTCCGCGCGCGGCGCGGCGTCTTTATGGCAACGGGCAATGTTGTGAATGTTGTGCGACAGGAGCGGAATGATCAACTGCGAGGTCTGAATCGCTTCGCTGTTCAGCTCATAGTGACGGATGTCTGAGGTGGCAAAGCTCAGCATTCCGAATTCACCGCGTAATCCGTGTACCGGAATCGAAAAACCTTCTTTGAGGCCATTGATCCGCGCCTCTTCAAACATTTCATTCGCTTTGCCGCTCAGGCGTGGAAGGTGGGACCACTGAATCGGCAGAAAGTTGGTCATGCTGTACTGCACAATAGGGTCGACGTGCATGAAGCCAGCTTCATCGTATTGCTGACGCCAGCTGGCCGGATAGTTATCGGTGATCAGCATTTCGTTGGTGGTCAGCGTCGGCTGCAGCGACAATCCAAACAGGAAGTATTCGTGGTCGATGATGTTATTGAGCGCCGACAGCGTGTTCTCCAAACCTTCATAGCTGGTAATTTGTTGGTTTTCTTGAATAAGACGGAGAATTTTCTGCATAAAGGGCAATAATCTAATAACAACAATCAGATAGTGATATTTATATCAGATAAGCGCGAAAGGCAAGATGACATTTGTTTTCAGTCCGGATTACCTGCTGTAAACGCTGATAAACGAAAGAAAGCGCGAGTTTCGCGCTTTCTTATCAGGCCACCTGAATGGTCACTTCGTGTTCTTTCGCAAAGCTGGCGATCTCTTTTGGTGGCGGTTGATCGGTGATGATGAGATCCACATCGGCAAGCGTACCCAGTTTAACCATGGCATTACGGCCGAATTTGCTGTGGTCAACAGCGAGGAACACACAGCGGCTGTTTTCGATGATCGCGCGTTTTACGCGTACTTCGTGGTAGTCAAAATCAAGCAGCGAGCCATCGTAATCGATGCCACTGATACCAAGAATGCCGAAATCGAGGCGGAACTGAGAGATGAAATCCAGCGTGGCTTCACCGGTTACGCCGCCATCTTTATTTCGCACTTCACCACCGGCAAGAATGATACTGAAATCGGGCTTCGCCATCAGAATGGTCGCAACGTTGATGTTGTTGGTGACGATACGCAGATTGTGGTGCTCGTCCATCAGCGCGCGGGCGATGGCTTCTGGTGTGGTGCCGATGTCGATAAACAGCGTCGCCCCATCAGGAATGTGTTTCACCAACGCGGCAGCGACTTTCTCTTTTTCGCTTTGCGAGGTGACCTGACGGGTATGGTAAGAAGAGTTTTCTGAACTGGTGGTGATGGTCGCACCGCCGTGGTTGCGGCGCAATTTGTTCGCATCGGCAAGTTCATTCAGATCACGTCGAATTGTTTGTGGACTGACATTGAATCGTTCGACCAACTCATCGGTGCTGACAAAGCCCTGAGCCTGAACTAATTCGATGATTTCTTGATGGCGTTTTACCGCTTTCACTGGCATGTCCTTATACATTGAAGTAGTGCAAGTGTACGGTTTAGCGCACTAAATTCAATCGACTGGCGCGACTTTTGCAGCATTACTGCTCGTTTTAAGCTTCGTTTCACATAAAACGAACATATAAGGATGCCAATGTTTACATTTATGCGCATTTCGATGCTTACGCCTGAGGTGCCTTTTCGATTGGTTCCATGATTCGAACACGACGGCTTTTCATCTGAGACAATATGACACCGCTGATCACCATCAAGCCACCAATCAGATGATAAACATGAATACGTTCATCGAGCAGCCAGGCCGCCAGAGTGACAGACACCACAGGCAATAGGTTCATGAACATGGCGGTCGAGTCCGCCCCAATCGCGTCGATCGCTTTAACCCACATCCAAGGCGCCAACAGCGATGCGCCAATACCCGCATACGCGATCAGCGGTAGCGAACCATCGGTTGGCAAAATATGTTCACTGGTCAGCCACAGCGGAACCAGCATCACCACCGCGCACATCCCTTGCAGATAAATCAGCGTCCAGTTGCTCAATGGCATTTTCCAGCGTTTGAGCAGCACACAGTACAGGGCGTAAACCAATGCCGCCAATACCATCAGGCCATCGCCTTGCGTGACATCCTGATTCAGGAAGAACAGCACGTCGCCCTGACCGAGCATAAACGTCAGACCTGAAAGTGAAATCACGCCACCGACGATACTCAAACCGGAAATACGTTTGTTGAGCAGCGGCACGCTGATGAAGACGCTCATCAGTGGTACCAGAGAAGAAATCAGCGACATATTGGACGCGGTGGTAGTCAGCCCGGCGTAATAACCCAATGACTGGTTCAGCACCATGCCAAGCAGGGCCAGAAAGGCCAGTTTGGCAAGATAGGGTTTGATAATGTGACGCTGACGAATGACCGCCGGCAAGCAGAACGGAGTCAGCAACAACATGGCAAGAAACCAGCGATAGAAGCTCATCGCGCTGGGTTCGATGGTGGTCGATGCAATTTTATTGACGATGGCGTTACCGCCCCAAATCAGCACAGTAAACAGTGGAAGGAGATAAATCATGTGCGCCTCGTCGCAATTTGCGTGTTGGAAAGTAGTTTGACAGGTCTATATAATTACATATATCTCTAAAACGACATTGCGAGCGATAGGAAGACAAGTTTGAAAAAACGCGCCAGAAACCTTCACCCATCCTTATCAATTGAGCAGGCACCATCCGATGTGTTTATGAATTTCGAAGCGTTTCTTTCCAATACTGAAACGCGCGAACATAGCCATCCTTGGGGGCAGGTACAGCTGATTTCCGGCGGGATCCTGGAAATGGAAGCCGAAGACACCCGTTTTCTCGCTCCGCCGCATCTGGCGATCTGGGTGCCTGCGGGGATTCGTCACCGCAGCTATAACCGCAAACCGATCGAATATTGTTCACTCAATATCGCGGCGGCGATGACCACGGCGTTTCCGAGTAAAACCAGTCTGATCAAGGTGACACCGATCGTCTCCGCGATCATTGATGATTTTCGTCAACGGAAAATCAGTGTGGCAGAAACGCCGCAGGATCTGCGTTTGGTGCAGGTGTTGCTCGATCAACTGGCAACGCGCGAAACGCAGCACCATTTTCTGCCATCCAGCAATAATAAATATCTGGCACCGATTCTTGCGGCAGTGGAAGAGAACCCGACCGATGACACCAGTTTGCAGCAGTGGGCGGATCGGGTGCATACCACCGAAAGAACATTGGCCAGACATTGTCAGGCGGAGCTGGGGATGAGTTTTACCGAGTGGCGGCTGCGCGTGCGTTATCTTTATTCGATGGATCTGCTGCGCAATGGTCATTCGGTGAAAGAGGTGGCGCTGACGCTGGGTTATAACCAAGCCAGTCCGTACATTGCGATGTTCAAAAAATACTCCGGGCAGACCCCGGAGCAGTATAAGAACCGATTGCTGTAGTTCAAGCCTTCAGCTTTGAGGCAATCAGATCTGTTCGAGTACGTAGTCGAGCGCGCCGATGATGGCGGCAACTTGCGCGTCATTGCACTCTTCAGCCGTGACTTTCGGGCTGTCTGGGTAGACTTCGGTGGTTGAACCGTAAACACAATCCGTTACGCCGCCACACAGGCCGAGCTTTTTCATCGGATAAAGAATCACGCCATCCTGAACCACTTCAGAACCGATGATTTCACCGTTGTCATCGGCAGGCGCAATGTGTGTCACTTTGCGCACGGAAGCGATGATGGCCGCCTGAAACTCTGGTTGTGGGTTTGCTGTGTCACCAACGGTATAAAAGCCGTCCGGAATCGAGCCTTCTTCAAAGATAATCCCGTCACGTGCTGCCAGCGCCGGACGAAATTCACTTTCGTCAGTGTCAGTGGTTTCGTGCAGGTCAATGTGCATCAATACGTTTGGCAGTGTCGCCACTAACGCCATCAGATTGGCGGATTCTTCAGCCGGAGTATCGGCATAAAACGAACGATTCGGATCAATTGCATTTGGGTTCCAGCGGTTGATCGTCTCGTAACCCCACGGGCTGATGCATGGCGCCGCCACGATATTGAAATGCGTTTCGTAGCGTTTGGCTTCCGTCGCAAGAAACTTCAGTGCGCCGTGGACACCGCTGGTTTCGTAGCCGTGTACGCCGCCAGTGATCAAAATCGTCGGTTTATCGTCTTGCCAGTCGCGTGTTTTAAGACAAAACAGCGGATAACGGGCTGCATCGTAAGAGAGCGCGCCATACTGTTCGACATTGAATGACTGGCTAAGAGCCTGGATTTTCGGGACCACTTCTTGTTGATACTCACGTTTGATGGTGGTTTGCGCGCGCCAGGCCTGGCGCTCAGCGTTACCCCATTTTTGGCCTGGAGTACCGATTGGGTAGGTGTAAGCAGAGTTCATGACTTTCCCTGTTAAGCATAAGAGAGTAAGCAGGGTAATCTCACTCCGCTGCCGGCGCAACTGGCGACAGGAGCATAAATCGTCCCTCCGGCCGTTTTTCTTTTCGTGATGACTAACGGAATCACCGGGTTAGTGTTACATTTTGTCTCAATGAACTGATGATAAGAAATAAAGAGAATATTCATGGCGGGTGCGAGTTTACTGACTCTGTTAGATGATATAGCGACGGTGCTTGATGATGTCGCAGTGATGTCGAAAGTGGCGGCGAAGAAAACCGCAGGCGTGCTGGGGGATGACTTGGCTCTGAATGCGCAGCAGGTTTCCGGTGTGGCTGCGGAACGAGAGATCCCGGTTGTCTGGGCGGTCGCGAAAGGCTCGTTCCGCAATAAATTAATTCTGGTTCCGGCGGCGCTGATCATCAGTTCGATTGCTCCGTGGCTGATTATGCCGCTGTTGCTACTTGGCGGCTTGTTCCTCTGCTTTGAAGGCGCGGAGAAGGTACTGGAAAAATTGTTTCACTCTCAGCCCGAGAAAAATCCGGAAGAGGCCATGGAAGAGCTCAGTCAGCTCAATGTGGAAGAGTATGAGCAGAAGAAAATTAAAGGTGCGATACGCACCGACTTTATTCTTTCTGCCGAAATCATTGTGATTGCGCTGGGAACGGTGCAGGGCAAAGAGATGCTGACGCAAATTGTGGTCGTGAGCCTGATTGCAGTCATTATGACCGCGGGTGTTTATGGGCTGGTGGCCGGCATCGTGAAACTGGACGATCTCGGGTTCTATCTTGAACGTAAGTCCAAAGGTGAAGGGCTGCGCGCACGCCTTGGCAGTGCGCTGGTCAGCTTTGCTCCCAAATTGATGAAAGGACTGACGGTGGTCGGTACGGCAGCGATGTTCCTGGTCGGCGGAGGCATTGTGGTTCACAACGTTCCGGTGATTCATCACTGGATTGAGCCTGTGCTGATGGACTTACCGAATCTGTCGCTGGTGAGCTCACTGGTGCCTGCGCTGTTGAACGGCTTGATCGGTGTCGTCGCCGGACTGGTGATTGTCGCGGTCATGGAAGTTGTTCATAAAGTGCGCGGAAATTAAAATTTTAATTATCGTGACAATAAATTATCTCAATGGTGATTTGTCAGTGAAGGAATAGACTAGCGCTTTTCTTTCTCCGGCAGTCACCATTTATGCATTGTGAATTCTTTGAACAGCAGCGCTGCACCTCGTGTACGCACTGCGCGACACCCTACGTTTCTCAGGTTGAGATCAAAGATACCCACCTCAAAGATCTGCTGGCCGATCTCGCGCCGCAGCAATGGCTGCCGCCCATGCTGAGTGAAGAGACGGCGTTTCGCAATAAGGCCAAAATGGTCGTGCTTGGCGCGGCTCATGCGCCGATTCTGGGGATTGAAAGCCAACTTGACGGAGAAGCGCTGTCACTGACTCAGTGCCCACTCTATCCGGCACCAACTCAAGCGCTGTTGGAGTATCTGCAGCAATGGATTCGCATTGCTGGGATACCGCCCTACAACAAAGCCAAAAAAAAGGGCGAACTCAAATTCATCTTACTCACACGTAGCGAGCACACTGGTCAGTTTATGCTGCGTTTTGTCAGCCGCAGCAAGGATGTTCTGCCACGTATTGAACGCAATCTGCCTGCATTGTTGGAGGCGTATCCGGCGATTGAAGTCGTGTCGGTCAATATTCAGCCCGTGCACATGGCAAGGCTTGAGGGCGATGAAGAGATCTTTCTCACCGACACGCAAGTGCTGATGGAGCAGTTCAACGATGTACCGATGGTGATTCGTCCGAAAAGCTTTTTCCAAACCAACCCGCAGGTGGCGGCATCGTTGTATGCGACCGCACGTCAGTGGGTACGTGAGCTGGATCCTGCGCACATGTGGGACCTGTTTTGTGGTGTGGGTGGTTTTGCGCTGCATTGTGCATCACCCAGCACGGCGGTAACCGGCATTGAGATTGAACCTGAAGCCATTGCCAGTGCCAAGCGTTCAGCCAGTGCGATGGGGATCGATAACCTCAGCTTTGCCGCACTCGACTCTGCGCAGTTTTCATTAGGGCAGGATGCCGCGCCTGATCTGGTGCTGGTCAATCCGCCTCGCCGTGGCCTAGGTCAAGCGCTGACGAAGCAACTCGCGATGCTGGCGCCAAAACACATCATCTACTCAAGCTGTAATCCGCTGACGATGAAAAGCGATATGGAACAACTCAGCGATTATCACAGTGTGAAGCTGCAATGGTTCGATATGTTCCCGCATACTGATCATGCTGAAGTGTTGGTGTTGCTTGAACGTAATGCCTGAAAAGTATTAAAAAAGGAGAGGTTAACCTCTCCTTTTTTGTGCTTGTCATTCAGCCGAACGCGTTGTTAGTCAGCCGATAATGCCGTGGCTCAGCGGATTATTTCACTGTCCACTGCACTTGTTCGCCAGCGCGAATCGGCACGACAGTCTCGCCGCCAAATGGCATCGACGCCGGTACGTCCCATGCTTGTTTGGTCAGGGTAACGGTATCGCTATTGCGTGGCAGACCATAGAAATCCGGACCGTTGTGGCTGGCAAACGCTTCCAGTTGATCCAACTTATCTTCCTGCTCAAATACCTCAGCGTACAGTTCCAGTGCGGCGTGCGCGGTGTAAGAGCCCGCACAGCCACAAGCCGCTTCTTTTTTGCCTTTCGCGTGTGGCGCAGAGTCAGTGCCAAGGAAGAACTTCTTGTTACCTGACGTCGCGGCTGCAACCAGCGCGTGCTGGTGCGTGGCACGTTTCAGAATGGGTAAGCAGTAGAAGTGTGGACGAATACCGCCAACCAGCATGTGGTTGCGGTTAAACAGCAAGTGATGAGCGGTAATGGTGGCGGCAACGTTGTCGCCTGCATTTTTTACAAATTCGACGGCTTCTGCGGTGGTGATATGTTCCAGCACGATTTTCAGACTTGGGAAATCGTTGACGATTGGTGCCAGAACGGTCTCCAGGAACGTCTTTTCACGGTCGAAAATATCGATGTCGTGCGTGGTCACTTCACCGTGAACCAGCAGCAACATGCCTTCTTCCTGCATTGCTTGCAGTACCGGATAGATGTTTTTCGCTGAAGTCACACCTGAATCAGAGTTGGTGGTGGCACCTGCTGGGTAAAGTTTCGCGGCAACAACGGCGCCAGAAGCTTTGGCTTTGCGAATCTCTTCTGGTGAGGTGTTGTCAGTCAGATAGAGCGACATTTGTGGCTCAAACTGGCCTTGAGGCTGCGCCGCCATGATGCGTTCGCGGTAAGCCAGCGCCATTTCCGTCGTGGTAACCGGTGGGACAGTATTTGGCATGATTAGCGCGCGTCCGTTATAACGGCTGATATCGCGCACAGTGTCAGTCAGAACTTCGCCATCGCGAAGGTGAACGTGCCAGTCGTCAGGACGTGTGATCGTTAGAGTTGTCATGAATTGCTCCCACCATGAATGCGTTGAGTGATTGGAGCCTGAACGGCCAGCGAATTGTCTTGCGCAAACGCTTCCGTTTAGGCGACAGGATGATAGAGGAAAAGGGGGGGCATTTCACCCTTTTCTTTGAAATTCTCCCCAAATCGCCATTTTGGCCAGTTTACTCAGCGCTGATTGCTAAGGATATGCACTCGCATTAGTCGTTGGGCCAATTTTGCTTTATCATCGCTGGATAATAATCGTGCGTAAGGAATTGCAATGTCGTCAGCTCATCTTTCTCAAATTAACGTCTATCCGGTCAAATCTGTCGGTGGTATCGCCCTGTCCAATGCATGGGTAGAAAAACAGGGTTTGATGTTTGACCGCCGTTTTATGGTGGCACTGGCTGATGGCAGCATGGTGACGGCGCGTAAGTATCCGGGAATGGTTAAGGTGCGCTCAACATTGACCCCAGATGGCCTGATTTTCGCCGCTGAGGGATTGTCTCCGCTCAAACTGCGTTATCAAGATTTTAAAATGCAGGAAGCGCCGGCTCAGGTGTGGAGCGACAACTTCACCGCTTACACCACCACCGATGAAGCCGATGACTGGTTCAGTGCGGTATTGGGACAACGTGTTGAGCTGCTGTTCAGCGGCGAGCAATCCAACCGTGTGCGCGAGAAAGTCGGTGGCAATGTCAGCTTTGCCGACGGTTACCCGCTGCTGGTGATCAGTGAAGGCTCGCTGCAAGAACTCAATCGTCGTAGTCCGGAACAGCACAGCATGGATCAGTTTCGCACCAACTTAGTGGTGTCGGGGACTGAACCGTTTGGCGAAGACAGCTGGAAGCGCATTCGTATCGGTGACGTTGAGTTTGAAGCGGTGAAACCTTGCGAACGCTGCATACTGACTACGGTCGATGTGAAGAAAGGTGAATTCCGCCCGACGAAAGAACCGCTCAGAACGCTGTCCCAGTTCCGCGCCAATGAACGAGGCGGCGTATTCTTCGGCCAGAACTTGGTGGCGAAGAATGAAGGCATGATCCGCACTGGCGATGTGGTGGAAGTGCTGGAATACAAAGAAAAAGAGTTCTACGCCGACAATGGTCAGAGCCACTATCTGATGACGTGCGTGGAACGCGAAGAGATCGCCCGTGATTTTGTCACTTTCTGGCTCGAACCACAGCACGGTATGGCGCCGAGTTACCAGCCGGGCCAGCATCTGCCGATTGAAGTGGTGGTGAATGGCGAAAATGTTGCTCGCCGCTACACCTTATCTTCCAGTCCGTCACGTCCGGGGCGTCTGGCGATTTCAGTGAAACGCATTGACGGCGGACGCGTTTCCAACTGGCTGGCGCAAAATTTGCAGGTGGGCGATACGCTCTCCACTCAGTTGCCTGACGGCAGTTTCCGTCTTGAAAAAGAGCAACACCAACAGCCATTGTTGCTGCTCTCTGCGGGCAGTGGCGTGACGCCGATGCTGTCAATGCTGCGTTATCTGGCGGACCATCAGCAAATCAGCGATGTGGTGTTCTATCATCAGTGCCGCTCGGTGGAAGACATTCCGGTACGTGAAGAGCTGGAACAGCTCAACCGTGAATTTGATGGCCTGAAAGTGTTCATCTCACTCACGCAGCCACCGCTGGATTGGTTTGGCCTCAAAGGCCGTTTTTCACTCTCTCACCTTAAGCAGGTCAAAGATGTGGCTTCGCGTCAGGTATTTGTGTGTGGCCCGGATGGTTTTATGCAGAAGGCGAAAAGCCTGTTGCTGAAACAGGGTCTGCCGGAAGCTGCCTATCATCAGGAGGCGTTTGGGGTTGCTCAAACCGCACCGAAAGAGTTCAAGACGCTGCAATTGAGTGTCAACGGCAATGTGTTTGAAGGTAACAACCAGACGACGCTGTTGGAACAGGCGGAAGCAGCAGGTATCGCGATTGCGAGCAGTTGCCGAGCAGGCTTCTGTGGTTCGTGTAAAGTGACTGTCGAATCGGGCTTGGTGCACCAGCCAGATGTGCCCGCGCTACAAGAGCATGAGCGCAATATGGGCGTTGTGCTGGCTTGCTGTTGTATTCCGGAAACGGATATCGAAGTGGTGGACTAATCGCAATAAAAAACACCTCCCGATGGGAGGTGTTTTTTTATGCGTTGTGCTTATTGGGCATCGCCCATCACCAGCTGGCACATTTGCTGATACTGCACGTGATTCCCGGCAAATAGCTCCGTTACAATCGCGTCTTCTTTGCCACCGGACAAACGGCGTTTCATCGCTTCTCTTACCAACAAGACCAAATGCTGTTCTTTGCTGATCCCATTGTGTTGTGTCGCAGACCAACTGGCCAGCGACTGAGTAAATGGTGTCACTCTCAGTTTGGGTTCAAAGTTTTGCACTTCTGTTTTTAGTACTTGCAGCAAATGCGGATACACTTCGTCCTCGCGCTTGCTGTGGCGTAAACGCTCCAGCACAGCCAGGCTGAGTGCACTATGTTGTACCAGGCCTGCCTGATGCGGGAAAGTGTCACGCAGACGCACCGAGAAATCGATGCGGCTAATTTGGGTATTAGGAAAGAAAGTCAGCGAGCACAGGCAATCCAGTGGGATCCACACCGCCTGATTAGGCTCAACGGCGTATTCCTGTTTACCGAGTTTTACCAGCACCAGTCCCTGATCTACATGAATCAAACTATGCTTGGTCGCTCGTTTGCGAGACGTGGCTTCTAAATAGGGAAATAAGCACGTTTCTGACTGAATAGCGTAGTTCATGGATGGCCTCGTGATAATTTGGGGCGCTAAGGTTACCGCTTTCACTGATAAAAGCCAAATATCCCGATGAAAACAGGCACGTTCAATGCATTATTCAATGGGTTGCATTGAGATAAACGTAGATTATGCGAGTACGGAAACCTTTTTGTTCTAAGCTGGTCTGACCTTGTAAATTATGTGGTAACGATAGCTGCGACGCTCTGTGAGTATGCGTAGAATAGGCCAGCTTTTTATTTGACGTATAAATATATGACATCAACAACTGATCCTTTTGTAGAAATTCGTCCTTACAATGACGATGAGATTCCTGCGGCCATTGATCGTCTGATCAATGACGAAGAGTTTATCGCTGCCATTTTGCAGCACCGGTTTGAGCGCCAGCCGTCTTGGCTAAAATCTCTGATGGGACCTTTTGTTAAAGCCTATCTGAAATTCAAATGGGCCAAGCTGACCTCCGTCGAAGCCATTCAGCTGGAAGTGAAGAAATATCTCGACCAGACACTGGAGCACACCACACGCGGCGTGACCTACAGTGGCCTGAACCAACTCGACAAGAACACCGCGTATCTGTTTGTTTCCAACCACCGGGACATCGCGATGGATCCGGCGCTGGTTAACTATGGCCTGCACATTACGGGTCACCGCACCGTGCGTATTGCTATCGGTGACAACCTGCTGAAAAAGCCCTGTGCGACAGAGCTGATGAAGCTGAACAAAAGCTTTATCGTGAAACGTTCAGCCAAAGGCCCGCGTGAAATGATGAAGGCGCTGGGCACTTTATCTGGCTATATCAAGCATTCGCTCGACACGGGTAACTCAATCTGGATTGCGCAGAAAGAGGGCCGTGCAAAAGATGGTAACGATTTTACCGATCCTGCGATTCTGAAGATGTTCCACGTGGAAGGTCGTAAGCAAAAGATGGAGTTTGCGGACTACGTTAAGTCGCTGAGAATCGTGCCTGTCTCTATCGCGTATGAAAATGACCCGTGTGACATTGCAAAAGCACGTGAACTGTACGAGAAGGCGACACACGGTAAATACGAGAAAGCGGAATTTGAAGATATCGAGAGCATCATTCAAGGTATCGTAGGTGATAAAGGCCGTGTGCATGTCGCGTTTGGTAGTGTGATTGATCAAACGTTCGAAACGCCGGAAGCGCTGGCCGATGAGATTGATCGCCAAATTCATGAAAACTACCAGCTTTACCCAATTAACCTGCTGGCCGCGGGCGAAGAGAGTGAAGATATCACGCCAGCTGTGCGTGCCAAACTGAATGAGAAACTCGCTCAGCTACCAGAAGGGGCGCATGCCTATCTGCTTGATAGCTACGCAAACCCGGTGCGTAACCGCAAGTAACGGTATCCATTCGGACACAAAAAAGAGAAGCTTCGGCTTCTCTTTTTTTATGGCTGCGCGGTGATATTAACGGGCGACCGCCCCGCCCAGAGTCAGTGTGGTCGGCCACTTGGTAATTTGATTGCCGCCCAGATAGATGTTGCCGTTCACCGTCATCGTATCGGGAAAGGTGGTAATTTTGGAGCCGCCGATAAACAGACTACCCTGCACGACCAGTCCTTCCGGGAGTTCAGTCAGCGGAGTACGAATCACGCTCAGATCGCCTTTGACGGTCAGGCGTGGCGGCAGTTTAGTCAGCGGCGTGTCAGTAAGATTGATATAGCCGCCGACATTGACCCCGGCAGGCCAGTTTTTGATTTGTGAACCCAGCAGGTTGGCGTAACCACGGATATAGGTGCCGCGCTGAATGCGCTCCAATTTGCTGTTGGTGGCATCGAGGCTGCCCTGCACTTTCAATCCGCTGGGCAGACGGGTAATGCCGGTTTTCGCGATGTTCAGATTCCCTTTGACTTCCAGCCCATCAGGCAGGCTGGTAAAGGGCTTGTTACGCAAATCCAGATTTCCGTAGTTATCGAGATAATTCAGGATATGGTATTGGTCCAAAGGATCTGCCGTGGCCTGAACGCCAGGTAACAACAGCAGCAAACAAATCAGCAGGCGCGGCATAGCGGCTTCCGGTAGTCAAAACGTGAACGCTGTTAGTATCGCCAGCATCGGGTATTGCTTCAATGCCTAATGCTTGAAAGGCGGGAGGAGTCGGGGGAAAGTCACAAAAAACGGGCCAATCAAGCCCGTTAAATCTCGTTTGAATGACGGCGTAATTAACGCGCCAAAGAACGGGTCTTCAGTTCGAAAATCAGTTTTTCAGCACTCACTTCAAACTTAAAGCGCGCGTGCATTTCTTTTGCATTGTCAGCCAGTGGCAGAACTTCGTACTGTACATTCTCATTCACCTGTTTAGCGACAGCCAGGTATTTATCGAGTTCAGCGTTCAGTTGCTCCAGGCTCTCTGCGAAAATGGACACTTCTGCCACATCGTCGCCTTCACGAATGATGTAGCCCATTTCACCGGCCACGCCACACGCTTCGCACACTTCGGTTTCTACGTAGCTTTCGTTACTCATCTCATAATCCTCTTACAAAAGTTATGGTCATTTTAACCCTGTATGCAACCGTATTCCAGAGTCAGACCCCGCTGTTTTTCTGCCAATTAACAGTTTGATGTTTTGTATCAATAGACGCAGGGTATTGAGAGGAATGGCGAATATCTGACGGATAGATGTGACTTGAGTCAATTTTTTGTGAGTTAAGGTGCCATTATTTTGGCATAATGCTACCTATTTCATTGCTATAGCTTATGGATTGTAAGATTATCCCTACTCGAGGTAACAATATTTTGTCGTGATTTAAACGACGTTTAGTAGGGTGTTTTCATCCGTTCATTGTCGCCATTTCTGTCGCTCTCATGACGCATTCGGTTTGGCACACGGGTGTACTCAGGGCACTTGTGTGTTGTCATGAAGGCAGAGTGTAAGGCATTGATAAAAAGAAAAAATGAAATTTCTGTTCGCTAGGATGACCCGTTGAACCACGCGTATACAGTGTGGAACCCCATTAAGTTCAACGCGGGCATTTCATTGCAGAATAGACAATATGGATTTACATAAGAAGAGCCTTAACCATGCCAAAGCGTAGTAAAGAAGATACCGAAATCACGATTCAGAAGATCATGGACGCCGTCGTTGATCAGCTGTTGCGATTAGGGTACGACAAAATGTCATACACGACGTTAAGTCAGCAAACGGGTGTATCACGAACCGGGATTAGTCACCATTTCCCGAAGAAAACGGATTTTGCTTCAGCGCTGGATAGCCGCATTTTTAAAATGTTTGTCGAGCATCTGGATTTCGACAATGGCACAGATTCGTTCTCATCCAGCTGGATGAAAGCGTTAGACAATTCAGAGTTTCTCGCCATTCTTCGCCTGCTGTTCCACCACATTGTGACCGCAGAGCGAGCAGAAAGCTTTGCGTCCAACGGCATTGATCGTTTGTACCGCTTGGCGGACGAAAAGCTGGGCAATGGCAGCGACAGACAAGTGGAATGGCTGATCGGTAAATCACTGGTTACCATGAGCCAATAACCGGCAGGATTGAATAAAAAGGCCAACATGAGTTGGCCTTTTTTATGCGCAGATTCTGAGAGCTCTAAGCCGCTGGATAAACCATCGGAAAATCGAGCTGTGGATGAGGCGCGACGATTGCCCGATAACCGTAAACCCGTTCAATCAGTTCGCTGTTAAGCGCCTGCCATGGCGGCGCATCGCACACCAGTTTGCCTTGATGCAGCAAAACCAGACGATCGGAATATTGTGCCGCGAGGTTGAGATCGTGCAGCACGACAATCACCGCACACGCTTCGTCGCGGGCTAAATCGCGGGCAATTCGCAGCGTATTATGCTGGTGGGCAAGGTCGAGCGCCGAAGTAGGTTCATCCAACATCAGTATTTTTTGCTCTCCCCCTTGATGCAATTGCGTCAATACGCGAGCCAAATGCAGGCGCTGCTTTTCACCGCCGGAAAGAGCCGGATACAAACGATCCGCCAAGTGAATCACATCGGTTTGGGTCATGTAATGACGCGCGAGCCTGCGTGTTTCCTGCTGCGAAGCATTGAGCGGAATCGCGCCCAGTTCCACCACTTCTTGCGCGGTAAAGGGAAAGCTCAGACTGCTACTCTGTGGCAACAGACCAACATGACGGGCGAGATCAGAGGGCGACCACATCTCCCGCGCCTGGCCAAAAATGTGGATCGGCGCTCTGCTGTCGAGTTCACCACTCAGAAGTTTCAGCAGGGTACTTTTCCCGGCGCCGTTGGGGCCAAGTAGCGCAGTGACTTCACCCGAGCGAATTTCGATATCAATTTCATTCAGCACGGTGCGGGCGCCAAATTGAGCAGACAACCCCTGTGCTTGAAGGGCGATAGACGACATCAGAATATTTTTCCCTTTTGCTGAAACAGAAGATAGAGGAAGAAGGGCGCACCGACTAAGGCAGTGACGATGCCTATCGGCAGCTCAGCCGGGGCTGCCGCGACGCGGGCAAACATATCAGCGATGGTCAGCAAGAGCGCGCCAAGCAGCGCAGAAATTGGCAGCAAGTTGCGATGATCCGGCCCGACCAACATTCGACCGAGATGGGGCACCACCAGACCGACAAAGCCAATCATACCAGCGGCACTGACGGTAACGCCGACGCCGACTGCGCTGAGCACAATCAATGCTCGCTTGAGGTGCTGAATCGGAATTCCCAGATGGCGCGCTTCTGACTCGCCGAGCAGCAGGGCATTCAATGTCATCGCACGGCGGGAGAAGTAGAGGTACAACCCCAGTAACGTGATGCCACACAGCGTAATGCTTTGCCAGTTCGCTCCGGCAAACGACCCCATGGACCACAAGGTGAGATCGCGCAGCATCTGATCGTCGGCGACGTAGTTCAGATAACCAATGCCCGCGCCGGATACGGCGCTGATCGCGACCCCGGCCAGCAACATGATGGTGACGGAAGTCCCGAATTTATTGGTGCCGAGTCGATACACCACAATGGTGGTCAGAGCGCCGCCGAGAAAAGCGCACAGTGGCAGCGTGATCGCATTCATCCAACGCGCGTCAAAGTTGAGGTTGCCCAGCAGTACAATGGCCAGCGCGGCCCCCAAAGACGCTCCGGCAGAGACGCCGATGATGCCGGGTTCCGCCAATGGGTTGCGAAACAGCCCTTGCATCACGGTGCCACACAACGCGAGAATCGCGCCGACCAGCATACATAACAGGGTGCGTGGGAAACGAATCTCATGGATCACCAAATTAATGTGCTTGGCGATATCGTCACTTTGCAGCAGCAAGCTACTCAGGCTGTCACGGAAACTGATGTTCATGGGACCAACCGTGATGGAGTAAATGGCGGAAATCGCCACAATCAAACCCAACACCAGCGTGGTCAGATAAAGAGGAACCTGTCTTAACACGCGCATTTAACCCTGTGGATAGAGCAACGCCTGCAGGCGCTGCGCTTCTGCTAAGCTTTTGAGTCCCAAACCACCGACCAACGCGTGGCCATCGACAGTGATGATCTGTTTACTCTGACCTGCTGGTGTGGCGGCCAGCATTGGCATTGCCGCAAGAATAGCGTCGGCGCCGCCCATTTTGTCGTAGCTGCGGCCGCTAACCAGAATCACATCGGGTTGCATTTCAACCATGGCTTCCATCGACAACGGTTTGTATGACGTCAACTGGGTCGCCGCCGGGTTTACGCCGCCTGCGAGCGTGATCATCGCATCCGGTACCGTGTCACTGCCTGCAACGTTCGCTGCGCGTCCTTCATGGATCAGCAGAAACAACACTTTCTTGCGTGCTGATGCGTCTGGCTGTTGGGCTTGCAGCGCTTTAAGCGCATCGTTGACCTGTTGTTTCAGAGGACCAGCGGCCGCTTCGCTGTGGGTCAGGCTGGCAATCTGAACGATGCGTTGCAGTAAGCCTTGCGGCGTCGAATCACTGTTGATCACTTCAACGTCCACCCCGGCAGATTTGAGCTGTTTTAATGTGGTGTCAGGGCCCATTTCATTGGAGCCGAGTAGTTGCGTCGGCTCAAGCGCAAGCAGGCCTTCGGCAGACAGTTGACGATGATAACCGACCTTCGGCAATGCCAGAGAAGGTGGCGTCACACTGGTGACATCAATCCCGACCAGTTGCTGCTCCGCGCCAAGCGCCAGAATGAGTTCAGTCACGCTGCTACCTGCACTGATGATGCGTTCAGCGGCCAGAGTGGAAGAGGAAAAGGCAGTAAATGCAGTGGCCGCCAGCCACGCTACTCGAACGGTGGTTTTCATGGTGTGTCTCATTATTTCGATGGTTTTTCGGTTAACAGTTGAGTGGCTTGAATGCCGTTTTCCTGCAAAAAGGCCAGCAGTTTGACCAAATGTTGCACCTCAGCATTTTTGTCGGCGCCGATGACGATTGGGCGCTGGTTATGTTGATGAGCCTCAAGTAGGGCGAGAGTGAAATTGGGCCAGTCTAGGTAGGCTTGGCCGTCAATTGCCCAATAGGGTTCAGCCGCGGTGATGTTAATGGTCAGCGACTGAGACTCCACTGCGGTAACGACATCGGAATCGCTGGTGGGTAAGGTGACATCGAGCGAATCGAGCTTGACCGCTGCGGTCAGCATCAAAAACACCATCACGATAAAGATGATGTCGAGCAGCGGCGTCAGATCCGGCGTTAAGCCAAACTCGTTTTTGTGCGGTGCGCTTTTGATCATGATGAACTCACAGCAGGCGCAGCGGCGGTGTCTGACGAAGAACGGCGCGCGTCACTGGTATTAAGGCTGATACCTTCCAGCCACAGATTGACGTAGTTGAGCGTGTGCTCCAGTTTCGCCATCACTTTGTCGGCCCATAAGCTGAGTAACTGCGCGCCAGCGATGGCGGGCAGGGCAATCATGAGGCCCGCTGCGGTGGTGCGCATCGCAATGCCAAGACCATCGGCCAGATCGTTGGGCGTAATATTGCCGCTCGAAGCCGCTACACCTTTGAACATTTCAATCAGGCCCAGTACGGTGCCGAGCAAGCCAATTAACGGACTGATAACGCCAATCAGAGTGAGCAGACGCAGACCGGCATTGAGCTGATGGCGTTTTTCCTGAAGCCAGATTCCAGCTGCATCTTCGCGTAACGCTTTAGGAAAGGCATGGTGGGCCAGTAGCATAGCCACCGCGCGGTAGAGCAGCGGGCGCTTGTCTGCCAGTGACTCGGCTAACGCTTCCAATTCGTTGGCATTGGTTGGCGATACTTGGTTCAGGTGACGGCGGATGGCTCCTTTGCCGACGCCTAAACTGAGTATCACCTGAAAGGCGCGTTCAGTCAGGATCATGACGGTCAATGCTGAGCAGATCAGCAGGGGCCAGGTCATCAGACCGAGTTGTTGTTGCAATTGATGTAGTGGTTCCATTATCCATCCAACCTAAAACGAACGGGAATTTGCACTCGGTGAGCCAGCGCTTCACCGTTGATGATGTGCGGAGAAAACTTCCACTGTTTGATGGCATCCAGCGCGGATTGGTCCAACATCTCAGTACCGGAAGAAGAGATTAAAATCTGTTTGATTTGGTGACCTTGTGCATCGAGCCACACCTCGTAAGTGGCCACTCCCTCAATACCGCGCTTTTGTGCCAAACGTGGGTAATTGGGGCGAATCGGCCGTGACACAAAAGAGGGGCGATCAACCAGGATTGGTGCAGCATTCGCGCCTTGGCTGCTTACCGCAGGCGCCGGTTTGGCTTTCGCTACGGTTTCAACGGGCGTAGCGGCTGCTGCAGTGTGAGTCACTGCCTGCCTTGTCTCTGATTTGTGCTTGACTGGCGGTGCGCCAGTTTTTGGTGCCTGCGCCGTTTTATTGAACGCTGAACGAATGGGTTTTTGGGTCGCCGTTTTCGCTGTGGGTTTCGGTTTGTCAGCGCTTTGGGCGACCTTTTCTGTCGGCTTTTCAGGTGTTACTGGTGTGGTTTTAGGTTCGGGTTTGGCTGGCGATTTCGCAATGTTGTCCGCTTTAACCTGCGGCGTTGCTTGCGGCGCGGCGACAAAATTGATCGCGACCGAAGTGGATTGATTACCCGCAGGCATGGCGAGCGCGGTGGACTGTTTTGCCACCAACAGGAGTGAAGCGTGCAATGCAAGAGAAACGCCGCCTGCGACAAAATATCTTGGGAAATTCACTCTCAGCTCCGAAGCCCGTATCCATTTAATTTCAGAATTATCACCCAACATGTAAATAAGATCAATTATCAATTGTATTCTCATTTGAGTGTATCTATGATTTTGTCACTTTGTGTGAACGACTGCACTGGCAATGATTCAGCGGATTCGGATGAACTATTTGGTTTATCGACGGCTCCAATCATTCGACAGTCATCAAGGTTTCAGTCACATTAAAATGGTGACAAACCTGCAACAAGCACTCATCAGGCTGCACAATATTCAGATTGAACCAGTTCGTGGCCAGAGCGCTCTACGAGCCAGATAACAGTGGAAATAACTATGGAATCTCTACAACAACAAGTCGCAACGCTGCTTGAACAGGAACCGACACTGCTGACAGCCGCGATGGCTGAGCGACTCAATGTTTCCGAATTTGATGTGGTGAACGCCCTGCCAACGGAAATGGTGGCTGTGGTGGATGGCAGCGAAGCGGAAACGTTACTCAGCGATATCGCAGACTGGGGCACAGTGACCACTATTGTTCATTCGTTTGGTTCTATTTTCGAAGTCAAAGCGCCATTGCCGAAAGGGAAAATGGCACGTGGCTACTACAATTTAATGGGGCGTGATGGTCAACTGCATGGCCATTTAAAGCTCGATACGATTACGCATGTTGCGTTAGTCAGCAAACCGTTTATGGGGCGTGAAAGTCACTACTTTGGCTTTTTCAGTGCCCAGGGCGACAACATTTTTAAGGTATATCTGGGACGTGACGAAAAGCGTGAGCTGTTATCGGATCAGGTCATCCGCTTTAAAGCATTGCAACAACAACTACAAAAATAGTGATCGGTTTTAGGAGAAAGTAAATGGATCAGCAAGTTAAGCAGGAAAGACTGCAAGGACGTCTGGAGCCGGAAATTCAGGAGTTCCGCCAGGAGCGCTCAACGCTGCAATTGGCGACGGTCGATGCTGATGGGCGTCCAAACGTGAGCTATGCGCCGTTTGTGCAGAACCAGGAAGGCTACTTCATTCTGATCTCGCACATTGCCCGCCACGCTCGCAACCTCGACATCAATCCACAGGTGTCGATCATGATGATTGAAGATGAAAGTGTCGCGAAGCAGTTGTTTGCTCGCAAGCGTCTGACTTTTGATGCCGTGGCCAAAAGCGTTGCCCGTGACAGTTTGTTATGGCAACAAGTGATTGGTCAGATGAAAGCGCGCTTTGGCGAAATCATCGACGGACTCAGCCAGTTGGAAGACTTTACGCTCTACTGCCTAAAACCGGAGAAAGGTTTGTTCGTGAAAGGGTTTGGTCAGGCGTATCAGGTGTCCGGTGATGATCTGGTGGACTTTGTTCATCTGCAGGAAGGCCATCGCAAAATCTCTAACGGCTAAGCGTTTAAACCAGATTGTCAGGGGCTGCATTGCAGCCCCTTTTTTTGTTTCTTTCGCCGGGCCGTTATCTCTTCACCGCTTCCTGCAGTTCGAGTTCATTTCTGTGCAGTATGGCGCTGAACTTCACAATAATGGTGCGTTGCGGTCAATAAATCGTCAATTCATGCTTTGAGTTGGTGCAAATTAAAATGAAACAATTCAATAACATAAGAGAATATGACTACATTACTCATTAAGGAGTAGTGAAGTTGTTTTGAGAGAATATGAAATTCAGCACAGCGTATGGTTTCTCGGTTTTTGGAACAGGCTTTGCATTTATTAATTGAATAATCATACACATGGATGGTGAATTTATGCAGTTAACGGCAGCGGAGCGAGGATGGCTCCCTTGGCTGGGAAGTACCGGTAAACTGGCAATGCGCAAAGCGTGTTTTATGAATCGTAAACGCGTAGCCTCTCTTGAACAAACCTTTGAAAATATTGCCAATACGCGAGTACAGATCCTCACAACCTGGGCGGAAAACGAGTGGTCTTTTTTACACGATGCGGCGCTCTATCTGGCAACCAAAGCGACGCATGAATACCGCGAAACCCTGCATCGCTTGCTCAAGCGCAGCAGCGATTTTTCTGAACTGTTTATCGTGTCGCCGCAAGGACAGATCATCGACTCCACCTACCCGGCCCAACAAGGTAAGTCGGTCGCTTCGATGCCAGCTCTGCGTGCAGGACTGACGCAGCCTTTTCTGCATGGACCTTATCGTGACGATGTCACGTTAGCGATCGGCCCGTCGAGCTCATTGTTTCACGATGAAGTGACGCTGATGTTCTATCAACCGCTCCGCAATGACGGCGAACTGATTGGCTGTTTGTGCGGCCGTGTTCCCAACGATGTGATTGGCGACCTGATCCAGCGTGAGGCAGGTCATATCTACAGTGAATCGGGCGACAACTACCTGTTTATGGTGCAGTCGCAATTTGACCCGTCAATTCAGCAAGGCGTGGCTCTGTCGCGCTCCCGTTTTGAAGACAACCGTTTTTCCCACGGCGAAAACCTCAAAGAGGGCGTCAATACGCGTTGGGGAGTGGTCAAAGTACAGCGGCACACCGAATTTGAAATTGTGTTCAACGATCCGGCAACCAACAAATTGCATCCCGGAGTGCGAGAAACGATCAACCACGGCAGCAACTTATTTGTGGAATATCCGGGCTATTCGGACTATCGCCACATTCCGGTCATCGGTAAAGGTGTGACCTTCACCATGCCGGGCTCGGTGGATCGCTGGGGCATGATGTGTGAATCGGATCTGGAAGAGGTGTATCGCCACCGTTCACTGGCGCAAAAGCTTGATCAACAGTTTACCCTGAGCATCTTTACGCCGCTGTTATTCCCGTTTCTGGTCAGCTATTGGTACCCGTTGCAAGAGTGGCAACTGCTGTTTTGCTCGTTGATCATGGGCGCGCTTGCAGTCGGAATGTTCCATATGGTGACTTCGCGTCCAATGGCCAAAAATTTGGAAAGCATGACGCAAGTGATGCAGGTGCTGGCGGAAGGCGATGGCAACCTGACCCGACGACTGGATGCCAGCCGATTCAAAGCCGATGAAACGGGCGATTTGGGGCGCTGGACCAACAGCTTCATTGACAGTTTAGAAGGCATCATTAAAGAGCTGGTGTTTGCCAGCCGGGAAGTGCAGAGCGTATCGGAATCGATGTTCCGCCGCAGTCAACTATTGCTTTCGACCAGCGACACAACGGCGACGTCCATCACCGATATGTTGTCACTGGCCGGCATTCAGAGCCAAGAGATCAACAGCGCCAACGATACCGCGAATGAGATGAACCTGTTAATGCAGGAGACCGTAGAAGCCGCGCAACTGGAGTATCAAAAAGCCGCGGAAAGTGCGCAGTCGATCAAAACCATCGTTCAGTCTTCCGCGCAAACGGTGAACGAAGTGAACAGCGAAATGCAGAAAATTGGCGGCATAGTGGCGCTTATCACGGAAATTACCGCGCAGACCAATCTCTTGGCCCTCAATGCCGCGATAGAAGCGGCGCGAGCGGGAGAACACGGTCGCGGCTTTTCCGTAGTGGCCGATGAAGTGCGGGTGTTGGCGAACAAAACATCGCAGGCGGCGAACAACATTGGCGAGTTGATGAAAGCCCTGCACAGCCAGTCGGAACTGGCGGTGAAATACATGCAGGAAGGGATCACGAACGTCGAAAATAGTACCCAGATCGTGGATGATTCCGTGCGCAGCGAGCAGTTACAGTCATCGGCAACGGGTCTGTTTACGCTGATCCAGGGAATTGCCCGCAACAGTGAAGAGCATCGGCAAACGGCGGATTCCGCTCAGCACACTGTAGTGAAGTTGCAGGAAGCGTCATCACAACTGGCGCGGCGGACAACGTTAATGCAAAACTCGCTGCAACGGCTCGATCAATTGGTGGGTCGCTTTGAAGTGAGTAAAGCGTCGTAATATCAATAGGTCAGAAAAGAGAAAAGGCGGGAAACCCCGCCTTTTCTCTTTTCTGTTATTCGGATGTCGCTCGTGGTGAACGGGCTGATTTCTTCCATGGTACGGCGAGCAAAGTGAAGATGCCCAGAGCATAAAACATCGACCAACCTAAACAGATAAAAACACCCGTACAAAGCAACAACGCGATGGCGGCCAACACTTTGGCAAAACCGCTGAGCAGCTTGTATGCGGCAAACATTGCCAGCAGGTAAACCAGCACAAAGATGCCGTTAGCCAGTTTAAGGAAAAATTCAAGATCCAGTCCCGACCATTCACCGAACACGCACGAGATCAGCAAAATGAACCCCACTATCCAGGTGGCGTGAGCCGGGACTCCGCGGCTGGAGAGTTTGGCCGCGGCGCTATGCGGGCGATATTCGCGCGCCTGCGCCCATACCATACGAGACAAGCTCTGGGTATAAAGGTTGATGCTGGCAAAGCAGGCGAAAAAGCCAACCAGACTGATCAGAGTGGCTGCTTTGGCACCGAACAGTTTGTCACTCAGCCAGGGAATTGAGGCGCTGTCAAATTGCGGGCTGCCATAAGCGCCGAATTTGAGAATGACCACCGAGCACGCCCAGTAAGTCGCACCGGCAACGAAGCAGCCCACCAGAATCGCGATAGGAAAATCGCGCTGTGGATTCTTAAACTCTTCCCCCATGTGGGCAAAGGCTTCGATGCCGACAAAACACCAGAACATCACGCCCAATGCTGCACCAATCGGCCACAGAGCTGTTTGAGTCAGTGCTGGCATCACCAGATCGTCACGTCCCACATCGCCGATAACGAAAAACGAGGCAACCAGAGCGAAGATACTCAGCGCGATGACCGTCTGCAGACGACCGGAGGACTTGGTACCGGCCAGATTGACCCCAATCAGCAACGCAACAGTGATCCCCTGTGCTAAAAGTGCATGATTGAGTGGTGCCGGTAACAGTTGCTGTAAAAACCCGGCAGCTAAAGCAACAGCTGCGGGAACGCCTACAGGAATGACGCTAACAAAAAGCCAAGCGACGGCGCGCTCAAGGCGGGCATTAAACGCTTGTCGGACGAAATAGGCTGTGCCGCCGGCGTTGGGATAGCGTTTACCCAGTGCGGCGAAAGTCAGGGCAATTGGACAGATGGCAACAAACAGGATAAGCCAGGCCCACAATGAAAACTCGCCGGCGATGCCTGCCGCGATGGCCGGAATCATAAATAAGCCGGTACCCATTAGGGTCGTGGAAAGCTGACCGATACCGGATAGCAGCGTGATGTCTTGTCTGAGTTGTTGCACGTTCTTGTTCCCTGATTTTTATTCTTCTTCTTCTTCCCGGCCTTGATGGCGTTGAACCTGCGGCGGGTTTATGGCTGAAAGGATACTCTGAAGCGCAATGTGATGCAGCTGACAAAATGGCTGGCTTTCACGTCAAAGTGACGCATTTTCTCGGTTTGGCCGTCAAATTGACGGTGAAACTGATTGGATAGTGTGAGAACAAGTGGTCTCGTGTGAAAATTTGTGTCAAATTAGCGAGGAATCAACGGGATAAGTTGGTGGTTTTTCGACGTGGGATAGAGCAGAAAAACCAGTTTGTGTGGAAATAATAACAATGGATAAATTTGACAATCAGATCATCGACTTACTTCGGCGCGATGCCCGTATGTCCGTTAGCGACATCGCCCGTGAAGTCAGTCTTTCCCGTTCTGCCGTGACCGCTCGGATCAAAAAGCTCGAACAGGATAAAGTCATTCTGGGCTATCACGCTCAGGTGGCGCAGCCAGAAAAAAACAACAATGTGTGCGCTTACTTCGCGCTCAAGTTCGATACCTCGGCCAGTTTGCACTCGTGTGAGCGCTATGCTGAAAAGCTGTATCAGATTCCCGGCATCAAGTGGTGCCATGCCATCAGCGGCGAAACGGATTTGATGCTGTATGTGGAAGTGGAAAGCATGGCTGAACTCAATGCCATTCGCGATGAGCTACAGCTCAATCCTCAACTGCGCAATCTGATGACACATGCGGTACTCAAAGAATTTTTTAACACCACTAAGCAGGTCTGAATGAACGCACAACAAGTCGTCGAACACTACTGGCAAGCGATGGCCAGCAACGATTTCTTTAAGGCCAGCCAATGGCTGAGCGAGGATTGTGTGATTCATTGGCCGCAATCCAAAGAGCGCATTCATGGCCGCGATAATTTCGCTCGTATCAATAGCGAATATCCTGCCCATGGACGTTGGACATTCGCGGTTGAGAAGCTGATTGGCAGTGGCGAGGAAGTTGTCACTCACGTCAAGGTCAGCGATGGGGTCATTCAAGCCACGGCCATTACGTTCCATACGGTTGCCAACGGGCTGATTTGTTGTCAGGTTGAGTTCTGGCCGGATGACTATCCGGCTCCGGAGTGGCGCAAAGCCTGGGTCGAGTATGAATAACATTAACCTCAATCTGCTGCGCTCACTGAAAGTGCTGCTGGATGAGTGTCACGTCAGTCAGGCCGCCTACAAACTCAACATCACTCAGTCAGCAGTCAGTCGCCAGCTCAGCCAATTACGTGAACTGTTTGCTGATCCTCTGCTGGTGCGTGACGGTAACCAACTGATCCCGACTCCGAAAGCGCTGCAGCTTCAGGCTAAATTAGAACACTGGTTTGTGGAACTGGACGAACTGATGGTGGAAGCTGAGTTTGAGCCTGCGCAGTGGAAAGGGGAGTTTGTCCTTGCTTCCAGTGATTACGTGGCGCAGTTTATTTTGCCGGAGATTGTCGAAGCAATGGCCGTGCAGTCACCGCAGGTATCGGTGAAATATTGTCTCTGGCAGCCGGATTTGCTGTCGCAGATGGCCGAATCCGATATTCAACTCGCTTCTACCATGTCGCCGGAACCGCCGGTTGGCGTCTCCTCCGTGTTGATTGGCGCTGATTACCCGGTAGTCGCGATGCACAATCAGCACCCGTTGGCCGCTCAAACCGAGCTCAGTGTGGAAGATTTGCTCAATTTTGCCCACATCAAAGTGATTGGGGGCGGCGACAAAGATACCTATATTGATCAAGCGCTGGCTAAATTGGGTCACCAGCGCCGCATTGCACTCAAAGTTCCGTTCTTCTCAGCGGCGTTTCGTTCCCTATGCCTGAGCCAGCATTTGATGGTGGTTCCGGAGCACATTGCCAGCAATCTGCAACATCATTACGACGTCGTCTACAAACGCCTGCCGGTGACGACGCCGCTGCATAAATACTGGTTGTTGTGGCATGCCAAATACGACAATCAAGCTTCCCATCAATGGGCGCGCAACCTCGTCCACGCCATCATGACAGAAACCTCGTATTCGATAGGTTATGACTATAAATCATAGCTTTTATGAGAATTGTTGATTTCAATTGATAGTTAATGCTTGTTAATGTCGTGGCTCCAGTAAGGAGTTTTGTATGACGTTTACCGTTTGGCTTTCCCTTTTCACGATTTGTATTCTTGGCGCGATGTCGCCTGGCCCTAGCTTGGCGATGGTCGCTAAACACAGTTTGGCTGGTGGACGCAAAAATGGTCTCGCAACGGCGTGGGCGCATGCCTTTGGTATCGGGGTGTATGCGTTTATCACGCTGATTGGTCTGGCTGTGGTGTTGCATCAGTCGCCGCTGCTGTTCAAAACCATCAGTTACGCCGGGGCGTTTTATCTTGCTTATCTGGGTTTGAATGCACTGCGCTCAAAAGGCGGCGTTGCTGCGAAGCTGGAATCGGGCGAGAGTGTCAGTGTATGGCAGTCGGCGCGTGAAGGCCTGATGATTTCACTACTCAGTCCTAAAATTGCGCTGTTTTTTATCGCACTGTTCAGCCAGTTTGTCGCGGTAGGTAACGAGTTTTCGAGCAAAGCGCTGATTGTCGTGACGCCGTTTGTGGTCGATGGTTTGTGGTATACCTTCATCACTTTTTTGCTCTCGAGCCCGAGACTGTTGGATAAACTGCGTGCCCGAGCGGTGCTGATTGACCGTTTATCTGGTGTTGTGTTGATTGCGCTGGCACTGCGAGTCGTGATGACGGTGTGATCTTTTTCGTGGCTTGTTGCCACCTGTATCTGCAAGCCATGTTTTTTATCGCCAAAGAAAAGCCGCTGACAACTGAGTTGCCAGCGGCTTTTGCGTATTGGAATGGCTTATCGGCTTTGGCCTGAGACTTCTTCAAACTCGCCGTCAATCACGTTGCCTTGGTTACCCTGTGCCTGATAGAAAGGGCGGCGTTTCAGTTGCTTTTCCAGACGTTTGCCTGTGATGATGGCTGCGATTGTCAAGGGAATCGCCAGCAACAGGCTGAACATCAAAGCGAAGAATCCGGTGATCAGAGTCAGTGCGGTGACTAGAAATCGATACATGTTCTGCTCCTCTGTGTCATGAGTGGTTACTCTAACCGGGTCAAGATGAATCAAACATGAACAACATTATCCATGCGTTCATCAATGTGGGAGTCATAATGACACATTTGAGTTATTTGGTTTGTTTTTTAGTAAGTCCAAATGACCTTGTTAAATGTAATGAAAATGATAATTTTCAATAAATTCATATGGATAAAAACTGGCACGTAATATGCCATTAGAGCTTCGGAAAGAAAATAAGCGAGATGAACTCGCATCATAACTCTGGAGCTTCAATATGTTCTGTATTCAATGTGAACAAACCATTCAAACCCCGGTTGCTAAAGGCTGTGCCTATTCTCAAGGCATGTGTGGCAAAACGGCGGAAGTCTCAGATCTGCAAGACGTGCTGGTGTATTCACTGCAAGGTGTCTCTTTTTGGGCGAACTTGGGCCGCGTTTGCGGCGTCACCATCGAAGAAATTGACCAGTGGGCACCGAAAGCGTTTTTCGCAACATTGACCAATGTGAACTTCGACCCGGAACGTATCATCGAATTTGCTCAGTTGTCTCATCAGTACAAACGTCAGTTAGAGCAACAGGTGCGTGCTGCTGCCACGCTGACTGGCTTTGAAATCCCGCCCTTGTCGGCGGCGGCGCAGTTTGAACTGCCACAAGATAAGGTGGCGCTGCTGGCATTTGCACCAACCGCTGCGGTTAACCGCGGCAAAGAGAGCCTGAATGAAGACATTATTGGCCTGCGTCTGCTGTGTTTGTACGGTCTAAAAGGCGCAGCCGCCTACCTGGAACATGCCCGCGTTCTGAGCCAGACCGACGACGCGGTTTACGCCGAATACCATCAGATCATGGCTTGGTTGGGTACTGACCCGACCGACATCAGCGAGTTGCTGAAGACAGCGATGCAAATCGGCATGATGAACTATCGCATCATGGAAATGCTGGATAAAGGTGAAACCGATACTTTCGGCCATCCGGCGCCGTCTCAGGTCAACGTAAAACCTGTCAAAGGCAAATGCATTCTGGTGTCAGGTCACGACCTGCACGATCTGGAAAAAATCCTGCAACAGACACAAGGCAAAGGCATTAACGTTTACACCAACGGTGAGATGCTGCCAGCTCATGGTTATCCTGAGCTGAACAAATACCCGCATCTTGTCGGTAACTACGGCAGCGCATGGCAGAATCAGCAGAAAGAGTTTGCTAATTTCCCCGGCGCGATTGTGATGACGTCGAACTGCCTGCTGAATCCGAACGTGGGCCAGTATGCCGATCGCCTGTTTACCCGCAGCATTGTCGGCTGGCCCGGTGTGGCGCATGTAGAAGGGGACGATTTCAGTGCCGTTATTGAGTGCGCGCTTGGCCAGCCAGGTTTCCAGCACGATGAAATTGAGCACTACATTACGGTCGGCTTTGGCCGCAACGCACTGATGGCTGCCGCACCAGCGGTGGTGGATCAGGTTAAGCAGGGCAACATCAAACACTTCTTCCTGGTGGGCGGTTGTGATGGCGACAAAGCGGAGCGCAGCTATTACACCGACTTCACCGCACAGGCACCGCAGGACAGTGTGATCCTCACTCTGGCGTGTGGCAAATTCCGCTTCAACAAAAATCAGTTCGGTGACATCAATGGTATTCCGCGCCTGCTGGATGTAGGCCAATGTAACGATGCGTACTCGGCGATTCAGCTGGCATTGGCACTGGCTGAGGAATTTGATTGTGGCGTGAACGATCTGCCGCTGACTCTGGTACTGTCCTGGTTTGAGCAAAAAGCGATTGTGATTTTGCTGACTCTACTCGCTCTGGGTGTGAAAGGGATTTACACCGGCCCGACTGCGCCGGCTTTCCTGACGCCAAATCTGATGGCGGTGCTGCAAGAGCAGTTTGATTTGCGCAGTATCACGACGGTTGAAAACGATTTGGCGACCATTCTCGCCGCGTAACAATACCTGGCCCTGCTTGCAGGGCCTATGAGCAAGAGGAGAAACATATATGTCTGCCTGGGCAGAACAAGACATTCTCGAATTAGTATGTGCGCGCAAATGGGCAGAAACCGCCGATTGTGTCAGCTTTGAGTTGGCATCACCTGATGCGTCTGTTGGGTTTGACTTCAAACCGGGGCAGTTTGCCAGCCTGGGTTTTGATATTGCAGGACAAACCGAGTACCGCGCTTATTCCATCAGTTCAATGCCACAGCAGCCGGTATTACGATTCACTGTCAAACGTGTGGCTGGCGGCAAAGTGTCCGGCCATGTATTGGAGTCGCTCAGTCAGGGGGACGTGATTCGCGTGATGAAGCCGCAAGGACTATTTAACAATGTCGATTGCGCGGCGCGCGATAAAGTGGTGCTGATCAGTGCTGGCTGTGGTATTACGCCGGTCATGTCGATGGCGCGTTCGTGGCTGGAGCAGGGGAATGTGGACATCGACTTTCTGCATGTCGCGCGCAGTTTAACGGAAACGATCTACGCCAACGAGTTGGAGCAACTGGGTCAACAGTATCCGCAGTTTCATCTAAAGCTGCTGCTCAAAGAGGCTGGCAGCACTCAGCATGCGCAAGGGCGATTGGATCAATCCTGGCTCAATACGTTGATTCCGGATTTGCATCAGCGAACGGTGTATCTGTGCGGGCCAGTAGGTTTTATGCAGGATGTGAAGCGCTACCTTGAGGCGCTCGATTTCGATATGCAGCACTTCTATCAGGAGAGCTTTACTCCAACCGTGGCTGAGAACACGCAGGCTTCTGTGGCTGAATCGGTTCGTGTACGTGTCGATGCCTTCGGCGCTGACATAGAAGCGCCCAGCGAGAGTTTGCTGCTCGAAGCGCTGGAAACCGGGCAGTTGCCAATTATCGCCGCGTGTCGCAGTGGAATTTGTGGTTCGTGCAAGTGCCGCGTCACCTCGGGAACAGTGCGCAGCCACAGTCAGGAAACGTTGAGTGCTGACGAAATAGAGCAGGGCTATGTGCTGGCCTGTTCAACAGTGCTGGAATCCGATGTAGAAATCGCTCTGAATTAGCTGAGGGCCAGTGACAGCTGGCCTTCACTCTCTTGCGCATTACCTGCTAGATAGTCAACAAATTCACGCGCAGGCAGAGGTTTCGAATAGAGATAACCCTGAATGTAATCCACCCCAAGTTCACGCAAAATGTCGAGCTGTTCCTGAGTTTCAACGCCCTCCACGATCACCTGCATATCTAAGCTCTGCGCGAGTTGTAGCATCGACATCAACAAGTTGTTGAGATGTGGCTCATGCCCCAGATTCTTCACGAATACCCGGTCAATTTTTAATGTATCGAAGTGGAATTGACGCACAAAGTTGAGACCCGAATAACCGGTACCGAAATCGTCTACTAACAAACGGATGCCAGCCTGACTGAGTAGTTGAAAATTACGCTCAACCATGTTCAGCTCATGGTCGGTGAAATCGCCGTTTTCGGTGATCTCAAACGCGATGTGCTGGGCAAACTTCGAGTTGGTCATCACCCGCTCCACCATGCGATAGGTAAAGGCGACATCACACATCAGGCTACGGTCGATGTTGACACTGACGTATTTTCCCTGCATCAGATCCGGGTTGCGTTCAATCAACTTCAGCGCTTTCTCAATCACAAAGTCAGTCAGTTGTTCGATAAATCCGAGGCGCTCGGCGAGCGGAATAAAAATCGTTGGCGGGATCTGCCCTTGCGTCGGATGATTCCAGCGTAATAACGCTTCACAACCAGTTACCTTCTGCGTTGAAGCCTGAATAATAGGCTGAAAATGAACACTAAACTGTTTGTCTTTCAGTGCATGTAATATTGAGCTTTCCAAGCTCTGTTTCTGTATCACTTTTTTGCGTTTATACAGATATACAGAAAGAATGATGAAATAGACGCACAGTAAGATCCACGCCTCACTATACAAAAAATGAACGTAAGTTTTTGGGGTTAAATAAAATTCTAATACTAAAGGGAATACTTGAGATTTAAATCCTAATGTTTTAATTATCCCATCAGCTTGCTTATTTAAAACTGGGTTATCGTAGATTTTTATAACAAACGGAAGATGATGATGACCAATCATGTTGGTGACAAGTCTCGTCAGATAACGCGGTGGAATCACCATACTGACACCGTTTAAATCATCATCGGCATAGAGATATATCACGGAGTGTGTTTTTGTTATGGCGGTTTTCGTGAACGTCAGAGTTTCATGGGTTGGGGAGGCGACCACACGTTGAAATACCGAGTTATAAATACGTACCGAAGACTCACCTTGTGAGCTGGTGCAATAAATTAATGGCGAGCCATGAAAGATACCGATTTCTTTTGCGTAGTCTGACTTGAAGACAAACTTTCGAAGGTTCTCTGCTACGTTACTGCATGGAACGTCTGTATGAACTTGGTCAATCAGGGATTGTGTTTGCTGGCGGGTGTGCTGCAGTGCCTGTTCAATCTGTGAGACTGATTGGTTACCCAAATAATCAAATAATCGATTGCTGTAAAATACGCAGATAAGTGCGTAGATTAATATTGATAAACCAAGCAAAAATATATGATGAATTAATGATTGGCGATTTAACTTACGCAATAAAAACTTAGGAGTTAATTGGGTTGTTAACATACAGTCGTGAATTCCGCCTCTGTCTCACTCTCACGGTGAGAGCGCGATATTCTTAAAGGTGGTTTAACCAGTCAACTTATTGTCATTGATAAATTTTTGACAAGCAAGATAGCCGATTAAACGAACTGTCATCTTCGTATATATGGATAAAAGAGTCAATGACTGACCGTATTTTAGCGTATCAGTGAGTACTTATATAAAGCTATTGTTGAATATAAATGGAAATAAGAAAATTGATCTGACTTTAATCGGTTTTAATAAAATATTAATGGTACAAAAATAATAAAAAACGCCCCGGGTTATCCGGGGCGTCAGCGGTTTTAGATAGAGTTAGTTGGCACCAACCGTGAGCTCTGCACCACTGTCTTCTGTTTTAAGGTGCGTTTTGCTATCAAGCAGGAATACTCGCTCTGGAGCAATATTGGCTTGGTCCACCAGATACGCTTTCACGGCTTTGGCGCGCTCTTCTGCCAGATTGCCTAACTGGTTTGGCGTGATGTTGGTCGAGTTAACCAACTGGTTGTAAAGGCCAAGCATTAACGTCGTCTGGATTTGCTCCTTGGTTATTTCCTTGCCTTCTGCACGCTCGGTCAGTTGTTGTTCAACCTTATTGCGTTCTTCACGAATGTTGAGACCCAGCTGCTTTTTGGCCAGTGATTCAACCGCATCGGCCAGTGGCGCTGATTCGGAAATTCGGCTCGCACTGAAATCGGTTGGCAGAGCATCCAGCCCACTTTGCTCCTGCAGTGCCTGCTGCACCTGCATTTCTGCCAGTGCTTTGCTGTCGTCCGCTTCAGACACCGATGCCGCGATGCTCAGTTTCAGTCCTGGGCGTGAGTCCAGAGCTTCAGCCAACTTGGTCAGACGTTCCTGCTCATCTTTATCCAGCTCTGTCGCGCCAAATGCAAAGGCTACGTGGTTGAGCTCTTCATCGGAACCCACCAGGTTGGCGAGCAGCGAGAATGGTGCAGTGACCGCTTTGACGATGATATTGGTCAGTGCCTTGAGAATGACGCTGCCGAAACTGAAATCCGGGTCGTCAACGTCGCCGGACACCTGCACACCCAGATCAATGACTCCATCTTTATCCTGCAAGATGGCGATAGCCAGTGTCAGTGGCAGGCTGGTCGCCAGATCGGACTCGCTCGGCTTACCCAGTTTGAGCTGGTCGATCACCAGATGGTTGTTACCTTCCAGCTGGTTGTTGTCCAGTTTGTAGTTGAGTGCCAGTGAAAGCTGACCTTTATCGATGTAGTAACCCGCGTAGGTACCGGAATACGGGTTAACGGAGGTCAGTTCAACGCTCTTAAACACTAGGTCCAGATCGAGATACGGTTTTTCAATCAGCGGGTTAATTTCACCTTTGAGTGTGACCGGTGCGTACTTATCGATCTTACCTGCGATGTCGACCTGAGCTTTGGTTCCCGGCGTCGACGAAAGGTGACGAATCGAACCCTGCAGTGACTCAATCCCAGATGCAAAGTTTGGCGTTAATGAGTTGTCCGCGAAATACGCCGAGCCATTGACCAGTTTGATGGCCGCAATGTCAATCGCCAGTGGTTGCTCTTTGGATTGGCTGGTGCTGGCTTTGACGCTGACCGCTTGTTTTTGGCTGCCTGACGCAGGTTTGGCCGCCGGCGCCTTGCTTTCAACGACAATGTTACCAATGTTGGTTCGTTTATCTTTGGCAATCATTACCTTAGCGTAAGGCGCATTGAAGGTGATGGTGTTGATTTTCAGCGCGTTTTTCTGAGCATCGAAATTGAGTGAATCGATGTTCATCGCCTGCCATTTCACCAAAGGTTGGTTCTGTAATGTGTCCCGAATGAGCAGATTATCAACCGATGCCGTACCTTGATATGTTGCTTTACCCTGACTGTCTCCGCTGTAGTTACCCGCAGTGGAAAGCTGACCTTTTGATAAATGCAGATTCACGTAAGGTTTGAGATAAGGTTGCAATTGGCTCAGGTCCAGATCGCTGATCGCGAGCTTGCCTTGTGCACTCAGTGCTTTCGCATCGACGCTGCCTGAGGTTTTGATTTCGCCTCGGCTCTTTTCTGGCTGTGAACGGCTACTTGAGCTCAGGGCCAGTGAGACATCATAATCAATGGGTTGGCTGAGATCGCTGACCACAGCACCCGTGGTAACCGACATCGGGAACACGCGCCAGAAGACGCCATCACTTTGTGCGCTCTCCTTGACGTTGATGTCGGTGTCGGTCATGGCAAATTGGTTCAAACGTACCAACCAGCTTGGCGCAGCGTTGTCTGTTGCATTGGTGCTTGTTTTCGGCGCCGCAGCGGTTGGCTCTTTCTTCGCCTGTTTCGGCTCGAACAACGTTTGCAGATCCAATCCCTGACGAGTGAATTGTGCATCCACCCACAGGCCTTTCATCTGAATACCAGCAATGTCGACAACCTGGGTTTCGCTCTTCAGCCCAATGCCGTTGACAGACAGAGAGGGCAGTTTAACTTTCGCTGCTTTACCATCGCTGACAACAAGATTGTTCATGGAGAACTGACCATCGCTCAGCTGATAGCTCAGCGTATCGGCGTGGTGCGCAGCAAGATAATGAGCGGAGAAGTTGATCGCACCATCAGTCACCGCAGCTTTCATTTGATCAGCGGTAAATGGCCAGAATGGCGGCAGTGTCAGTCCTTTGAGGGCGATGTCACCCTCGATTTCCAATGGCGCCAGCTGGAATTGACCTTTCAGCGACAGCTCACTGCTGTCGACGCCCTGAATGACAAAGTTGTAGTGGTTGGCCGCAGTGGCGAGTTCGGTATTTTTGTCCTGCGCGTTTTGTGGCAGCGTGAGGCTGTATGCTTGACTGTCAAACTGAGACAGGTTCAGATTCAGGCCGTCGTAGTTCAGATTGGCGCCAGTGACATTATCTTTAAAGTGGAATTTGCCTTGGGCAATCTGAATGTTGCCAATGCGAAATGCCGGGATGGCGGAATCAGCTTCGGAGGTCGCGGCCGTTTCAGGCGGTGTTTGCTGAGTACTCGCCTGCAATGTGTCGACGATATCGCTGAAATTGAAGCGCGCTTGTTCACCAGAACTGAGACGTTGCAGCGCGATTTTCGGACCCGTTAAGGTCACATGATCGACAGTTGGCGTCAGCGAGAACACGCTTTTCCAGAAACTGACTTCGACTTCCAATTGATCAAACTGAGTAAAGGCATCCTGTCCGTTTGCTTCCTGAATCGCAAATCCGTTGATGCGAGCGCGCAGCAGGAACGGGTTGATCCGAACTTCGTTCAGTACAACCGTTCGGCCCAGTTGCTGACCAAGCAGTTCGGGTACTTTAGCTTGCAGCACGGCGGGTGTGATAAGTCCCAGCGTGAGAGCGTACAGCCCATAAGCTGAGAGCGCATAGGTTCCATAGCGCACATATTTGGGTGCTTTCTTAAAGCGTTGAGCAAGATTTGACAAGGCGTTTGGCATATTAGGGGGTGATCCCTTTTATTTTGACTTCAGTGTTTTACCTGCGGGGAAGAAATTTCTGTGTCGTGAGTGGTATGGCTGTATTTATTGCATAGCATTCATATGCTTATTGGTGTTGTTTTCGCAGCAGCACGACAATTTCTGCGCCTTTAGGCTTCGTATTAAGTGTATATCCTAACCCGCAACTTTTAAGAAAAGAGCCAGATTTTAGTCAATCTAACGGATTAGAAAGATTGCGGGTAAGTGTACCTAAATTTACTGCTGAGGAATAAGAACCAGAACCAAAAAAATAGGTAACCAGTGGAATAGTGAGGGAAAGTTAAGAAAAAAAGCCGCCCACATCAGGTAAGGGCGGCAAGCACGGGGGTGTGTATGCCGTCAGAAGGGAGTGTCACGAGAGGTATAAGTCGTCACACTCTCATCTTCAGGATTGGTTTTTATTATGTTGTGGAGTCTAAATTTTTACGCTGATGGATAAGTTTTGTAACGAACACCCATCATCTGTTCCATACAGTGAACGACCTGACAGCTGTAGCCAAACTCGTTGTCATACCATACATACAGTACGCAGCGGTTGCCTTGAGCGATGGTCGCAGCACCATCAACCACACCAGCATAGCGAGAGCCAACCAGGTCAGTTGAGACGATTTCAGTCGATTCGGTGTAATCAATTTGAGCCGCTAGTTTAGACTTCAGTGCCATATCACGCAGGTATGCGTTCAGCTCGTCTTTGTCGGTCTCTTTTTCTAGGTTCAGGTTCGCAACGGCCATAGAAACGTTTGGCGTTGGGACGCGAATCGAGTTGCCTGTCAGTTTACCTGCCAGTTCAGGCAGAGCTTTCGCGACGGCTTTTGCTGCGCCTGTTGAAGTCAGCACCATGTTCAGAGACGCGGAACGGCCACGGCGATCGCCGCTGTGGAAGTTATCGATAAGGTTCTGGTCGTTAGTAAACGAGTGAACAGTTTCGATGTGACCCGATACCACGCCATATTTGTCGTGCATCGCTTTCAGCACAGGCGTAATCGCGTTAGTGGTGCAGCTTGCCGCTGAAATGATGGTGTCTTCTGGCTGAATCACAGATTCGTTCACGCCGAAAACAACGTTCTTGATGTCGCCTTTGCCCGGTGCGGTCAGCAGTACTTTCGCCGCGCCTTTTGAACCCAGGTGTTGGCCCAGACCTTCAGAATCACGCCAAACGCCAGTGTTGTCGACCACGAGAGCGTTGTTGATGCCGTACGCGGTGTAGTCTACGTCTGCTGGAGAGTTCGCGTAGATAAACTGAATGTAGTTACCGTTGGCGATCAGAGCTTTACGTTCGTTATCAATGATAATGCTGCCATTGAATTGGCCATGAACCGAGTCACGACGCAGCAGGCTGGCACGTTTTTCCAGGTCGCCTTCTTTGCCGCCGCGAACCACGATGGCACGCAGACGCAGCGGGTAACCCGGACCACTTTTCTCAATCAACAGACGAGCCAGCAGACGACCGATGCGGCCAAAGCCGTACAGAACCACATCTTTCGGTTCATTCATCACTTCGCCATTCAGCGCGCCTTGCAATGCCGTCGCCAGAAAATCTTTCAGGCCGTGTTCTTCTTCATGAGCTTGCCAGAACTGGTGTGCCATCTGACCGATGTCAACGCGACATGGAGACAGTTCCATCTCAGACAGTTGTTGAAGGATTGGCATGGTTTGTTGCAGAGAGAGGGAGGAGCCAGTGTAGCGGCGAGCAATGCGATGAGTTTTGATGATGTCGATGGTGTCAGCGTTGATCAGTGTTTTACCGAACAGGATCACTTCCACCCCTTTTTGACGATATAGCTGACCGATCAGGGGAGACATAGCTTCAGCAATCGTTTGGCTAGTTTGCCATTCTAGGAGATGTTTCTCTGGACTCATTTTTACTCGGGACCTTTCACGTTTCGTTGAGCTTATTTGTCCATCTGTAGGGGGATGAACAACAGCGGTTTCTGCCCGCAGTTTGGACTGCGTTTGGCATAGGGGGAGTTTGTTATTTTTATGTGGCGGGATTGTAAGGGCTAACTGGTTATTCTGCTAGGAAAAATAATGGCCATATTTTCAGCTTTAAAAGTGTAAATGTGCAGTGGATGTAAATGGTTTCAGTCCGCATTTCTGCGTATTGACAAATCCAAAGCAGCACACTTATTTCGTGCTAATTTTGTTTCATATCTATTTCATTTGTAGGTTTTGCATTATTTGTTTCACAAAACTGTAATCTTTATCAAATTACCCCCTTAAAAGGTAAACGAAATAGCCAGAGAGATGATGTGGGCTTTGGTCTCAATCCCGGTCAGCGGGTTTTGCTCTCTGGTGAAGTGACCACTGATGATATTTTCTGTGCTGTTGACTACTTGCCATTCGCCGTTGATGGCGACATTTGGCACGACGTTGTAGCGCAGGCCGAACAAGTAAGAGTCATTGCTGTATAACTTGCGTCGCTGACCATACTGCGCATAGGGCTGCCACTTGCCAAACTGGCGCGCCAGGCCTACATACCAGTTGGAGTAGAGTTGGTTGTCATAGATGTATTCAGAAAACAGGTGGTAATCACCCAGCGCGTAGTTGATACCCAACGCCAGCAGATCCATATCGTAGTGCGAAATGTTATACGAGCCAGTTTTAAGATCCGCTTCGGCCGTAAGATAAGCAATACGGAATACGTTATCGTCCTGATACCAGTCCATCGTCAGGCCATAAGCGGAGCTGGCATCCAGCGTGTACTGAGTGTTGTAAAGTCGGTAGTCGTTTTCACTCGGCAGTGCGGCAAAGGTTGAAATACGCAGCTGTGACGCATCGGTCAACATTTTATTCCACTCAAAAGAAGCACCATCGTAGTGCGTGATACCCAATAAACTGTCGTATACATCTTGTGGTGGACGAATCCAAGGATAGGCCACCGATACATAGTAGTATTCGGACATCATAAAGACGGGTAAACGCAGCCGTCCTACTTTGGCGCTATAGGCTCCCCAAGCCGATTCCAGATAAGCCCATTCCAGCTCCGGGCTGGAAAAGTGGTCTTGTGGGCGTTTGACGGTTTGTACTGATGTCCGCCATTGATCGTTGATGATCCAATCAAGTTGCAAGCCCAGTGTGGTGTCGCAGTCGAAGCACCATTCGTCATCAATATTGCGATGAACAAAAATGGGTACGGAGGTGTCGGATTTGGTGGCCGATACCGTGCCGAAACCGCTGATCCGAACGTGTTCCCCGACATTGATCTGACTCATCGTCAATGGCGAGAACAGTAATAAGCCGATGAGAGACGTTGTTTTCATAGTCCTTCCTCACTATCGAAGACATAAATGACGTTGACTGACTCGTTGACCCAACTGGCGGGGACATAGGCGATACCGTTTTTGTTGTGGGTTAGCCACGCCATGATTTCTTCCATACTGTTGCTTTTGGCTTCAAAAGGTGCCTTGCTGCGCCCTGAAAAAGTTTGCCTGGCCCAGATGGCTTGCATCTGTGCCGGGCTTTTGCCGAGCAGTCCATAATAGAACTGCTCACGCAAAGGTGAGCTATGGGGCAGATCCAGCAATGAGATGTTGTATTCATCAATATGGCTCAGGCGACCTCGATACAGCATTTTGACCTGACTGGACTTGAGTGGGGGAAGGTTGGGGTTGAGTGTGACAATAGCATAAGGCTCCGGATACGCAGCGGTGCTCCAGAGCAGAAAAAAGCCTATGACGATAAACCAGACTCGCTTCACCAAAAATGGTTTTCCTTAACCTAACTGACTCAACTTTCTTGAAATTATGGACGCAAACGGTGCGAAGACTGTCTACTCTTTAACCATAGGCTAGCTCTCTTCACAATCAAGGTTTAGGAATGCGCACTGCTTCTCGCTTCTCGATAAAAACTCGCCTGATGCTGCTTTGTTTAGTGCCGATGCTTGTGATTGGTTGGGGAACGTGGAATCTCTTCAGCCAGTTTCAGTCACAATTGTCGTCCTATCGTGTGATCACAGAAAAGATCACCATGCTCAGTCACATCACCAATGTGACGCATCTGATGTATCAAACCATGATTGGTCGCACCAATGGCGATGATATTCAGCCCTATCTTGCGCAACTCGATCAGGAACTGAATGCCGTGAATGGTTTGCTCGATACGCAGACGTACACAGGGTTGATCGGTAACTCAGGACTGCTGATCAAAAACAACGTAGCAGAACTTAAAAACCTTGCGCGTGAGGTTAACTCGGCGTCGGCTTCCAATATGGAAGATTACGGTCAGTGGTCGTTTGATCTGATTTACGAACTGTTGGTGGAAATTCAAAAACGCAGTAATCATCAGGCGCCGTCTGAGATTCATACGCTGGATGTGGTGTACGACGACTTGAGCTGGTTTCTCTACTGGATGCAGCGTGAAGTGTGGTTTATTCGCGGCGTATCGGAAACGGGGAATTTTGATCAGCAGCAGTTGGGTCAGTATTTTCAGATAGCAGAACGGGAACAGCAACATCTGGAGCGTTTTATCGATACCGGTGCCAGTACCGCACAGCTCGATCAAATCGTCAAACTCTTCGCGCAGCAAGATTTCAGACAAGGGGCACTGGTGCGCGATAAAATATTGCATCAGGAGGTGACACCGCAAGAGTTGACCGGATACGTGCAGTCAATTGAGAATCGCCAGGCGGCGGTGCAAAAGCTATTCATGGGTTTTTCCGACCATCTTTCGCGGCAGATTGAACAACGTGTTGCCAGCGATACGCAGCGTATCACAACGATTAGCGCAGGCGTTGCGTTGGTCTTCGTGCTGCTGCTGATTCTGGGTCTTGGCACCTTTTATCGCATCTCATCCAAACTCAACCGCATTCTCGACACCATGGGACGTTTGCGCGAGCAACGTGACAGCGCAAAGCAGATCCCGATTGACGGGAACGATGAGTTTTCAGATTTCTGTCGCAGCCTGAATCATATTGTGCAGGAAATGCAGGCCCATGAGGCCAAACTGATTCACGCCAAAGAAGAGGCGGTTGCGGCGAACCGCGCCAAGAGCTTCTTTCTGGCTAACATGTCGCATGAGATTCGCACTCCGCTTAACGGCATTATCGGTATGACGGAGATACTGGCCTCCACAGGCCTCAACACGAACCAGAGTGAAGTCTTAGCCGATATTGATACCTCTTCCCACTCGTTGCTGATGCTGCTCAACGACATTCTCGATTTGTCGAAAATCGAGGCGGGCAGTCTTACGCTTAACCCCAACAGCTTCAATTTTTCGGAAATGGTGTATGACACCGTCAACATGGTGAACTCAAAAGCGGTCAGCCAGCATATTGCGTTAAATATTCAGCTCGATCCTGCGTTGCCTGAATTGGTGATTGCGGATGAATATCGGGTGAAGCAGATCCTGATGAACCTGCTCTCTAACGCGGTGAAGTTTACCCAGGATGGTTACGTCAATGTTGAGGTGAACTATCTCGACCAAAGCCCTCCGATGATTCGGTGCAGTGTGACAGATACGGGCAAAGGCATTGAGAAGAGTAAGCTGACAACGATTTTTGAGCCGTTTACTCAGGAAGATGGCAGCATTACGCGCCGGTATGGCGGCACGGGGCTGGGGCTCGCGATTTGTCACGAACTACTGGAGATGATGCATGGCTCTATTCAGGTTCATTCCACCAAGGGGTTGGGCAGCCAGTTTGAGTTCATGATTCCGGTGGATTTGCCAACGGATCAGCCCGCTATCGCGGCCTTGGGCGAATACACGTTGCTGATCAACAACAATTCCAACTATTCCGCGGCGATTCGCCGTGAGTGTCAACGGTTGGGGCTGGATCTGGTCGAAACCAACACGGTTGCGCAGCTGGCTGAAATAGCCTTTACCAGCAGTGTGGTGAACGTGTTGTATTGCTATAGTCTGGCGCAAAGTTGCCGCGCAGATATTGCGGTACTTAAACAGCGTTTTCCACACGCTAAACTCATCATGTTGCAGCACCATCTCTTCACCAATAAAGAAGTGGCTGAACTGGTGAATGGCCGAATCACACTGCCGTTTTTGGGCAGCCGTTTCGAGCGGATGATCCGCATGCCGTTAGTATCCAGCGAAGCGTCGCTTAATCAGGAACGCCCTTTGCTGGCGGTCGATGCTGATAGCACCTCCCGCATTCTGATTGTCGAAGACAATCTGATGAATCAGAAAATCGCGACGTTTTTTCTCGAGAAAGCAGGGTTGGAATATGTGATTGTCAGCAATGGTCAGGAAGCGGTGGACATTGTTACTCAGGGCGGCCAGTTCTCTGCGGTGCTGATGGATTGCATGATGCCTGTCATGGACGGATTTACCGCCACGCGCAAAATTCGTGAGTGGGAAGCCGAAAAAGGGCTGAAGAAAATACCGATCATCGCTCTCACGGCCAGTGTGCTGGATGAAGATATCGCTCACTGCTTTGAAGCGGGGATGGATGCGTATTTGCCCAAACCGTATAAGTCAAAGCAGCTATTCGATATTTTTAATGAGCTTGAAGTCGCGTAGGCTCCGGATATTCGATGCGCTCGATGCGTTCAATGAATTGATTCGCAGGGAGCGGTTTTGAATAGTAGTAGCCCTGATATTCGTCGCAGCCTTCAATCGCCAGCAAATGCAGTTGGTTGTGGTTGTTCACGCCTTCGGCCGTAACCACTTTACCCATGTTGTGGCCCAACTGAATGATGGTACGCACCAGCATATGGTCGTCGTGGTTGTGCACGCAGTCATCAACAAACGATTTATCGATTTTCAACACATCAACGGGCAATTGTTTCAGATAGTTCAGGGACGAGTATGCGACACCAAAATCATCGATCGCAATTCGTATACCCAGCGTACGTAAATCCTGACAGGTTTCACACACGCTCTCCGGTTGCTGCATTAATGTGGTTTCGGTAATCTCCAGTTGCAGTAGTTTCGGATCTAACCCGGTTTCACGCAGGGCTTTGGTCACCACATGAAAAATATCATCGTATAAAAACTGCACCGTAGAAACATTCACGGCAATACAGATTTCGTGCCCTGCTTGTTGCCAGGCTTTGGCCTGTTTACACGCGGTTTCAATCACCCAGCGACCAATCGGAATGATCTGCTGGCTCTTTTCAGCCACACCCACAAATTCTTCCGGATTGACCAACCCTAAATCGGGATGTTGCCAACGAATCAACGCTTCTGCGCTATGCACCTGACCTGTGGCAATGTCGACTTTTGGCTGAAAGTAAAGCGCAAGCTGCTGCTTGTCGACGGCGTTACTCAGTTCTCTTTCCAGTTGGTAGTTGCGGATCGTTTCGCTGATCAGCTCTTCATCAAAATGCTGAATGATATTTTTGCCCTTTTGCTTGGCGCGCAGCACAGCGATGTCCACATTGCGGCACCAGATGTCGCTGTCGTGCATAGCATCCTCGAACAGGGCAATCCCGATGCTCATCGTCATGTGATACGTACGGTTGTTAAGGCTAAAGCCTTTATTGCACGCTTCCAGAATGTAGTTGGCCACCTGATCGGCGTAGAAACGAATATCAAACTTGTCTTTGAGAATGATCGCGAATTCATCGCCGCTCATGCGATAGAGATTCACCCGCGAAAAATCCAGCTCACGCAGGCGTTTCGCCAGTTCCGCCAGCAGCTTGTCACCTTGCTGGTGGCCAAGGCTGTCGTTGATGAGTTTGAAGTCGTCAATATCCAGTTGCAGCAACGCGTAATGTTCCGTGGGATCACGGTGACGCTCCAGCTCTTTGGTTTCGTGGGTAAACGCTTTGCGATTGGCCAGTTGAGTCAGGAAATCGGTCTGGCTGTCGCGGCGATAACGTTCCAGCTGGCGCTGCAGCTTCTGTTTGTAATAGACACCGACCGTGGCAAAGAAGGCGATGGCCGTAAGTTCAAGCGCATCTTCAGTGAATTCGCTGAAAGCTGGCGTTCCCACTTTTTGGTATTGCAGGTAGCTGGCGATCAGCAGGATTGCTGAAGCAAACGGCCACAGTGAACCGGGGTAGAGCACGATGTAGGTCAGGGGGATCAGAAGAAATGCTTCTTCTATCGCATCCAGATTGAGCGGTTCAAAATAGCTCCCCACCAGAATAACGGCAATAGAAGTGATAGCCGCCAATGCTTTCAGCCACCGCGGACGGGCAACCAGAGCGATCAGCATACAAACCGGATAGCCATAGTAGTAGTGCACCGCGACGTGATGTTGGGTGAGCAGCGTGTAGCTGATGACGGAAACAGCGAGCAGATACAACAGCGTAATGATAAAACGCGTACCTAATCCTGAAACAGCCTTATTTGACGTTGATGCCATAGAGATCCTGTTTTAGTCGCGCTCGGGCTGCAGAGAAAGCGAATTGCAGCGAATCGGGTTTATGAATGGAATTGTAGCCCCAGTTTGTCTGTCACAAAGCAGACTCAGGTCAAAACGGCAGACAAACACGGCAAAGTTACCGCTCAGTCTCATTTAAGAGACGGTCAAAAAACGCTCTTAACTTTTGTTTTAATTCGAAAGATTGAAAAGACAGCGTAGGTAGAAAAATAAAGCCCTCCAAAAGGAGGGCTCATATTATTTGTTGATTTCGCTGATAGGTTGCAGCTCATTAATTGGCAGCCAGTTCACTTTAACCCCTGCCTGCAGGAACATATCCTGACTCACTTTAATTTTGTCGCCCCAGCGCGACAGAAAATCTTCCGACTGCTCAGGACAATGCACGGCAGAAATACCAGTTTGAATGATTTTGGCTGCGCAGTTCGGACAAGGGAAGTGGGTGACGTATATCTCACAACCATCCAGATCTCGTTTCGCGAACAGAATGGCATTCTCTTCGGCGTGCAGTGTCTTGAGATATTTCATGTCACGATCATCGGTATTGGCGCTGTCAGAGATACCGTGTGGATAGCCGTTAAAGCCAACCGAGACGATGCGATTCTGTTTAGTAATGACGGCTCCTACCTGCGTGGAAGGGTCTTTACTCCACGAGCCAACAAGTTCTGCCATTTGGTAAAAGCGTTGTGCCCATTTAGAAATCATGTGGTGGTTTCCTCAACAGAGTTAGCGGTGAGTTTTGTCAGTTATGTGATTAAGATCGGTAATAATATCCTTAATTTAATAGGGTGAGTCTAGGAAAATCTGGCCTTCAGCCGCCAAGACAGCCTGACTGCTTCCTTATTACGCTTTTTAGAGTGAGAGCTCCATCAACTTTTGTGTTCGAGGGGCTTTTTGATGACAGGGATGATTTAGGATTGGCTTTGTGCGAGATCTCTTACACGTGATGTGAGAGATCGGCGTTTGTAACTATCATCAAAAACGAAAGTTTAACTTTAACGTATTGTAATTATTTACTTTTATTTGATTTGAGAGACTTTCTCAATATCTATCGTGTTGTAAGCCGCTTGCTGAAAATCGCCGATGTCGTAATCTCAAGTTGTCAGCAGGAAGCAGACACGGAACAGGAAAGACCCAAGGACAGGTCATCTTCAGGACGAAGATTCGATTATTCAGGATGAATGGTCGGCATGGAAAGCGAAGGACATTAGCTGGACGCTTGCTAACTAGGATGGTTACAACGGAAGGTCGATGGACAACCTAAAGGATTAAGGCGTAAGTCTGTCAGGATGACGGAAACAGGGACACCGCTAGGACGGCGATGAAACGGAATGCGCTGAAGGATACAGCAGACTATCAAGGAATAGATGCAGGGAGCACCTATTAGTAGCCGGATTGCTGCGAGTAAGAACTGAACCCCACTAAGCGAAAGCTTAGTGGGGTTTTCTTTTATCTGCGCTGACAAAGCGCAACAGTGATTATGGCAAGTTGTCGTAAAGACAATAATCTCGATTGCGTGAGGCGAGAAGGATGAATGATAATGCGCCCATCCGCCTGATTCCGTCAGGCCAACAAAATAAAGAGAGCGATCACTACGTGGAGAAAACCTCTGAGTTTCTGGTTAAAACTTTAAAAGATCACCCTGAACCTTATTTGTCGATTGGTACCTTGCTGGAGCTGCTTAAGCGACGCTCTTATGGCGCGCTGCTGATCATGCTGAGTTTAGCTGGCCTGATTCCTGGTATCTCTTTTTTCGCCGGGTTTGCGATTTTCCTGCTTGGCCTGCAATTGGCTCTGGGTTTTCAGGCCCCACGTCTGCCTCGCATCATTCAAAAACGTAAACTGCACCGTCAGAAAACCATTCGTTTTATTGAAGAGCTTTTGCCTTGGTTTGAACGCATTGAGCATTACATCAAACCGCGTTGGGAACCGCTGTCGAATAAGATGGCTCGTCGTGTCATTGGTATTATTATCTGTGTTCTCGCGGCGGTCGCAGTGCTGCCGCTGCCGTTTGTGAACTTCCCGCCGAACATCGCGATTATCTTTTTTGCACTGGGGATTATTGAGCGTGATGGGCTGTTCTTGATAGTCGGTAGCGCGATCAGTCTGTTTGCGGTGTGGATAGGCTATATTCTGGTTCGTATAGCGATGAACTCGCTGATGTTGGTATTATGACGCCAAGTTCTGGCATAGATGAGTAGTAAAAATGGAAGCACAAGTTAAGTGGGTTGAAGACTTTAAGTTTATCGGCCAGTCACAATCGGGTCATTCTATTGTGATGGATGGCAACGGCGGTGCAACAGCGCCAAGCCCAATGGAGATGGTGCTGATGGCGGCAGGTGGTTGCAGCTCAGTTGACGTGGTGGATGGTCTTAAATCTGCGGGTGAGAAGGTTCGTAGCTGCACGGCTAAACTGACGACAGAGCGTCGTGAAACGGCGCCGCGTCTGTTCACCAAAGTAAACGTTCACTTTGCTGTGTCCGGTGAAAACCTCAGCGAAGAAGTGGTCGCGCGAGTCACCGCCGATTCACTGGAGAAATATTGCTCGGTGTGTCTCATGTTGGGCAAAGGGGTCGAAATGACCCACAGTTGGGAAATCATCACTGAATAAAAAAGCCGGGCAAAAGCCCGGTTTTTTATTGGGCGGCATTCGCTGTTGCTGCCCGCTTAGCTATGCTTAAAGCACGTTGATAGAAAACTCAGCAAATCATGGCGGTCAAAGGACGAATCACAGAGTGGTATGCAGACAAAGGCTACGGCTACGTTACTCCGGAGGCCGACGCGTTGCGCATCAAATTTTATCAGCAGGATGTGTCTAACTCAGTCGATCTGAAAAGCCACTCAGGACAAGAAGTGCGGTTTCGCATTGTTCAGGATGAAGAAGGAAAGCGGCGTGCCACTCACCTTGACGGAGTGCGTGCGTTTCCGTGGTCGTCACTGACCGCCATGTGGTTTTTTGCCGCATTGGTCGGCTGTGTGATCTATTGGGATTATCCGCCGGTTGTTGGTTATTACTACCTATTGGCCAGTATTCTGGTTTGGTTTATTTACGCATTAGACAAACGAGCAGAAAAACGCAGCAAGCCGCGAACCAGTGCATCGGCCGTGCTCTTTTTGTCTTTGCTGGGTGGCTGGCCGGGTGCACTGCTTGGGCAATACCACCTGAACCTTTCACCTCGGTCATTGCTGTTCCAATTGTTCATGTTGTGCATTGTGTTAGGGCACATTGTTTGGCTTATTTGGACGCTGACGCCTAAGGGAATAACGCAGCTACACTTTCTCATCTCAACAATTTCGTCTTTGCTTCTCAAATAGGGGAAAGTCAAACTGTCGGTTTTTCTCTTTTTTCCTGACTAAAAGCCGTTACCCTTTGTGAACTTAGCAAAGGAAAACAAAATGACAGAACGAGAAAAAATGATGGCAGGTCAGGTGTTTGACGGCAACGATCCTTCGATTATTGAGCTCAGCCAGCGAGCGACAGAACTCAAAGTGCGCATCAATCAATCTATCGACGCACAAGAGCGAGGCCGTTTGCAAAGCCAATTGTTTGGAGCTTTCGGCCCGGAAAGTATTGTCCAGCCCCCCTTTCATTGTGAATTTGGTCAGACGATTCGAATTGGTCGTCATACTTTTTTAAATATGAATATCGTCATGCTGGATAACGCTCCGATTACCATTGGCGACAACGTGCTGATTGGGCCAAGCTGTCAGTTCTATACCGCTTCCCATTCGTTGGATTATCGTAGCCGTCGCCTTTGGGAAACGGTGTGCAAGCCAATCGTGGTGGAAGACGATGTCTGGATCGGCGGCAATGTCGTGATCAATCAGGGGGTGACGATTGGCGCTCGCTCTGTGATTGCGGCGAACTCGGTCGTTAATCACGATGTGCCACCGGATACGTTGGTAGGCGGTACGCCAGCGAGGATTATTCGCTACCTTAAGTCGAGTGAGGAGGCTTCTCTCTTCTGAGGTTTTCCGCTACAGTGCACTTCTCTTCCTGCTAGTATTCGCGGAGCATATCTTGGCACGTCATCGTTATACCCTGTTTGGTGTTGCAGCTATTTTGTTGTGGGGTTGCTTAATGGGGCTGACACGCACGGTCGCTGAACAATTCGGGCCAATAGGCGGTGCGGCACTGATTTACAGTGTGGCGTCTCTGTTTCTGCTGGGTGTCATGGGTGTTCCCAAGTTTCGCGGTTTCTCACTGCGCTATGTTTTGATCGGCGGTACGCTGTTCGTCAGCTATGAGATATGTCTTGCGTTGGCGCTGGGTATGGCTAACTCGCGTCATCAGGCTCTGGAAATGGCCGTCATCAACTACCTTTGGCCAGCATTAACGGTGCTGTTTGCTGTTCTCACCAGTCGTAAAGCGGTCAGTCTTTGGGTGTATCCGAGTATCGCGTTGGCGTTTATCGGCGTTGCCTGGACTATTACGGGCGAACAGGGGTTGTCTGTCTCTCTCATCGCCGATAATGTCGCGACTAATCCGCTCACTTACGCGATGGCCTTCTTTGGCGCCATTATCTGGGCGGTTTACTGCAATGTGACCAAGATTATTGCCAACGGTCAGAATGCCATCTGTGTGTTTTTTCTGGCGACGGCGGCGGTGCTTTGGGGGCAGTATGCGGCCAGTGATGAAGGGCCGCTGGTATTTAACGGCACCGGCACCATCAGTTTACTATTGACCGGTATTGTCATGGGGAGCGGCTATGCGCTTTGGAATCTGGCTATTTTGCGCGGCAATATGCTGTTGCTGGCGACCTTATCGTATTTTACGCCAGTGATTTCCACCCTGTTTTCTTCGCTGATATTGGGGGTTCTACTGGGGACCAGCTTCTGGCAAGGCGTGGCGATGGTGACGTTGGGTTCACTGATTTGCTGGTGGGTGACCCGTGAACGCGCAGCAGAGAGCAGCGCTACCCATGCGCCGCAAGAATCTGTTTGACAAGGCAGTGCGCCGCAGAGTTATTTTGTGGCGCAGATGTGGCTATGAATGGGTATGTCGCTGAACGAAATGATTGAGCTCTTCCAGAGTTCTGATGACGTGCAGTTGCTTATGATTTGACTGCACTTGTAAGCGACTCAAAAAATCATCATTCCAGAATTTAGGACAAAGCTTAAGTACCTTATAGCTTTGCCAAGTGCCTTTAAGAACAGAACTGCCATCAGGCCAGCCTTCAGGTTTGACCAATAAGCCTTTCAAACAGCGTTTCGTCACCAGCCAATAGCTCAATGCATAGGGCAGATCGATGTACACCAACGTATCTGCCGCTTCCAACCGTTCATTGAACGAAGCCAACGGGCCGAAACCATCAATGATCCAACGCTCTGACGCTAAGATTTGCTGATGCGCCTGGTTAAATATTTCGCGATCCGTAAGCTCTCCGTCAGCCTGATAAACAATCGAATCCAACTGATGAAGCGGGATACCTGTAGACTCCGCGAGCGCTTTGCTGAGCGTCGATTTTCCGCTACCGGGCTTTCCAAAAACGGCGATTTTATTCATGTGATCTCCTGTGGTGCTGTCAGTTCCCACGAGGCAGTGACACAAAACCCACCTCTGAGGGTGGGTTCGAGATATTAAAAGCACAGCACAATCCCACCATTCCTATGGAATGATGATAATTCGTGCGTTGAGGTGTTTCTGATTCGCTTTCATACAATCAATTTCATACATGTACTGAGGGTTGTCAATGCTAAAGAGGGTATTCACAAAAGTGGGAATAAAAAACCCGCCGAAGGGCGGGTTTGCGATTAGCTTGCGATGTTTACGGTAATCTGCAGTTTCAGCGGCAGTTTCGACAAACGTTTTTCGATGGTATTGCGTGTTTGTTCGATATCTTCTACCAGAATTACTTCGCTGCTGTCTGGGTAAATATCCACGTCGACCCACAGCTCGTGACCGACTTTAGTCACGCCTGCCAGTTCAATGTCCTGTTCCGATTCTTTACCAGCCGCAACCACACTTTGGTCGACGGTTTGACAAATCTCTTTACTCGGTGCCATCAGGAAGATTTCACGCATTGCAGAGCGTAGCATCTCAAATGGTACTTTGATGAAGTAGAACGACATTGCCAGCATCATCATCGGGTCGGCGTATACCGCGTATTTTGCCATTGGCGTCAGAGTCATCAGCCATGCGATAACGAAACCAGCAGTTACGGCTACGCTCAACATGGTGTCCATTTGCCACTGTTTAACTTCAGCGTCAATCAGACCTGATGCGTGACGTTTACCCAGTGATTTCATATACCACCAAGCCAGGCCACAACCTACAACGTTGATGGCACCAAAAGCAGTCGCGACAGACGCATCGACTGGGCGGCCACCAGTAAACATGGAACCGATAGCAGAATACAGTGAATAACTGACGATCAGTAGAATCACAGCACCTTTCACGGCGATTACCGCCGGTTCGAACACTGCGCGGCCAAAAGGAAATTGGGCATCAGATGGTTTTCTGATGTAGCGAGCAGCGACTAGCGACAATAATGTTAACAGTAAACTGACGAGAGAATAGACACCGTCAAACATGATAACCAGTGAGCCTACAAGCAGACCGACAATCAAGCCACCACCCGCAAACATTGACGCAAAAAGAGCTGAGAGGGTCAAGACACGATTTTCGTTAAAACTTGTTCGAGCACACATTTTAATTTTTACCTGTTGGAAACTGAGGATATTTTGGCTGAACGGCGTGGCTTTACAACGACGATTTGCATATTCAACAGGTTAATGTTTGAGCTGTTTTGTTTTATTTATTTAAAATCAATAGGTTGCTTCGTGTTTTTGCTGTCATTATTATTGACGCTGACTGGCTCATTGGCAAGTCGGGCATCCCCAAAGCAAGAATTTAGAAATCAAACAAGTAGTCGCTGATCTTATCGGCGAGCCAAAGCATCGCCGGGTTTTCAGAACTGCCCGCAACGCTAAACATACAAAAATCCTCTTGTGTCAAACCATAGGTGTGGCGAATTACCGCAAGGCGTTGCTCGCGCAAGTGGTGACGAATCAGCGGTTCCGGCAGTACGCCCCAAGCACTTTCCGTCAGAATGGTACTGAGCATGTACTCAAAGCTGGAAAAGCCGATATAACGGCGCGAAAAAGGCTCCAGACTCGAATTGTCTTGTTCATTCAGATACACCATCACCGCTTGCATGGATTTTCGCAGATCTTCGTCTGTTACCCGTTTGATTTTGGTTAGCGGGTGGGTCGCGCTACACACCGACATCATACGGATTTTGCCCAGCGGCTGATAACCGATACGGGGATCGTCCAAACGTTCGTAGTCAACTCCGAACGCGAAATCCACTTGTTGAGTCGCAACCAGGCTTGCAAGGTCACCACTCGAGGCAAGCACGATGTTAAACGAGGTATTGGGAAACAGTTTATTGAGTGAATGCGCCAGATCCTGCCACAGTGTATCGGGCAAAGAGTCGTCACGGGCGATCCACATTTCTGCGGCGAACTCATCAGACACTTGTGAACAGGTGCGGCGAATGCGCGTCGCGGTGATCAGGATGCTCTCGCAATCTTTGTAAATCGCTTTGCCAGCTTCAGATAGGGTAAGGTTATTTCCGGTACGTGCGAACAGTTCCACGCCCAATTCGGTTTCGAAAGCTTTGATTGCCATGCTGAGTTTGGTGCGGTTGCACTCCAACTGACGGGCGGCTTCTGAAACCGAACCCGTGTTGGCAATGGTGCAGAATGCTTCGATTTGTGACAGGTTCATAGCGTGCTCAACTCAATGAAAGTCTCGGAATCATAAACAATTTTTGTGTGGCTGCCTATCTGCTCTAATAATCGCCAATTGAGCCAAATTCAGATTTTCTTACGCAAGATTGCGTTGTAACTCTATGAACTTCACTTCGTTTTGGTTTAATCTTGGGGAGTTCAAGTTGCCTCAAACCGACGGGTTCACAGAAAATCTATCGATTTTCGGCCATGAGCCAGCCATTTTGAGGTCACTTGGGCAGTTTGCCCGAATACAAGAAGTAACACGGAGGCCATGATGGCACACGACTGGGACGAATACGCAGCGGATTGGGAAAAAGACGAAGCGACAACCGTTTTTGCGCAGAACGTTTTTCAGCAACTGAATAAGCTCATTTCGCTTGAAGGCAAGCATGTGCTGGATTTCGGTTGCGGTACGGGTTTGCTAAGTCAACTGATGTCACCAGTGGCAAAAGATATTGTGGCTTTGGATGCATCCGAAGCCATGATCGAAGAGCTGGATAAAAAAGAGCTGGCCAATGTTGAGCCGGTAGTGGATCACTTAACACGCGGTCTGGTTGCGCAGCACCCGGCATTCCGCAAACAATTTGATGTGGTCGTGGCGTCTTCGGTGTGTGGTTTTGTACCCAACCAGAATGAAGTTGCCGACATCATTTATACCTTGTTGGATGAGGGTGGTTTGTTTGTTCACTGGGATTGGCTGGTGGATGATAACGACCCTGAATTTGGTTTAAGTGAACGTGATGTGGAAACCATGCTGACACAGGCTGGCTTTGCGACGGTCGAAGTGAGCAAGGTGTTTGAAATCAGCACTCCGCAAGGTGTCATGCCAGTCGTCATGGGCGTCGGCAGAAAATAAAAATTTTGTAATCAATCCAAGCCGCTACAGGGTTCCTGTCGCGGCTTTTTTTGTTTTCTTAAGTCTCTTAAGTTTCTCTTAAGCTTGCCTCCTTAAGCTCAGTGAGTAAGGCACCACAGAGGGCTTCTGAATGAGAGACTTTTTTCAGGATCATGCACTTGATCTGGCGATCATTGATCGCAACCATCCCAAGCGGGGTGAGGTCGAACACTACATTGCTCAGCGTTATTCGCTGGCGTTTGATGCACGTCTCAATTGCTTTATGCCAACCTTCATGGCGTTGATGGATAAGGACCACATTAAATCTCTGTGTGGTTACCGCGTTGCCAGCGAAGAGGCACTGTTTCTCGAACAATATCTGGATCATCCGGCCGATGAATTGCTCGCCTCGGCGTTCAGTCGTCCGATTGACCGCGCGCAGCTGATTGAATTTGGTCAGCTTGCATCATTTTCCAAAGGTTTTTCTTCACTGCATTTTCTGCTGATGACACAGAAGCTGGTGGAGCAGGGGTATGAGTGGTGCATTTTTACCGCCACAGATCCCCTGTACGCCATGATGTGCCGCCTTGGTTTGGATCCGACCATTCTGGCCGAAGCCGATCCGACCCGCATTCCTGATGCCCACAGCATTTGGGGCAATTACTACCAATATCAGCCACGCATTGTTGCAGGCAATCTCAAAGGAGCCCTAGCGCATTTACAGGCTCTGTTTTCCGACCGCAAACATCGTTTAAGCGGAGGTTTTTCATGAACAAGATTTTACAGGCGTTAGTCCAACGCGCAGAGCAGACACCGGATGCCACGGCGTTTACCGGATACAGCGAGCGCACGCAACAAATGGAATCGATCAGTTATCTGAGTTTGCTGGTCAGAGTGCGGGAAGCGGCGGATCAGCTTAGTCGTTTGGCGGCTCATTGTATTGCGCTGAGAGCAGAAAACAGCTTGGACTGGGTCATCGCTGACCTTGCCGCGATGCAGGCGCAGATCCCGTCTGTGCCTGTCCCGATGTTTTTTAGTGATGCGCAGGTCGCGCACACGTTAGAGCAATCCGGTGCGGATGTATTGATCGGAGAGTGGCACAGTTGGCAGCCTGAGCTGTTGGGGCAAATCGAAGGTTTGCCACTGTGGCGTAATGAGCATGCGCATGGCGCGCACTGGTTGCCCGGCAGCAGCAAAATTACTTTTACCTCCGGTTCAACCGGACAGCCGAAAGGGGTTTGTTTAAGCGACGAGCAACTGGCGCTGGTGAGTGCCGCGCTGGCTGATTCGATTGCAACCGAAACCTGTTGTGAGAAACATCTGATACTTCTGCCGCTGTCGACGCTACTTGAGAACATCACCGGCGTCTATGTTCCGCTTCTGCTGGGTGCCACCTCAGTCGTGGTTCCGGGACAAGCGGTGGGATTGTCGGGTTCAAGCCAGTTCAATCCGAATCAGTTCGCGGTAGCCCTGAGCCAGTATCAGCCAAATAGCCTGGTTCTGACTCCGGCGTTACTGATGGCGCTGATCCACATTGTGACGCTCAATCCAATGCTGTCACGTTCGCTCAAGTTCGTGGCCGTCGGTGGTGCACGTGTGACACCTGCCTTACTGCAAAAGGCGCAGTCGTTGGGCATTCCGGCCTTTGAAGGTTACGGTTTGTCTGAGTGCGCATCGGTCGTCAGTCTCAACACGCCAAGTGCTCAAAAGCCGGGAACCAGTGGCCGGGTGCTTCCCCATGTGGAAGTTAAAATCGCGCAAGACGGCGAAGTGCTGGTGCGCGGCAACGTGGCGTTGGGCTACATCGGCGAACCCTTCGCTCAGCCTTGGCTGGCAACCGGGGATCTCGGTGAGTTAGATGAACAAGGTTTTCTGACCATCAACGGGCGTAAAAAGAATCAAATCATTACTGCCTACGGACGCAATATCTCACCGGAGTGGCTGGAATCGGAAGCGCAATTGCTGCCTGCTCTGCAAAGTATGGTCGTGGTTGGCGAAGGACAGTCTTCGCTGACAGCGGTCGTGGATGGCAATCAACCTGAAATCGTGGTGCAGAGCATCCACAAACTGAACAACACACTGCCGGATTATGCCCGCATCGGCAAAGTGGTAACGGTCGCCGGGCTCAAGCAGCAGCCGGGGCTGTTCACCAGTAATGGGCGTCCGGTACGTCAACAGTTTGAAAACTGGTTGGCAACACTGCCAGAAAGTGACAACAAAATCGTCACGACCCAGCTCCAGCAATCTTGTTAACGCATTGAATTGAAGCATTAAAGAGGAATACAGGATGAGTGAATTTTTTCAGACATTGAAACAGCAGACCTTAGCGGCGCAGCAAACCATGTTGCAGGCACCGATTTTTGCCCAGTGTGCAAAAGGGGATATCGACCGCGAAACCTACGTTGCGTTTCTGACGCAAGCATACCATCACGTGAAACACACCGTACCACTCTTGATGGCTTGTGGTGGGCGCTTGCCGGAGAAATATGAATGGTTGCGTCAGGCGATTGGTGAGTACATCGAAGAAGAGAAGGGCCACCACGAGTGGATTCTCAACGACATCAAAGCGTGTGGTGCAGATGCAGGTATGGTGCGTGCGAATCAGGCTCAAGGGAGAGTCGGCGCACCGATCGAACTGATGGTGGCTTACCTCTATCACCAGATTGACCGGGTCAACCCGATGGCTTTTTTCGGTATGGTTTGGGTGCTTGAAGGTACCAGTGTAGGCGTCGGTGGTCAGGTGGCGGCGTTGGTCAAGGATAAACTGAATTTGCCGGACAGCGCGATGAGTTATCTGACATCGCACAGCGTGCTCGATCAGGACCACATTCAGCTGTTTGAAGGGCTGATGAACCAAATCACCGATCCGCTGGATCAGCAAGCCATTATCGATTCGGCCAATATGGTGTTTCGCTTGTATGGCGATATGTTGCGTGGCCTGACGCCTGATGCGTTACAGCGCGCAGCGTAAGGAGAGAGAGATGAATTTGCAAGGTAAACGCGTACTGCTGACGGGGGCCTCCGGGGGAATCGGTCAGGAGATCGCACACGCGCTCGAAGCGAAAGGCGCATCGCTGGTGCTGGTGGCGCGTAACCGCAATAAACTGGAAGCGTTGAAGAACAGCCTGAATGACCCTGAACGTCATCAGACACTCTGCATTGATTTTCAGCAACCGGACAGTGAAGAGCAGCTCAAAGCGTTCGGGCTTGAGCAGGTGCAAAACGAGCAGCGCATTGATGTGCTGATCAACAACGCGGGCAACAATCAGTTCAGTTTCCTCGCCCAGCGCAGCGCCAAATCGCTGCAAGAGGAGATTCACCTCAATCTGATGACGCCGATTCTGACCAGCCAGTCGGCACTGAATTGGCTGCAAAGACCAGGGATCATCCTCAACATCGGTTCTACGTTTGGATCCATCGGTTTTCCCGGCTACACCACCTACTGCGCGGCGAAAGCGGGCGTGCAGCGCTTTAGTGAAGCGCTGGATCGTGAACTTGATGGTGCAGGCATTCGCGTGCTGTATTTGGCGCCACGTGCGACGAAAACCGATCTTAACGATGATCGCGTGACTGAAATGAATCGCCAGTTAGGTAATCACAGCGATGCGCCAAGTGTGGTTGCCAAACACGTGGTCTCTATTTTGGAAGATGAACAGGCGTCGAGATGGATTGGCTGGCCAGAGAAGCTGTTTGCACGCCTCAACCAAATCATTCCCGGAGTGGTGTCAAAATCGATTCGCAAACAGCAGGACACCATTCATCAATACATCAATCAGGTTCACGGTAAATCATGAGGGAACAAACAATGAAACGGAATATGGCAATGTTCGCAGCTGCGCTGACGCTGGGGACTTCTCTTTCGGTATCAGCAGCGAGTGCTGATCCGCTGCTGACTATTCAGAAAAAATGGGCCGTGTGTCAGTATCAGTCCAAAGACAAAGATCATCAGGTTTACTGTCTGGAAAACCTCATCAAACGCAATGAAGAGGCGTTGACGCAGGAGCCGGAGCGCCAGGATCTCAAAGTGTGGCTGGCGATCAATAAATCCTCACTCGCTGGAGCGAAAGGTGGTCTGGGGGCGTTGTCGTTGGTGAAGGAAGCGAAAGTACTGCTGGAACAAGTTATTGAAAAAGCGCCGGAAACGTTAGATGGCTCTGCGTATACCAGTTTAGGTTCGCTATACTATCAGGTACCGGGCTGGCCTATCGGCTTTGGTGATGATGACAAAGCGGAAAAAATGCTGCATAAAGCGTTGGAAATAAATCCGGAAGGTATTGATCCGAATTACTTTTATGGTGATTTCCTGGCTCAGGATGGTCGCAAAGCAGAAGCGATTCAATATCTGACCAAAGCGCAGCACGCGAAGCCACGTCCGGATCGTCCGCTGGCTGATCAGGGCCGACAACAAGAAATTGCCCAAAAACTTGGAGAACTCAATTAGTAATGCGTTTGTTGCTTGTAGAAGATGATGTCCTGTTAGGACGCTCAATGGTGACCTCGTTAAGTCGCCATGGATACACCGTCGATTGGGTTGAGCGCGGTTCCGGTGTGGAAACCGTGCTCAAAACCGAACAGTTTATCGCGGTGATCCTCGATCTCACGCTGCCGGATATTGATGGTCTGGTGGTGCTACGCAACATTCGCCGCGCGGGTTTTACTTTGCCGGTGCTGATTCTGACTGCGCGTGACGACATCGAAGATCGGGTGAAAGGCCTTGATGGCGGTGCGGACGATTACCTGATCAAGCCGTTTGCACTGGAAGAGTTGATGGCGCGCCTGCGGGTACTGATTCGCCGTCAATCGGGCTACTGTGACACGCGTATTGAAGTGGGAGAGTTGTCACTGTCGCTCTCTGAACAGTCGGTCGATTATCAGGGAAACCGACTGAAACTGACCAACAACGAATTCAAACTTCTGGCGTCTCTGATGACACATGCTGGCCGAGTGATGAGCAAAGAGCAGTTGCAACAATCACTGCATGGTTGGGATGAAGGCTCGAGCGATAACGCCATCGAAGTTCACATTCATAACCTACGCAAAAAAGTCTCCAATGATGTCATCAAAAACATTCGCGGCGTGGGTTACATCATTGAAAAATAATCACGTAAAAGCGTTTTCGATCAAAAAACGCCTCACCATTGCGGTTGTTCTGCTCTCCAGCGGACTCATTCTTCTGTCGCTGTTTTTCAGTTTCAGTGCCTCCCAGCATGAAATCGAAGAAGTGTACGATGCACGCTTGGGGCAATCGGCCAAAATGCTGCTGCTCGGCATGCCGTTCAAGGAAGAAGGGTTGGAAGCCAGACGAGCCAGCCAAATTCTCGATACCTGGATGCAGCGCATCAAAGCGCAAGCTGGAAGTGATGATTCACCTACCACGTTTGGACACCCGTATGAACGCAATATTCTGATTCAGTTCTATCACAGCGGTGAACTGGTGTGGAGCTCCATTCCTGATATCGCCCGAACGGCCCACGATCCACGTTATGCCGGCTTTGGTTATTTTGATATTGATGGACAGACATGGCGTTATTTCCAGTTGCCACTGCCGGATCGTTACCACACCAAGCCTGAATACGTGATCGTGGCGGAAAAGCAGTCGATTCGAAACGAGATGAGCCGCGAACTGGCACTTTCAACCGCACTGCCGCAATTGATTATGATCCCTTGCCTGGCGCTGGTGATGACGTTATTGATCGGCAAGCATTTCCAACCGATTTCCGAACTCAAACGCGCCATTACTCAGCGTAATGCCAACAAGCTCGACAGTATCTATGTGTCCAATCCAACGGTGGAGTTATCGCCGCTGGTCGATGCCTTAAACGTATTGCTGACGGAACTGGATCATGCCTGGCAACGGGAGCGACGATTTACCCGCATGGCTGCGCATGAGCTGAAAACGCCGCTCACGGTCCTGCGCCTCAACGCAGAAAACGCATTGTTGAGCCAGAATGAGGATCAGCTCAAATCTGATTTGAACAACATTTTGCGCGGTATAGAGCGTACCGACCGCCTGATTCAACAGCTGTTGATGCTGGCTAAAGTGGAGAGTATTCACGACCTCACGTTCTCAAGCATTAACCTGACTAAACTTGTGCAGGGTGTATTGGCGGAACTGGTGCCATTTGCGCTGCGTCATCAGCAAGAACTGTCGCTCGATGGTGATGATATCTATGTGCTGGGGGATGAGTCGCTACTGCGCATTCTGTTTACCAATTTGGTCGATAACGCCATTCGTTATTCTGGCCAAGGTTCGCAAATTAAAGTCACGCTGAAAGAGGCGGGCGGTGCAGTCAACGTGTGGGTGAGCGACAGCGGCGCAGCGTTAAGCGAAGAAACCCGCGAGAAACTGTTTGAAAACTTCTATCGTGCGAACACCGAAAAAGGCGATGGAGCGGGACTGGGTATGTCGATTACTAAAGACATCGCCAAGCTGCATCGCGGCACGATTGAACTGATGCCACGAGAAAATGAACTCAATACATTCTGGGTAGCGTTGCCCAAAGCCTAGGGCCGCAAGGTTTTTCCAAATCGTAAATTGACTATTTACGTAATTTCACTGTCGGAAAAGTCCTACAATACATACACTGCAAATATGAATTTGGTTATTAAGCAGTTCCCCTGACCATTTTCATACCAGAATCTGTTTATTGACTAACAACTCATGGCTAGGGTTTGAAATAAATAAAAGCAAAAACAGAATAAAAAGGTCAGCATGTGCTGACCTTTTTACTTTTCCCGTATCGCTTGCCGCTGATTAGCAACCGCACTGACCTTTGGTGAGGCGCTTACACAACCACTTCATTGCCTGATCATTCATGCTCGGCTTATTCCATACCAAACTGTAAGCCACCGTTCCGTAGTCAAACGGCAGCGTCTTGTAAATCAACCCTTGCGCCTGATGAGCTCTGTCTGCCCAGTGTTTAGAGCAGGTAAACAGCAGATCCGTATGTTGGCACATGATTGCCGCTGCGCCGAAGTCTGCGGTGGTGACCGCAATCTGGCGTGACTTATGACGCTGAGCGAGATTCTTCTCAAAATAGGGCTCACTGAGCTCCTTATCGAGAATGGCGATGTGTTTGTAAGACAGGTAGTCTTCGGTGGTCATTTCGCCTTGAGCCAGCGGATGGTTGGGATTCATCAGGCACACCATTTCGTCGTCGGCGATAATATGCCAAACCAGATCCTGAGCGTGAGTCGGAGGTTGGCTGATGTCGTGCGGCAGAATCATGAAATCAATCACACCGCGCTGAAGCGCTTCAAATCCGTAATACTCCTTAGAATGGATCGTCAAAGAGAGATTGGGTGAGCATTCGGAAATGATGTTAGCGATGTCTTCGGCGAAGAGCTCGAGCGTGCTCTCACGCATGGCGAGCCGATAGTGGCCGTTATAGAGTTTGGGATCAAAGTTGGCCTGATGAAGAAGACCGTTCATGCTGGATAAAATGCTGTGAACCGCAGGACCCATTTGCAGGGCATAGGGCGTTGGAATCAACTGATTGCTGTCGCGGTAAAACAAGTCGTCATCGAGCAGTTCACGTAACTGAGCGAGGATTTTACTGATGCTGGAGGGGCTGACGCACAGTCGGGCAGCGGTCTGCGTGACACTGCGAGTGCTGAGCATGACGTGCAGTGCCGTCAGGTGCTTTAAACTGAATCTCGATAGATGAATATAATCCATAAAATAAATAAAGCAGTATACGGTGGCGCAAGCATATCATTATTAAAGAAAAATAGAGTAATGAAAAATACTCACGCCAGCATGATATCCGGTTCATCTTGCCCGGTTATGGTTGCTCATTTTCAAAGATCTGTTCGATTTCATGCAGCACCGTCGGGTTGGCAATTGCGCCCAGATTCTTTACCGGTTGTCCTTGCAATGTCTGTTTCACCGCCAGCTCGACCAACTTGCCTGATTTAGTGCGTGGTACCTCACTGACGGGATAAATTCGGGCTGGTACATGGCGTGGCGAGCAGTGGGTGCGCAGTGTTTTGCGAATTTTGTCTTTCAGTTCATCGGTCAAAAATGCCTTATCGTGCAACTGAACAAACAGGACGATCTCTTCATCGTTGCCTTGCTTTTGGCCGACGGCAATCGAATCGAGCACTTCTTCTAACTGATTGACCTGCTGATAAATTTCCGCCGTTCCGATGCGCACGCCACCCGGATTAAGCGTGGTGTCACTGCGACCGTAAAAGCGGTAGCCGCGGTGAGCCGTAAGCTCTATCTCATCGCCGTGATGCCAAACGCCAGGATATTTGTCCCAGTATGCGTGGTGGTATCGTTCACCATTATCGTGCCAGAAACCGATGGGTTGGTTGGGAAAACTGTTTCGGCACACCAACTCACCGCGCTGCTGACTCACGGCCACACCTTCGTCATCAAACACCGCGATGTCCATTCCGAGACCGGCTCCCTGACACTCACCGCTGTAGACGGGGGAAATCGGATTGCCCAGAACAAAGCAGCCGCAGATGTCAGTGCCCCCGGAAATAGACGCCAAGTGTAAATCGGCCTTAATGTCGGCATAGACGTATTCAAACTGCTCAGGGTAGAGCACTGAACCGGTTGAGCAGAGCGTTTTCAGCGCGCTTAAGTCATAAAAATCACTGGGTGAAAAGTGACTCTTTTGCAGCGCTTCAATGTATTTGGCCGAAGTGCCGAACAGCGTCATCTGCGTTTCCTGAGCCAGTTCCCACAATACGCTCGGTTGGGGATACATCGGACTGCCATCGTAAACAACCAGAGTCGCGCCGCTCGCCAGTGCGGAGACGTGCCAGTTCCACATCATCCAGCCACAGGTGGTGTAATAAAACACGCGGTCACCCGGCTGAATGTCACAATGCAACTGATGTTCTTTGAGGTGATTGAGCACGATACCGCCAACGGAATGCGCAATGCACTTTGGCTGACCCGTTGTGCCGGAAGAATAGAGAATAAACAGCGGATCGTTAAAACCGACCCGCTCGAATTCGATGCCACGTGGCAGATAACTGGCGAGAATCGCCTGCCAGTCCGAAAATGTGTCATTGAAATCCTGACTGTAAGTACGCTGTTGGAGATACTCAATCTGGCAGGTGTTTTCGATGGAAGGGATCGCTGCGACAATGCTGGCGTTGCGCTCTTCCATCACATGGGGTTTGCCATTGAAGCTGTAGCCATTGCAGCAGAAAAGAATTTTAGGCTGCACTTGGCCAAAGCGCTCCACCACGCTGTCGACACCAAAGTCCGGTGAGGTGGATGTCCAAACCGCACCGAGACTGGTGGTAGCCAGCATGGCAACGATGGTTTCTGGCAAGTAGGGGAGATAACCCGCGACCACGTCACCGCGGCCGACCCCATTTTGAGTCAGCCATTGCTGCACGACAGAAACCTGATCGCACAGTTGTTGCCAAGTCAGTTTGCGGCTCTGGCCATTTTCGTTTTTAAACCAAATAGCCACACCGTCGGGCTGCTGATACGCGTAGGAGAGTAAATTCTCCGCGTAATTGAGTTGTGCCTGAGGAAACCAGATAGTATCGCGAGCCGGTACAAATTCATCCCAACGCGCAATGCCTTCTCCGTGAATGCAGTCACCGCAATACCCGATCACGTCGCAGAATTGCCACACTTCGAGCCAGAATTTTTTCTTATCCGTGACCGACCAACGATGTAACTGCTCATAGGCATCTAAGGCTTCACCCTGCATGTTGATATGGCGGAGAAACTGCTGCAGGTTGGATGATTCAATTCGGTCCTGGCTGGGAGTCCAAAGGGGCGTGGCGTGTGGCATAACATCCTCGATGAGTGTGTGATTTTTTTTGTAATGCATCAAGTTTTGACCATTTTTCAGTAAAGTCAAACCTGCGCCCAATAATCAGCTTGCTGATATATAAGCAAAAAAACTGACAATGTAAATAAAATGTTACACTGGTTTTTGGCGGTATTCTGAACAGATCATTGGCAGCCAATTTCGAAGGCGATAGGCTTAATGTAACGGAATTGTTAAGGAGAGGGGTGATGACCAAGTATCATTCCAAGCCAGTGAATAGTAAGGGATTAGTCGACTGGGATTCGCAAGAAGATGCCATCTGGCGCGACCTGGTTCAGCGCCAACAATCTGTGATTCGTTCACGGGCTTGTCAGGCTTATCTTGATGGATTGGAAATGCTCAATCTTCCCGTTGATCGTGTTCCACAACTACCTGAAATTAATGAAGTTCTGATGCGAGAAACGGGCTGGCAGGTTTCGCCGGTCCCCGCACTGATTAATTTTGACCGTTTTTTTGCCCTGCTGGCGGACAAAAAATTCCCTGTTGCGACGTTTCTGCGTAGCCGGGAAGAGTTCGATTATCTGCAAGAGCCGGATTTCTTCCATGAAATCTTCGGTCACTGCGCAATGCTCACTCATCCGGATTTCGCCGCGTTTACTCACACCTATGGACAACTGGGGAAAAACGCGACTCCACAGCAGCGGGTCTATCTCGCTCGCCTCTACTGGTTCACGGTAGAGTTTGGATTAGTGAAAGAGGGCAGCAATACCAAAATTTATGGTGGTGGTATTCTTTCCTCACCGGGCGAAACCATCTATTCACTCGACAGTACCATCCCTGATCGGGAAAGTTTTAACTTACATAATGTCCTGCGGACACCGTATCGCATCGATATCATGCAGCCGGTCTATTATGTACTGGATGATATCCGCCAGTTGTATCAGCTTAGTCAGACCGATCTGATGAGCCATGTAGAAAAAGCCATGGCGGCAGGTTTACTGCCACCATTATTCACACCGAAGGAAGAAACTCATGCTTGATGAATTACGCTGCGAAGCTTGCAGTGCCGATGCGACCGCTTTGACACAAGATGAACAGCAAACGCTTCTGAGCGAGCTGGAAGGATGGGCGCTTATCCATCGCGATGGTATTCCGCAACTTGAAAAAGTGTACCGTTTTAAGAACTTTAAGCTGGCTTGGGCGTTTGCAAATCAGATTGCACAGTTAGCTGAAGAGGAATTTCACCATCCGAGTATTTTACTCGAATGGGGTAAAGTGACGGTGACATGGTGGAGTCATTCGATTAAAGGCCTACACAAGAACGATTTTATTTGTGCGGCCAAATGTGACCACTTAGCGCAATAGCGCGCGGCGACGTCACATTGCAAACACAACAACAATAAAGTTACACGACCCTCTGGCCTGACTCGCGAACTCCCTCCCTCGTCCGTCAGGCTTTTTTCATCGTGTTTCAGGCAGTGAGAGTGGGTGAGTCACCGTCATTGATGAGGTTGTTAATCCATCGTTTAGAGAAAATGCGTTGTGTGGTAAGAAAAATTTTTGCCCCTTCTTCCAGCCAAATAACCATCAACACCCAGTGCAACGGCCAGCCCAAGACTAAACCAGTGAAATAAGCGAGCGGGATACCAATGGCCCATTGACCGAACAGGTCGATGAAAATGCTGTAGCGAATATCGCCGCCGCTTTTCAGTACGCCGCCGATGCCAACCATGTTGAACACCCGCAGCACCATGCCAAACGCCATGACCAGGCAGACATTGAGTGCCATCGCTGAGTCTTCCAGCGGACTGTGGCTGATAAGCCAGGCAAGCCAAGGTTTGGCGAGATAGCACAACAGAGCGAGTAGCAAGGCCAGTGCGCAGCTGGTAAGCACATACCACCAGGCAGTACTTTCCACCCGTTGATAGTTCTGGGCGCCTATCTCGTTGCCCAAAATAATTGACGCGGCGACGGCAAAGCCAAGGAATGCAGAAATCAGCACACTCTCTATTGGCGAAAGCAGGGAGATGATCGCCAGCTCCGAGACACCCAATTGACCGACAATCACGTTGTAGACCAGAATGCCCGCTGCCCAACCAGTGTCGTGCACGATCATTGGCCAAGCCACTTTGTAATAGCGTGCACGATGCTGAGGTGACTTTGCTTGTCGCCAGTTGTCGCGGGTCGGCAAGAGATGCGGGTAGCGACGGCGCAAGGCGTAAAAGAGCATTGCGGTTTGACATAGACGAGAAATGGATGTGCCAATCCCTGCTCCCAGCACGCCAAGCTCCGGAAAGCCAAACAGGCCGAAGATCAGCAGCGCATTAAGAATCGCGTTAATGATGATGGCGATGATGCTGACTCGCGTAGGCAGTGTCGCCTCGCCAACCGAGCGTAAAGCGCCTTCAACGGGGACTACCAATGCGGTGCAAAACAGGCTGGCGCCAGTGACCCATAGATAGTCTGTCGCCAGCGAGACGTATTGCGGATCGGATGCGATGACAGACACCACCGACTGCGGCGCAATCAGATACAGCATCATAAATGGCAAAGTAAACAGCAGCGCGACCACCCAAGATTGCGCCAGAACACGGCGCACACCGTCGAGATTGCCCGCACCAAAATATTGTGAAGCCAGCACACTCACCGCACCGCTGGCACCTACGATGACGATCAGATTGAAAAAGAAAATCCGGTTACCGACACCGACGGCGGCGGTCGCGGCTTCACCGAGCTGACTGACCATAAATATATCGACCACGCCCAACAGAGAAAACAGCATTGACTGCAGGGAGACAGGCACGCCGATTTGAATTAATTTTTGCCAGAACGGACGGTCCAGCTGACGAAAAGAGGCCATCATGGGTGAGATCTCACTCGAAGGAATTAACGCTGCCAGTGTAGGGGCTGGGCGGATCTTTGTATTGTTCAATTCCCTCTCAAATGTTTGCCAAACTCTCATGATTCAGGATAAGCAGGAACATTACCGAATTTCCGACAAAACGACGCATCAGATCATCGATCAGGAACATGCACTGCATCTGGAACAGAGTGGCATCGTGCAGTGTGGCCTCGCGACGTGTCGCGAATCGTTCAGCGTGTATCGGAAATCTCCGGGCCAGCATATGTTGCTGTTTACGGTGAAAGGCAAAGGCTGGCTGCAAAGTGGGCAAGAGCGTTACGTATTGGAGCCCGGATCGCTGATCGTCGTCCCCGCGGGTTGTGAGAATGGCTTTGGTATCGAAGAGGAAGATTGGCAGCTGGCGTGGTTGTTTTTGACACCGCGTCACGAATGGCGATGTGTCGCCGGTACACACCTACAATACGATTTAACGCCAATCACCGACGTGATGTTTTCCTGTATTCAAACGCTGGTACGCACCATGACACTGCCACCGGAATTAGGACAGCGTGTTGCGCAGCATGCGGTGGAACAAATTAATGATTTGCTCAGTTCACCTGCACCAAACGCGCAATCACGCATGCACGTGCGTTTAAACCGTGCGTTTGAACAAGTACAAAAACAGCTGCATCGAGATTGGACGGTGGATCAAATTGCCGCTTTGGTGCCGTGCTCGGTACCACATCTGCATCGCTTAAGTCAGAGTTATTATCACCACAGCCCGAAAGCACATCTGACCCGCCTGCGTATGGAATATGCGGCACGATTGCTGGCTCGCTCAGACTGGTCGATACAACACATCGGCGAAATGGTGGGCTATGCAAACAGTGCTAATTTCAGTACCCGCTTTAAACGCTGGAGCGGTAAGACACCGCGTGAACATCGGCACGATAAGAAAAACACATTTCTGTTGTGAATCGTATGCAAAACAATATTGGTCAGTACGATATTTACATAGCTTGTTACAAATGGAGATCTTGTCGTAAATCTCGCCGAATGATTTACTTATGCCTCCTAAGTAACAGAGGTTATTATCACTAATGGACGACCCCTTCAGGCGACCAATCCCATTCCTTTCTTCGTTTTACTCCGCTTCCTTGACTAAGGAGGCCACATGCTAGAACTATTACTACAACCGGAAACTTGGGCCATTTTTGCCACATTGTTGGCATTGGAAGTGGTGCTTGGTGTCGACAACGTTGTATTTATCTCCGTCTTGTGTGAACGCTTGCCGCAGCATCAGAGAGCGCTGGCGCGTAATTTGGGTATTGCGCTGGCCGTGACCGCGCGTATCGGTTTGGTGTTTTCGATCAGCTGGGTGATGTCTCTCACCAGCCCTATTGTCACACTGTTGGGTAACGAGCTGTCAGGCCGTGACTTTATCCTGATTGGTGGCGGTGTATTCTTGTTCATTAAAGCCGCAAAAGAACTGTGGTCTTGGTTGACCCACGTCGAGCATCAGAAAAGCGCGAATGTCAGTGCCGGACTGACCGTTGTACTGCTACAAATTGTCGCAGTTGACGCGGTATTTTCTATGGACTCGGTGATCACCGCTGTCGGTTTGACCAACGATATCCCAGTGATGGTGGCAGCGATTCTGGTGTCGGCGGTGATCATGATCCTGACCGCGGCCAAGATTAACGCGTTAGTCAGCCGTTACCCTGGTTTCAAAACGCTGGCGCTGTTGTTCCTGGTACTGCTGGGCGGCTTGCTGATGGCTGAAGGTGTTGAATGGCACATCAACAAAGGCTATGTCTACTTCGCGATGGCGTTTGGCCTGGTAATGGAGCTGTGTCATATCCAGTGGAAGAAAAAGCAGTCGTTAACGATAAAACGTGCTCGTCCACTGCATCTGGATAGACGTCATCCGATTCTGCGTTAATTCGGCATGAACAAAGAAAGGGGAAGCGATGGCTTCCCCTTAATGTTTCCGGACGATGCGTGTATTTAACGAATCGCGGTGCAGAAGCTGACGTCAGCAACGCCAGTTTCTGGATTGCATTCATGGTAGAGCTCAAAGCAGGGACGATCGTCAGAATCGAGCCCTTGTTCCACCACTTTTTCCATCAACTCATCCCAATACAGAACATACTGCGATTTGTCGGTTACTGTGCGGCGAATGGTTGCGTATTTGCCCCCAGAAAACTCGGTGTACTCAATGTGAGCGGGTACTTCTGTACCTGATGGAACCAGCAGGCAGATGTCCGTACGGCATTTGTCAGCGGGTGTCAGTTCCGGATTGTCGTGATAAATGAAAATAGAGGTGTGGTGCGCCAGTCCCGCTGGCCCCGCCCAACCATATAAACTGCCCACGGCGGGCTCGTAGTTTTCGCCATACGGTCCGGTTACGCGTACAAATGCCAAACCGCTCGGTTCGAAAGTCTGTAGATCCATTTGGTGACTCCTTGTTATCAACGTCTGGTGATTATAGGCAGCCTCTGATTCTGAATCGTGTCCATACTTGCGCAGCATGTGTCCTATCTTGCTGTTTTGTAGCAGCAGAGTAAACGCCTCCAGATTATCGCATTCGCGAACCTGACTCGCTGTCAGGCCAAAATGTTGCTTGAACGCTTTGGCAAAGGCTTGCGAACTGGAAAATCCCATCGATAACGCAACATCGACCACCGACAGTTTTTTATAAAACAGATGGTTGGCGGCCTTTTCCATTCTCAAACGACGTAAATAGTCGTTGAGCGTTTCGCCCATTACCGCTTTGAAAATACGATGAAAATGGTAAGGAGAGAGGTAAGCCATGCGCGCAACTTCTTCCAGATTAAACGGTTGATCGAAGTTGGTTTCGAGAAAGCGAATGACGGGTAATAAGCGTTTGTGGTAGTCCGTTTTCATGGGCACACATCTGTGAACGTTGACGTGGTCACTTTACTGCGGAAATCAAAGAGGTAAAGCGCGGTGTCGAGAAGTGTGCAATGACTCTCAACTGCGTATGGCAGATAAAAAAAGAGCCAATCGTAATAATCACGATTGGCCGATATAGATTGTGAACAAAATGCATTCACTAACAACGTCAGTTGGCTAGGTGACCCTCGGCTTAATAAGGGTCGACTAATATAATGCAGTATATGTGCCAAGTTTTAGAGCACTGTTTTGACTATATCTTGCGCGTTTTTCTCTGCTTTTGGCACTATTTCAGCCGTAACTGTTGCATTCTGCGAATGCAAATTGCGAAATCCATTCAAATTGCTAGTGACAGCCTTGTTATTTATCCAGTCTGACATGTCATTGTAAGTAAATTGTCATTTTAATTACACATCTAAATATATTGTCTATTTGGGTGTACTGTTGTTTACTATCTTAACTTATTGATAAAAAATAAATTTATGAGTTTTCTGTAATATTTTGTCGAGTTTAGGGGTTGAAATATTCATTTGAGCTGTTAGTTTATAAAAGGAATTTGTTTAGAGTTCAAATTGAATTGATATGTGGCCGACAATGATTACAGCAGCACCATGGGTTGCATACCCAGAAATTATGCACAACGCTCAGGAAGAGTGGTCGTTCCGAATTCCAAGCCGAACGGATGGCAAACGCGTACATGAATTGGTATCGCAATGTTCACCGTTGGATGAGAATTCTGCCTACTGTAACTTCCTGCAATCTACACACTTTCAAAGTACTTGCGTGGTCGCCGAACGTAATGGCGACATGGTGGGGTTCGTCTCAGCCTATCGCAAGCCGGATAAGCCAAACGAGCTGTTTGTTTGGCAGGTCGCTGTGCATGAAAGCGCACGCGGAATGGGTCTGGCTTTCCATATGCTGAACGAACTGTTGACCCGCGATGACCTGGCCGACATTGACGTGCTGGAAACCACGATTACCCGAGACAACAATGGCTCTTGGAGCTTGTTTAAAAAATTGGATCGTGCCCACGGTGAACAGGGTGAAGTGTCGACGTTTCTTGATGAAACCCGCCATTTTGATGGCGAGCACGACACCGAATACCTGTACCGAATTCCTCTTAATCCACGAACTAACCGAAAAGGATAAATCCCATCGTTATGGATATCTTTAAAAAGAAAGAATCAAACGTTCAATCTTATGCCAACCATTTCCCTGTGGTGTTTTCCACCGCCAAAGGAAGCTGGCTGTATACCAAAGATGGTGATGCTTACCTCGATTTTCTGGCGGGCGCTGGCTCGCTGAACTATGGCCATAACAACGCCATTTTTAAACAAGCGCTGCTTGAGTACATCGACAAAGATGGCATCACGCACGGCCTGGATATGCATTCGGAAGCGAAAGCGGAATTCCTGCGTGCTTTGCAAACCTACATCTTTGAACCTCGCGACTTGAATTACAAAGTGCAGTTCACAGGCCCAACAGGCACTAACGCCGTTGAAGCGGCGATGAAGCTGGCACGCAAAGTCACCGGGCGCAGCAATATTGTTGCCTTCACGAATGGTTTTCACGGCTGCTCATACGGCGCTCTTGCGGCGACGGGGAACCAGCATCATCGTGGTGGCGCGGGGCTTGGCCTTTCGGGCGTCACGCGTCTGCCGTACGACGGCTACGCTGATATTGATGGCCTTGTTTTATTTGAGACCATGCTGAGCGACAACTCGTCAGGTCTGGATAAGCCAGCGGCGGTTCTGGTTGAAACGGTGCAAGGTGAAGGCGGTCTGAACGCGGCATCCAATGAGTGGTTGCAACGCCTGAGCAAAATCTGTAAAGCACATGGCGTACTGGTGATTGTTGATGACATTCAGGCTGGCTGTGGCCGTACGGGCACCTTCTTCAGCTTTGAACCTGCCGGCATTGAACCCGACATCGTCACGCTGTCGAAATCGATCGGCGGATACGGACTGCCTTTGGCCGTGGTGCTCTTTAAGCCAGAGTTGGATCAGTGGAAACCGGGCGAGCACAACGGCACTTTCCGTGGCAACAACCACGCCTTTGTCACCGCAGCCAAAGCGCTGGAAACCTATTGGGCAAACGATGATTTTGCTCAGCACATTCAACTGCGAGCTCAGCAGGTGACCCGCACCATCCAAACGTCGCTGCGCCGCTTCCCTGAATTATTCTCACGCCTGAAAGGGCGAGGCTTGATGCAGGGTATCGAGTGCCAAAGTGGTGAGGTGGCTGAAAAAATTGCCCGCGAATGTTTCCGTTTGGGAATGGTGATTGAAACCGCCGGCCCAAATGATGAAGTGGTGAAGTTTTTCTGTCCGCTGACCATCAGTGAAGCCGAGCTGGAACAAGGCCTGGAGATTTTCGAACGCGCGGTGGAAAACATCGCACCTCAATTCATTAAAAAAGCCTCATAAGGAAGAGTCATGATCGTAAGAACCCTGGATGAATGTCGCCAAAGTGAACGCCGTATCGTTGCTGAAACCGGAACTTGGGAAAGTGTCCGTATGTTGCTCAAAGACGATCAGATGGGCTTTTCATTCCACATCACGACCATCTACAAAGGCACTGAAACCCACATTCACTACCAAAATCATCTGGAATCGGTCTACTGCATGTCCGGTGAGGGCGAAATTGCCGTGGTTGGTGGTGAAACTTACCCGATTAAGCCGGGAACGCTCTACATCCTGGATAAACACGATGAACATTACCTGCGCGCCTACGATGGCGCCGATATGGTCATGGCGTGCGTGTTCAATCCACCGCTGACAGGGGCGGAAGTGCACGATGAAAACGGCGTCTATCCCATCGCCGATTAGTGCTGGCTGAATGAGGTTGCGGACATGACGCCGCAACCTTACTTGAGCGACACCCTGTAAATTCAACATAACGAGGAGACCCCATGTCTTACACCGTAGAAAAGATCGGTGGTACTTCCATGACTGCGTTTGACGCGGTCCTTGATAATATTCTGCTTAAACCGAGTAATCCGTATGACCGCGTATTTGTTGTCTCGGCCTATTCGGGCATGACCGATGCCCTGCTGGAGTGCAAACGCACCGGCAAGCCTGGCATCTATCAAATGATCGCGAAACGCGACGACAGTTGGACGGATGCAATGTACGAGCTGGAACAGCGTATGTTGCTGACTAATGAAAACTTATTTGCCGATCCCATGAGCCGGATTCGCGCCGATAAGTTCATTCGTTCCCGCATTTCTGAAGCGGTGAACTGCATCAACAATATTCTTGAAACCTGCCAGTACGGGCAGTTTTCGCTGCGTCATTATTTGCCTCAGATCCGCGAATTTCTCTCTTCGATTGGCGAAGCGCACAGCGCGTATAACACGACACTAAAACTGAAAACGCTAGGCATTAACGCCCGTTTTGTTGACCTGTCGGGTTGGAACGAAGGCACTCGGGGCAATCTAGATGAGGTAATTCTGCGCGCTTTTGAAGAGATAGATGTCTCGACGGAGCTGCCGATCGTGACGGGTTATGCCTACTGCGACGAAGGCCTGATGAAAACCTATGATCGTGGGTACAGCGAGATGACGTTCAGCCGCATTGCCGCGCTGACCCATGCTGATCAGGCGATCATTCACAAAGAGTATCATCTCAGCTCAGCCGATCCGCGCGTTGTGGGGCCGGAGAAAGTGCGCCCAATGGGGCTGACCAACTTCGATGTGGCCGATCAACTGGCCAACCTTGGCATGGAAGCAATCCACCCCAATGCGGCGGCGGGTCTGCGCAATCAGGAGATTGAACTGCGGGTGAAAAATACGTTTGAGCCGGACCATGCGGGCACGCTGATCTCCAATCATCATCAGCCTGAAGATAACAAGGTCGAGATCATTGCCGGGCGCAACAAGGTATTTGCGCTGCACATGTTTGATCAGAGCATGGTCGGCAAAGTGGATAATGTGAGCTATGACCTGATGGAAATCATTGCCGAAGCCAAAGTGCATCTGGTTGGAAAAGAGATGAATGCCAACTCGATGACCTATTTCCTCAGCGGTTCCAGCGATAACCTCAACCAGCTGCTGTATAAAGCGGAGAAACGTTATCCGAATGCGTCGATTTCCGGAAAAATGGTGGCGTTGATTTCAGCCATTGGTGCGAACATCAACACCAACCAAGCTTTGGCGCGCGGTATGCACGCCTTGGCGGAACTGAATGTGAATCCGATGGCGGCACACTCTTCAATGCGTAATGTCAATGTGCAATTTGTGGTTGAAGACAGCGATTACAACAGTGCGATTTGCGCACTGCACGAAGCGCTAATTAGTGAGAAAACTCGCCAAAGCGCGGCGAACGCCAAACCGGTTAAAGCCGCATAAGATTGCATCTTCAAGCTAAAAATAAAGCCGCCGCAGACAATCTCTGCAGCGGCTTTTCTTATTCTTATCGTGTTCAGTGATACTTAGCTGTTTACCGCCAGGTAAAGAACCAGAAACGAAAAACCAAAGCTGATGGTGGCGGCGCAAGTTAGGTAAAACAGGTAGGCTTGTTTAAAGCTCATAATGACACTTCCTCAAATAAATCTGCTGACAAACTAAACATTTTTTAAGTTTATTACAAATATTTTTGAGTTTTAATTGAGAGTTCAATAAATATCAACGAATTAGTGGCTTGGTCGTCAGACGCTCGGCCGAAGGTATTCTGACAGCAAACTGAATAAGCCGCGACGGAATATGGTAGGATGAGCGGGCCCACGCATTTTGAATCTACGAGTCTTCACTTTATGTCACAACGAAACATCAAATTCATCGCAACTGATATGGACGGCACGCTTCTCGACGAGAAGGGCCAGCTCGACCCAGAATTTTTCTCCCTGCACAAGCAATTGGATGAACGCGGCATTTTGTTCGCTGCTGCGTCTGGTCGCCAGTACTACAGCTTGCTCGACACTTTTGCCGAGATTCAGGATCGCATCATGTTTATCGCCGAAAACGGCACTTTGGTGATGTACAAAGGCGAAGAACTCTACAGCAGCACCATCGATAAATCGGCGGTTGCTGCGATCATCAACGAAGCAAGAAACATTGCCGGAACTCATGTTGTGCTGTGCGGTAAACGCTCGGCGTACATCGAGACAGAGGATCCACAGGCAATGGAAGAGATTCAGAAGTACTACCATCGCTGCGAGTCGGTGTCGGATCTTCTGGCGGTTGAGGATGACTTTATCAAGGTCGCGATTTGCCATTTTGATGGCACTGAGCAATGGGTTAATCCGAGCATTAACGCGAAATTTGGTCACAGCCACAAAGTGGTGGTGAGTGCGAAAATCTGGCTGGATGTGATGAACGCAGAAGCATCGAAAGGCACTGCCATCAAGCAGTTGCAGGCGAAGTTTGATTTTACTGAGCAGGAAACCATGACCTTCGGCGACTACTTCAACGATGTTGAAATGTTGCAGGCGAGCTACTACTCATACGCGGTTGATAATGCTCATGAACAAGTCAAAACGTACGCCCGTTTCCGCGCGCCAAGTAACCGTGATGGCGGTGTGCTGACCATCGTTAAAGAGCTGCTGAGCCAAGCTTAGTCGTTTGCATTCCACTGGTGAACCAGCCTGAACGCTGGTTTACCACTTTTCCTGATCTTCCCGCGCCGTTCTGGCTTGCACTAATGTGCAGCCGGTTTTTTCCATCAGCTCAGCCAGGGTCATCGCCGGGTTGTCCTGCACCAACTGAGCCAATCTTTCGCTTAACGTTTCTTGCCGATAGGGCTTGATGCCCGCTTCCAATTTACTTGTTACCGACGCGACGGCCAATGCGATGTCGCTGGCTTGAATAGCGCGCAGCAACAACAGCAAATCTTCCGGTTCGCCCTGACATTGCCAGTTGCGCGAACGACGAACACGCTTGATGGTGCAGCGATGCTCAGCAGCGAACGCTTGCAAGGCTGTAGCGTGTTCACGGCCGATGCGATGGATCAGCGAAGGCAGGGCAATGGTGACAGTCGATTCCGAGTGTTTGGTGGCCAAATATCTGTGTCCTGATTGATGGAACCACCGACCCGGCCTCGCCGTGTCGACAGTATGCGTTGTTCAACCCCGCTGATCTTAAAGCAAATTGTACGGCAGATAAACTCCGCCATCGCCACGCCTGATTTGCTCACACATGAAATCAGTCGCAGTTTTCTGCGTGTCTTTGTGATGCGATGGCCTATCTTTTTATTAATAGATAGACTAGCTCGAAACCGATGATTCCTGTATAACTAATGGCTCATTTAAGTGATTGTTATGCAATCATTTTGTGACCTAGGAGTACATAATGAAGCTACAGCAACTGCGCTATATCCGAGAGATTCAGCGTAATGGATACAATATTTCGTTAACGTCAGAAAAATTATTCACCTCTCAGCCGGGTATCAGTAAGCAAGTTGCGTTGCTGGAAGATGAGCTGGGCGTGCAGATTTTTGAGCGTCAGGGTAAGCACTTATCCGGCGCAACCGAAATTGGCAGCCAGATCATTCGTGAAGCAGGAAAAATGCTGGAAATTGAAGAGCGTATCAAGGCGCTTTCTGCCAGTGTCACATCGCCGGATATGGGACGAGTGAACGTCTACACCACCAATGCGATCGCGAAATTCCTGTTGCCGGAAACGGTGCAGTTCTTCATGAAAAAGTACCCGAAAGTATCACTGCACATGGGAACCATTGAGCCAGAAACCCGTGGGAATACGTTGCCGTCCGGCCCTTACGATTTCTCTATTGTGGCGCAGGATGTGGATGAGCAGATGGATCTTGCGGTTCTGCCTGCTTACAAGTGGTCACTGGCGCTGATTGTGCCATCAAACCACCCACTGGCTAAAGCGGAAACCATTACGCTGGAACAGCTGGCGCAGGAAAAGCTCATCAGTTACGAACTCAAATCGACCGGCCGTGGCGCGATTGATAACGCGTTTAAGCAGAAAGGCCTGACGCCGAAATACATCGTCACGGCGATGGATGCGGAAGTGATCAAAGAGTACGTGAGTCTGGGGGTCGGGATCGGCATTATTGCCTCGGTTGCCACCCACAAGCTGAGTGATTCCATTACCGTGCGTTCGCTGGAAGGGCTGGTGCCGGATTGTTACGCTTGGCTGTGTTACAACAAAAACACCTATCTGCAGCAATATATGTATGACTTCATTGAAAAGTTTGCGCCGCATCTGACTAAAAATGTGATTCAGAATACCTCACATCTGCCACGAGCAGAGCTGATGAAATGGTTTGATGATCGCGAGCTGATGACTTATCAGTAGACCCCTGATCCCGCTTTTCCAAGTGAAAGACATACCGCTCGCTGTCGGTATGTCTTCCTTTCAAATTACAGCTTTTGTCCTTGCTTAATCGCCGCTTCCAGCTCTTTACGAGCATCTGCTTCGCCAATCGGTGAGACCCGTTTTTCCACATCCATCAGCAGGAAAGACGTTTTGTTGTTCTTGTTGTCCTGAACACCTTGCTCAACCACAACCAGATTCGGATACACTTTCTCCAGCACACAAGCTCCAATCGCCGCGGTGCCATCTGGCATTTCGCCGTTTGAGACGCGTTGCGCCGCTGCTGCCGTGCCTTCCGGAACGGCCAGTTCTTTCGCATTCAGTGTCTGTTTCCAGCTATCGATTTGCTTGAGAGCGGCAGGGTGCGAGGCAATTAATGCAATCGAGCGTTTCGCCTTCACATCTTTACTGTTCATCAGTACACACATTTCAATCGGGGTAGTGATAAACGCTTTCACACCAACGACTTTGTATTGCTGCAATGCTTCAACCGTAGCCTGGACTAAGCGGCCGTTAATGGTGGAGTTCTCAACCGCGCTGAATGCCAGTGCATCATTAAGATCGGCCTGCATAAAGGTGTTGAGCGGAGTGCCGGAAAAATCCACTTCTGCTTTCAGTGCGGGTTGTTGTTCGAACAACTTGGTGATGGCGGCATCGTTAAAACTGCCTTTTGACGCCTGAACGTAGATGTGGTCGCCTGTCGTCGCTATCGCGTGGGAAGCCAACAATGCAGAACTGAGAATAACCAGAGGTAGCAATCGTTTCACGACAAATTCTCCTTATTATAGTGTGAAACTATGAGCTTATTATTTAATCAATCGGTGGAGAAGGGTTACCGCTACATTTTTTTACAAACCACGATCTGGCTTCACGCAATCAGACGGGCGAAGTACCGCCTATTTTGCGTGACTCCGTCACTAAGCTTCACCTGTGGCACGAACAACATGCAACATGTGAGGCTTATTCCAATCGCTTTGTGAAGTAGTGCAAATACCTTCATAAAAACGGGCGCTGGTTAACTGGTCGTACTTTATGCAACGTGAGGCTTTTGCTATATCCACACATTAACTGCACAAATGTTATGGTCTTTTATTGTGCGGATGATGAATAACAACAGTCAAAGTCAGGTGTGTGATGGAAACGGCTTTTAGCTCAGAACCAGAGAGCGTAATTCGTCGGTGGGCGTCGTATTTGGTCATCGATCAGCAAACGCTGAATACGCTACGCGAATTCTACTGGGTGATGGAACAAAATATTGATGACATTCTTAGCCATGTTTATGCCCATTTGAGCAGCAACCGGGAAACGGCGCATTTTTATCAGGATGAACAGTCAGTCAAACGGGCTAAAGCCCACCAACGCGAGCATATGATGCGCTATGTATTTCGTGGCAACTTTGGCGCTGAGTATTACAACGCAACCAACCGCATCGGCAAAACCCATCATAAACTCGGTATCGACTTTAAGATCTACTCCGGCGCTTATTGCATTGTTCTGAGCCAGCTTGCCGGAGTGGTGTATAAAGTGCTGGCGCCAGAAATAGGCAACGTTCAGCGCTACATGACGGCGCTCAACCGGGTCATTTTTATGGACATGGGACTGGCCACCTCCGTCTATTACGACACCGCTTGCCTTGAGCTGGAAGAGTTGGCTCATGAGCTCAACTTTGCGCTCGCTAAAGCGGGCGAATTTCGCGATAACGAAACCGGTGAACACATCAAACGCATCAGCCGCATGAGCTTTGAACTGGCGAAAGCGGCGGGGCAAGAGCCGCACTGGTGCAAGATGATTCAAATCGCCAGCCCGCTACATGACGTCGGCAAAATTGGTGTGCCGGACGACATTTTACTCAAACCGGGCAAGCTCGATGAGCAGGAGTGGAACGTGATGCAACAGCATCCGGCAATGGGTGGCGTCATCATTCCCGACAACAAATCTGAGCTGATCCGCATGGCGCGCCGCATCTCTCTTACGCATCACGAGAAATGGGATGGCTCCGGCTATCCGGCTGGCTTGAAGGGAGAGGAGATTCCGCTGGAAGGACGTATTGTAGCTATTTGTGATGTGTTCGATGCGCTGCTGTCTACCCGTCCTTACAAGCGCCCCTGGAGCATGGAAGAGGTGGGCACTTATCTGCGTGACAACCGCGGCAAGCATTTTGATCCACAGTTACTGGATATCTTTATTGAGAATCTCGCCAATATGCAGCTCATTCGCTGTCAATTTGAGGATGCGGTGTCCCCTGAAATTGTGGCAGACTAGCGTTACTACGTTAACTATCAATCACGCCCATGGAAGAACAGCAAGATCGCATTCAGCAACTGGAACAACAGGTTGAGCAATTAACCCGTGAAAAGCAGCGCTTAGAAGAGAAGCTCAATGCCGCCCTTGATGGCACTGGGCTCTGCCTGTGGGAGCAACATGTGCCTACGGGGCGGTTGCGCATTTTCAACATGGAGTGGGGCAAGATGCTTGGCTTTCAGCCCAATGAACTGGAAGCAAATCTTGATACCTGGAAAAGCAAGCTGCATCCGGACGATTATGATCTGGCGGTCGGCGCGTTTGAAGATCACCTGCATGGCCGCGCTGATACTTATCAGGTGGTGCATCGCATGCTGCACAAAGATGGCAGCCATAGCTGGGTGTCGGACCGTGGGCGGATTGTCGAATACGCTGCGGATGGTTCGCCGCTGCGTATCATGGGCACTCACATCGACATCACTAACGAAAAGCGTTATGAGCAGGAGCTATCGCGTCTGGCGCGTCAGGATCCGCTGACCAATTTGCTTAATCGCAAAGCACTGCAAAGTGAGTTTAACCGCATCAATCACTCCGAATCCGATTCGCTGGCGGCGATGGTGTTTATCGACGTCGACAACTTCAAGACGGTCAACGATCATCTTGGCCATAAAGCGGGCGATGCGGTACTGGTGGTGGTGGCCGAATGGCTAAAACGGTTTGCGCCGCCACAGTCGGTGATAGCGCGCCTCGGTGGCGACGAGTTTGTTCTGCTGTGCGAAAAAGAAGAAACGAAGGCGCTGAATACGTTTACCGACCAGTTGCTGACTCATGCCGCAGAACCTGTCGTGCTGGAAAACGGTAAGGCGCACATCGGTTTTAGTATCGGCGTGTGTGAATTTGTGCCGGGGCAGCATGACTTTGAAACCCTCTATGAACGGGCAGACGAAGCCATGTATCAAGTGAAGCGCAGCGGTAAGAATGGCGTTCGGTTGGTCAGAACCTAAACGCTACTATCCAAAAATTGCCCGTAACAGTGACGGGCAATCGGTTTATGGCGAAATTATTTACTCAGCCACTGCGCCAGCTCTTTCGCGTAGTAGGTGACAATCACACTCGCACCAGCGCGTTTAAAGCCAATCATGGTTTCCAGCACTGCGCGTTTCTCATCCAGCAGGCCGGCTTGCGCTGCCGTTTTCAAAATTGCGTACTCACCGCTGACCTGATACACCGCCAGTGGCAGGCGTGTGTTATCACTAAGCGACTTCAGCACATCCAGATACGGTGTGCCGGGTTTGACCATCAGAATGTCTGCGCCTTCTTCTTCATCCAATGCAGCTTCAACCAATGCCTGACGACCATTGTGCGGATCGGCTTGATAGGTATCACGGTTACCTTCCAACGTACATTCCACCGCTGAGCGGAACGGACCATAGAATGCAGAGGCGAATTTGATCGCGTGCGCCATGATGCTCACGTTCGGGAAACCTGCGGCGTCCAGACCGCGACGAATCGCCCCGACCTGGCCATCCATCATCGCTGAGGGAGCCAACATATCCGCACCGGCTCTGGCGGCAGCCACGGACTGTTTCACCAGATTTTCGACCGTTTTATCGTTATCGACATAACCTTCGTGCACCACACCACAATGGCCGTGAGTGGTGTACTCACAAAAACAGATATCGGGAATCACAATCATGTCTGGGCAGGCGGTTTTGATGGCTTTGATCATGCGGCTCAGCAAGCCGTTGTCGTGCCAGGTATCAGAGCCACATTCGTCTTTGTGATGAGAAATACCAAACGGCATCACATAGCGAATCCCCAGTTCGTACAGTGCGATCACTTCGTCGGCGATATGGGATTCCGGAATACGTTGGACGCCCGGCAGCGCGTCGATCGCCACCGGCGCTTCGATGCCTTCTTCGACAAAAATCGGTTGAATCAAATCGCTCTTGCTTAGTTGGGTTTCCTGCACCATGTGGCGAATGTGCTGATGCGCGCGCAGGCGGCGTGGACGTTTCATTAACGGTTGATGAGACTGACTTTCCATTGGAGACACCTTCTTTCTTAGAATCTGGAATATGCCAATAGCCACAGCGCCTGAGAGGCGGGAGTCCTTCGGCGGCATTGAGCGTGTCTTCATGACGGATTGGCAACAAGGAGTGCTTGAGAGGCAACGAGGTTGCAGAAAGCTCGACCATAATGAACCTCTGTCCGCGTAATGTGTAGTGTTATATGGATATTGAATGGGAGCTTTCGATTTATTCTTGTTGTGAATTTTTCAGGTTTACTGGAGCCAGTGAACGAGTAAAAGCGGCCAGCTTAATGCTGGCCGTGTCCAATCATCAGTGAAGCGTCGGGTTTAGCAGCTCGGCAAGTTTGCTTAGATCGAACGTCACCACCCAGACGTTTGCTTTGGGTTGTGGTACTTGGGCCTGCGGCAGCGAGAATATCGCGTCGCGGCAAACCCGGGGGAAATTTTGTACCACAGGCCAGTTAGGGCTGGATGGTCCCGCGGCAGATTCGGCAATTTCTAAATGCAAAGCTGGATAACGTTTCATCTTCACCTCACGTCATTGAGGGTGAGGATTCACCCTCAATGCATTGGGCCGATTAAGCGGCGTTCTCTTTTGGCGCGTCAGTCACCATCGCTTCGGTGGTGATCATCAGGCCAGCCACACTAGCGGCATATTGCAGTGCAGAGCGAGTGACTTTCGCCGGGTCAAGAATACCCAACTCAATCATGTTGCCATATTCGCCAGTCGCTGCGTTGTAGCCGTAGTGTTCATCGCCCGCTTTCACGGCATTGGCCACCACAGAACCTTCGTCACCCGCGTTGATGGCGATTTGACGCAATGGCTCTTCCATCGCACGCAACGCAACGCGAATACCGACATTCTGGTCATCGTTGTCGCCTTTCAGATCCTTCAGTTCATTGGCGATCTTAATCAGTGCCACGCCGCCGCCAGCAACGATGCCTTCTTCGACGGCTGCGCGAGTGGCGTGCAACGCATCATCAACGCGGTCTTTCTTCTCTTTCATTTCGACTTCGGTTGCCGCACCAATCTTGATCACCGCGACACCGCCAGAGAGTTTGGCGATGCGCTGTTGCAGCTTGTCGCGATCGTATTGCGATGTGGTGTTGTCCAGCTGGTGCTGAATTTGTGCCACGCGATCTTTGATTGCACTTTCATCCGCTGCGCCATCCACAATGGTGGTGGTGTCTTTGCTGATGGTGACTTTTTTCGCGCTGCCGAGATCGTCCAGTGTTGCTTTCTCGAGTTCCAGGCCGATCTCTTCAGAGATCACGCGGCCTGCGGTGAGCACGGCAATGTCTTCCAGCATCGCTTTGCGGTTGTCACCAAAGCCCGGTGCTTTCACCGCAGCAGCTTTGACGATGCCGCGCATGCTGTTCACCACCAGCGTTGCCAGCGCTTCGCCCTCGACATCTTCGGCGATGATCAGCAGTGAGCGAGACGCTTTCGCGACGGCTTCCAGTACAGGAATCAACTCGCGAATGTTACTGATTTTCTTATCAACCAACAGGATGTATGGGTTATCCAGTTCCACGCTGCCGGAGTCGGTATTGTTGATGAAGTAGGGCGACAGATAACCACGGTCAAACTGCATGCCTTCAACGACGGAGAGCTCATTTTGCAGAGCCTGGCCTTCTTCCACGGTGATGACGCCGTTGCGGCCGACTTTTTCCATCGCCTCGGCAATGATTTCACCAATCGCCGCATCGCTGTTGGCCGAAATGCTGCCGACCTGAGTGATGGATTGTTTGTCGCTGCAAGGTTTGGCCATCTGGTGCAGTTTTTCTACCGAGGCTTCAACGGCTTTATCGATACCGCGTTTGAGATCCATCGGATTCATGCCTGCGGCAACGGCTTTCAAACCTTCGTTGATCAGCGACTGTGCCAGCACGGTTGCTGTGGTGGTGCCGTCTCCGGCTTCATCGTTGGCTTTGGAAGCGACCTGTTTGAGCATTTGTGCGCCCATGTTCTCGAACTTGTCTTCCAGTTCGATCTCCTTGGCCACGGAAACACCATCTTTGGTGATGGTTGGAGCGCCGAAAGATTTATCCAGTACCACATTGCGACCTTTCGGGCCCAGAGTTACCTTGACGGCGTTCGCCAGCAGGTTCACCCCGGTCAACATTTTTTGTCTAGCGTCGTTCGAGAATAAAACGTCTTTTGCTGTCATTGTGTATCTCCTTAAAAACTCACAACAAAATTATTCAACAATCGCTAATACGTCCGATTCAGACAGGATGAGATATTCACGCCCGTCCACTTTTTCGGTTTTCACGCCATAACCATCGTTAAAGATGATCTGGTCGTTCACTTTGACTTCCAGCGCAGCGCGTTCGCCACTGTCGAGCAGACGGCCTTTACCCACCGCCAGCACTTTGCCGCGGTTAGATTTTTGCGCAGATTTGGATGTCAGTACGATTCCGCCCTCAGATTTGTTTTCGACTTCGAGCCGTTCAACAATCAATTTGTCATGTAAAGGACGAATGTTCATTGGGAGTGCCTCCTACTTAAAATCGCTAAATCGAAAATAAAAGACAAACGTATTGGGTCGCGTATGGCTGGAAGTTCCAGCGCCTGAAAGGAGAGCGAACCCAGATACGGTGGGGCATCACTGCCGCTCGACCATATAAATAGGGTGAAAAAATCGAACTTCAAGAGGGAAAAAATAAATTTTTTAAAATTTTTTTTGCCTGAATGCCGAGTGAAGGATGGAAGAAGGGCAGATGAAAGCACGCCCCGCGAAGCAGGGCGTCAGGATTACAGCATGACCAGACTGGCGGTACCGAGGAAGGCGAAAAAGCCAACCACATCGGTCACGGTTGTCAGGATAACCGAACCGGCTAAAGCCGGGTCGAGCTTAAACTTATCGAGGATGATAGGGATCAGCACGCCAAACAGCGCGGCGGTAATGATGTTCACCACGATGGCCAGCGAGATGGTGAAGCCAATCAGGGTGGATTGGAACCAAAGACCGGCCACTCCGCCGATGATCAGCGCCCACAACACTCCGTTGATGGCACCGATGCCCACCTCGTTTTTCAACAGCGCAAAGCGGTTACCTGTGGTGACCTGATTGAGCGCCATGGCGCGAACCATCAGTGTCAGTGTTTGGCTGCCGGCAATACCGCCCATTGAAGCCACGATGGGCATCAACACTGCCAGTGCAACCACTTGGGAAATGACGTTCTCAAACAGACCGATGGTCATCGACGCCAGAATCGCCGTCAGCAGATTGATCCCGAGCCACACGCCGCGGCGCTTGGAACTGCGTACAATCGGCGCGAACAGGTCGTCGCCTTCATCCATACCGGTACCGGCCATCAAACGCGATTCGTAGATTTCACGCTGGGTGCCCAAAGCAAACTGCCAGTCGATTTCGCCAATGAGCGTGTCATCGTCGTTCACTACAGGCACCACAGGCAAGCTCGCGTGTTCCAGCGCTTCTACCGCATCGGAAAGTGATTGATGGGCGTTAATCAGCACCAAATCTTCTTTCTTCAGCTCTTTAAGCTGAGTTGTGCCTTCGGCTTGCAGAATATCCGTAAAAGCGACCACACCGCGGAATTTCTTCGCCTTGTTGATGAGGTAGATGTACTGCGGCGATTCGAGGTGATATTTGTCGAGCAGGATCTTGGCGCGATTCACGCTGATACTGAACGGCAGGGTATACAGCTTACGATCTGCCCAGTGGCCGATTTCGTTATCTTCAAACTCATTGGCCTGGTCGTAAAGTTCCAACTCGTCGCGGCTGATTAAGCGCAGCGCTTCACTGACAATCTCATCTGGCAGCGAGTCTTCCCACTCAATCAGCGACAGGTTGTCCAGTTTCGCCAGCGTCAGCTTCAGCTCAATTTCGGACAGCGCTTTGATGATCGACACACGCACATCGGCACGCATTTCGGTCAGCACGTCAATGTGCATTTCCAGCGGCAGGCTGCGCCACATGCGGACACGATCATCGACCGGGAACGCTTCCAGAATCAGCGCCAGTGAACCTTCATCCAGACCGTTGTCAACCATTTCGCCCAGCAGCGAGACCTGCTGGGCATCATCTTCCGCTTTCGCGAGCGCTTCGATTTGTTGGGATAAGTCCTGATACTCGCTCAACGTTTAACTCCAATTGGTAACTGTTTTTTCTCGGGTTTCTTCACGGCTTTTCCCGGGGCTTTGTTAAGCACAATCACCGGACGGACAATAAACAGGTTATTGGGGTAAAGAATGCGGTTGCCATCGACCGTTTCCAGAACCACGTTCAGAAACGTCATGTCGGTAATTCTGCCTTCGACAAAGTTGGCGCCATCCACCACGCGTACCCACAAACCGATTCGGCAGTAATTCTGCACGAAGAGGGTGAAAAACGAGGTGACATTGCTCAGCAGAGACCAACTGGCAAATAAGCCGACGCCCAGCAGTGCAAAAATGGAGGAACCGACCACCAATAACCCACGTAATTCAATGCCCCACAAGATCATAATGGCCATCAGCAGCATGATGAACAGCGCGGTTTTGATCAGCCAACGCGCCCGTTTGACGCGGTGCACATCGTCGCGGCCAATCACGGTCTTTTCAAACACACGAAGAGTGACCTTAGCCGCTTTAGGATAGATGAGCAGAATCAGCAGCGTTAACAGCCACTGATAATAATCTTGCATGACATTGAGTAAGGCGATGTAGTCCATAGCACATTGAGAAACAGGGTTTTGTTCAAAATAACTGAACTGTGATGAATTACAACCGTATTTCTGTGACAAAAAAGGCAAGCGCTGCTTTCCGCAGCAGCCTGATTACAAAATGGTTTACTCTGGAATCAGCTCTTCGTCTTAAGGCTCTTTTAAACGCACAACCTTGGTGCGATATCGATAGGATTAATAATAATTAGAACGAAGCAATCAAGTTCATATGTGATAAGTGTCACTAAACCATCGCCTGCTCTGCCTGCGCGGAGTGAATTGGGCTAAACCTTAGCATGAGCGGGAATCGATCATGCAAGGGATGGACGGATGAAATTACGCAGCAAAATGTTTATCAGCTATGTGGTGGTGGCGGTAGTGTTTACCGCGGTGAGTTGCATCGCATTGGGATGGTTGGTGTATAAAGACGCCTCAGAAGCATTGGCTACCTCCGCGAAAGAGCGTCTGGTTATTTCTCGTAATGAATCGGCCTCGCAGATTGAGCGTTATTTCGATACGGTCGCCTCACAGGCGCAGAATATGTCTCACGATCTGAGTATTCTGGCGGCAGTGAAAGGTTTTACTCAAGCCTTTATGGATTATCCCGTCCGTCCTGATGACAATGAAGCGCTGCGTAACTACTACCTCAATGAATTCGCGGGGCGTTACCACGACATCAACACCATCGACAGCATCAGCGCAGACAACTTGTTTGGCAAGGTGTCTGACCGTGCCAAAACGCTGCAAAACCAGTATATCGCACTCAACCCCAATCCTCTGGGCAGTAAAGATAAGCTGGTTTCAGGCGAGCAGGGCGGTGAGTACGATGCGCTGCATCAAACCTATCATCCCTATTTCACCGATTTTATTAAGAACTTTGGTTTTTACGACGTATTCCTGGTCGATGCGAAAAGCGGTTATGTGGTTTACAGCGCCTACAAAGAACTCGATTTCGCGACGTCACTTAAATCAGGCCCTTATAAAGACAGCGGCCTGGCGGATGCTTACCGCGGCGCAATGAAGCTCACTTCCGGCAGTTTCTTCACCGATTTCAAACCTTACACTCCTTCTTACGAAGCGCAGGCTGCGTTTGTCAGCGCGCCAATTCGTGATAACGGTGAAACCGTCGGTGTGTTGATCATGCAGATGCCGCTTGATGTGATTAACGGCATCATGACCCACAGCCAGAATTGGAAAAAGTCAGGTTTAGGTGAGTCGGGCGAAACCTATCTTGTGGGGAGTGATAAGCTGATGCGCTCTAATTCCCGCTTTGTGCTGGAAGATAAAGCGGGTTATCTGGCGCTGATGAAAGAGTTGGGCACCGATAGCGCGACACTGGCCAAAATGGACGCGCTCTCGACGTCGATTGGTTTGCAGTCCGTGAATTCGGACGCGGTGGCGAGAGGTTTAGCCGGCGAAACAGGCTTTGAACTGATACGAGATTACCGCAATATTCCGGTGCTTTCAGCTTACATGCCGCTGAATCTGCACGGTTTGCAGTGGGTACTGCTTAGTGAAATTGATGAGTCGGAAGCGATGACGTTTCTGACCACGCTGAAGTTGCACATCAAAAACTCGGTGCTGTTTATGCTGCTGCCCGCCATCCTGATTGGTCTTGGCATCGGCTGGATGATGTCGCGTTCGATTCTCGCTCCGCTCAATCACATGCTGCAAGCGGTTAAACAGCTGGGTTCGGGATCGGGCGATTTACGTTACCGACTGGAAGAGAAAGGTAACGATGAAGTGACGGAGCTGTCGCGCAGCTTTAACGCTTTTATCGATCACCTGGATGCCACGTTCTCGACGTTGCTTGGTTCGATAAAACGTATGGAGCCGATGTCGCAGGATGTGAACGATGTCAACGTGAAGCTGACCAAGGCGTCAAACTCGATGCATCATCAGTCGCAGCAGGTGCAGGATCAGATGACGCATTCTGCGGAAATCAGCCAACTGGTGAGTGGCGAACTGGAAGGGATTCAGCAGGCATCAGGGGCGACGGTGAAAGTACTGGGTTCCGGACGTGCATCGGTGGTTGAAACGGTGTCGCAAATGGATCAGCTCAGCAGCGATTTGTCGCTGGTGGCGCAGGCGGTAAGCAACCTCACTGTCGATGCAGAGAAAATTCGTCAGGTGATTGTGGTGATCAACGACATCGCCGAACAAACCAACCTGCTGGCGCTCAATGCTGCCATCGAAGCGGCGCGCGCTGGTGAACAGGGCCGGGGTTTTGCTGTGGTGGCTGATGAAGTGCGCAATCTGTCGGTCAAAACCCGCGCCTCGACCGACAGCGTCAGTGAACTGATTGGTGCCATCCGCACCAGTACTCAACGGGTTGAGAATGTGATGAGCGACAGTCTTGAATCGGCGACCGCGTGTGCTGAACGAGTCAACAACGCGCAGGATACTTGGCACCAGGTTGAAGAGGCGATTGCTAATATCTCATTGCATGTCGAGAAGATTGGCGGCGCGATCAGCGAGCAGGATCAGCAGTTGAATGTCGTCTCCAGTCACTTCTCGCACATGGATCAACAGTTCGATGTGATCCAGCAAGCAATAGAAGAGAGTGCGCTGATTGGGGAAGATATCGACAAGATGGGCACCAAGTTACAGTCATTCGCCAGCCTGTTCCAGGTGACGAACGACGACTTTGCTACTGCGCGCCGTGCAAAAGTGCGTAACGAAGGATAAGGTTCCTTATTCGCACTGTGTCAGGAGAGGTTGAACGGTTCCGTGTCGATAGCCAGTAGTAGCGGCTCGACCGCAACGTCAGCCTCCGGCGCATTCATCATGCGTGACAGGCGTTGCAGTGACGACAGCAGCAGCGTCTGCTCCCAGGCATCCAGCGCTTGAAATCGTTGAACAAAATCATCCTGCAACAATTGCGGTGCTTGTGACAAAATCTGTGCTCCCAAAGCCGTCAGTTTGGCGTGCACTTTACGTTTGTCGATGGTGTCACGCTCACGCACAACCAGTTCGCGTTTTTCCAAGCGATCGAGAATGCTGGTGGCCGTTGCCTGACTCATGTTGGTGGCGACGGACAGTTGACGAATCGTCATGCTTGGCGCGGCTTTGATGGCTCTCATGAGCAGCAACTGCGGGCTGGTGAGACCATAATCTTTGTTGAGCTTTTTAGAATGCAGATCGATGGCGCGAATGATCTGGCGAATTGAGACTAATACTTCCTCGTGAATATCCAAGTCATCCTCCGTGCGGAAAATGAGGCGGCGTGTTTGCAGCACACCGCCTTATCCGTAGTTATTATTGGGCGGCTTGTTTTGCAGTGGCGATCCAGGAATCAAACAGTTTCTGGTGCGCTTTGATCCAGCCGTTGGCATGCGCCTCGATGTCTTTTTCAGAGTTGTGTCCCTGACTCATCATCATATTTTCGGCACTGACATCATTGATGTTGAGTTTCATGATTTCAAACAGTTTGGCCGCGGCCGGGTTTTGCTCAGCAAATTGTTTGTTGGCGACGATTTTCATCGAGTTCATCTGGAAGCCATAGTTTTTGCCGTTTGGCAGCGTGGTATCGACATCTTTACGATCGCCCGGTAACGCTGAGAATGGCACTTCCAACCACACCACATCTTTACCCGGAACTAAAACGCCACTTACCCAGTAAGGTGTCCAGGTGTAGTACAAAATGGAGTCGCCTTTTTTGTAGCGCGAGATGGTATCAGCGATGATCGCCGCGTAGTTACCCTGATTGTGGGTGACAGTGTCACGTAAGCCAAAAGCATCCATCTGATGTTCAATCACGCTTTCACAACCCCACCCAGGGTTACAACCGGTCAAATCGGCTTTGCCATCGTCGTTGGCATCAAACAGTTTGGCGATTTTAGGATCTTTCAACTGATCAATATTGGTGATGTGATACTTATCGGCGGTCTTTTTATCAATCAGATAGCCCTGCGCGGCACCGGAAATGTAATCCCCTTTGCGATAGAATTTGTCGTCACCGCCGGCGGCGATGTACTTGCCTTCATGCAGTGGCGCCCAGTTCACCGCCAGATAAGTGGCATCTCCCTCGCTGATGGAGGTGTAGCCCACGTTGTAGTCGACTTCTTTGGTGGGTAGTACGGTGTAACCTAGCGCTTCCATCGCTTTGTTGACGATCAGCGTTTGGAACGTCTCTTCAGCCACTGTCGACTGAACAGGTTGCACTGTAATACCGTCACCCGGCAACTTGGCCCAAGCGGGGGCTGAGAGCGTTGCACCTGCCACAAGTCCTGTGGTGAGCATCGTCTTCCATGCTACGTTCATTTCTGTTCTCCTAGTTTTTTATTACCTTCGGTGTGTGTGAATTTCAGTTTCAGTTGATACACGAGTGAGGCGGGGCCTTTCTCGTACCAATGGGTTTTCTTATCTCGGCTATTCGCGCCGATGGTCTGAGTAATGCGGTCAAGCAGAATAGCTAAAATCACGATGCCCAAACCACCCACGGCGGCAAGTCCCATATCCAGTCGGCCAATGCCGCGCAGCACCATCTGACCTAAACCGCCTACGGCGATCATTGAAGCAATCACCACCATCGACAGTGACAGCATCAGTGTCTGGTTGACGCCCGCCATAATGGTTGGCATCGCCAGCGGCAATTGAATGCGATACAGCATCTGCTTCGGGCTGGCGCCAAATGCGTGGCCTGCTTCGATCAGTTCTTCCGGCACCTGCTGGATCCCCAAAATGGTCAGGCGCACAATCGGTGGCAGAGCGAAGATGATGGTCACGACCACGCCCGGTACATTACCGATACCAAACAACATGACGATAGGCACCAAGTAAACGAAGGCTGGGGTGGTTTGCATCGCATCGAGTATGGGTCTGACAATTTTGGCCGCGGTATCACTGCGCGCCAGCCAGATGCCGAGTGGCAAACCGATGAGCAGACAGAAAAAGACCGACGTCATTACCAGTGCCAGTGTGACCATGGCTTGGTCCCAGGCACCAATCAGGCCTATCACCAGCAACGAGCAAAATGACGCAATCCCCATGCGCGACCCCGCCAGTTGCCAGGCGAGCAAAAAGAGGATCAGCAGCATGATCGGGGCTGGCGTAGAGACCAGTGCGGTCTGAAATGAGCTGAGAATGAAATCGATCGGTAAGCGAATCGCCTGAAACACCGGGCGACCGTGGGTCACCAGCCAGTTGAGAGCGGTTTCCACCCAGCTATCAAAGGGCAGAATGGCGTCTTTGAAGGGGTGCATCCAATCAAAAGGGACGTCCGTTGGTGCGGTGTTGAGCCAGTCGTTGCCGGCGGTTGCCGCATCGCTACCTGTTGACCAAGGGTCGGCCGTGGTTGTCGTTTGTGCTGCAGCGCCCCACGGGTCTGCGGGTTGCGCCGCTGAAACCGTTGTTTCCGTTGTCATGATTCTTTCCTGTTTTCCAATAGGGTTTAACTACGCGCTTTCTGAGCGGTGGTTATTCGCGATCGAGTGTTTGTAACAAGCGGGTCTTAGTGATCACGCCGTAGTAGCGTCCGTCATCATCGACCACCGGCACGGAATAAGGCACTTGTGCGACCTGGCCAATTAAGTCTCCGACCGAAACGTCGGGCGAGATGGTGACGGTGTCTGCCAGCAGAGCGCTACTCAGGGAGCGTTGTTCACGTTTTGCCTCTTTGAGTGAATCGAGCGAGACAATACCGGTGTATTTGTTGGCGCGATCCACCACGATGCCGAACTCACGGTCGTTATCGAGCAGCATTTGCATGGCGGCTGCCGGACCGTCGTTGTCGTGCTTTTTGAACACGGCGGCGGGGTTCTTGCGGGCAATGTCTTTGGCACAGAACACACTGGCGACGTTCACGCCACGGAAGAAAGAGCTGACGTAGTCATTGGCGGGCTGATGCAGGATTTCATCGGGTGTGCCGACCTGAACCACCACACCATCTTGCATGATCGCAATCCGATCGCCGATGCGCATTGCTTCGTCCAAATCGTGGGAGATGAACACGATGGTCCGTTTGTCGTCATTTTGCAGACGAATCAGTTCATCCTGCATTTCGGTTCGAATTAGCGGGTCGAGGGCGGAGAAAGCCTCGTCCATCAGCAAAATGTCCGGATCGTTAGTCAGCGCACGCGCAAGACCGACCCGCTGTTTCATCCCGCCGGACAGCTCGTCCGGATAGGATTCGCAATAGGCATCGAGCCCAACGCGCTCCAGCGCCGCTTTTGCCGTCTGATGACGTTGCGCTTCCGGCACGCCAGCCAGTTCCAGACCAAACGCAGTGTTTTCAATCACGGTCATGTGCGGCATCAGCGCAAAGTTCTGAAACACCATCGAAATGTTTTGACGACGAACTTCTCGCAGCTCGTGATCGGAGATATGGGCGATATCGCTGCCTTTGAGCAGAACGCTGCCTCGGGTAGGCTCGATAAGACGATTGAGCAGCCGCACCAGAGTCGATTTTCCTGAGCCGGACAGACCCATGATGACGAAGATTTCCCCTTCGTTGATCGACAGTGATACGTCTTTAACCCCCACGGTCAGGCCGGTTTGCTCAAAAATCTGATCTTTATTGAGCCCTTGTTCGATGAGAGTAAAGGCGTCCTCGGGTGTCTCTCCAAACACTTTAAAGAGGTTCTTCACTTCAAGCATAGTTGACATCATTTACATCCTTTGTTGTCGTCTAATTGTTGAGACGATAAATTGCAAATATTAATAGTACACTAAACATTAATCTGACGATTATCAAGCTGCTATTACCGTTATCTATAGCGAATTTATGATTAATTTGTTGATTTTAATGAAAAATAAAAATAGCAAAAAATTCACATATAATTTGAGTTAGAATGTTTCGTATTGGTTTTAATATGGCAAGGCGAATTAGAAATACGTTGCCGTTGAGAAGAGACAAAAGAGGAGTGATACGTGCAGAAAATTTGGTTGGTAGTCGGAGGTTTGCTGACGATAGTGGCGGCAAATGTATGGGCGGCGTCGGAATCGCAAGGCGCAGATAAAACGCCGGCGTATTCAGAAACGGCGGTGCTCGATCGCCCTTTGATGGAGCGCTACATATTAGATGAATTGAAATCATTGCGTCAGGACCAACAAGACCTTGAGCGCAGAGTCACGGTGCAGATCACGGACCGTGAACTTGCGGTAGCGGACAAATCGATGAACTACGCCAACGTGACGGTAACCTATTTCTTCTACATCATTGCTGGCGTCGCGTCGTTAGTTGCGCTGGTGGGGTGGCAATCGCTGCGCGAGGTCAAACACAACACGCGTGAAATGGCCGACAAGCGGCTCAACAAAATTGCGATGGAATATGAGAAGAAATTTGTTGCGCTGGAGCGGGATCTGAAACGTAAGACACGCATCATCACCGAAAACAACCGCGAAATCGAAATCATCAACGAAATTCACAACTTATGGCTGCGCGCCCAAAGTGTGCAAACGGCGGATCAACGCATCGAAGTGTACGATGAAATTCTCAAAATTCGCCCGGGCGATTTGGAAGCGTTGACTTATAAAGCTGATGCGGCGATGGAAATCCGCGAGTACCACTGGGCGATGAGCCTGTGTAACCGAGTGTTGGAGCTGGATGAAAGCAATGGCCCGGCGCTGTACCAACGGGCGTGTGCGTATGCCCGTTTAGGGGCGGAAGAGCAGGCGTTGGAGGACATTCAGCGTGCGATTGATACCAGCCCGTCGCTACGTGATTTGGTTGCGGATGAAGCGGATTTTGAGTCTTTATACGGCAACAAAAAATTCGATCTTTTGGTCAGCGGTTCACAAACAGAATGAATGGTTTACACAGAAATTTGAAAAGTTATGTGTGATAACCAACACTTGTCCTAACGACAAATTATTATCATTAGACACACCCGGGGTTTTCACCGATAAAGCGCGTGACATCAAGGGTGTCAGGCGTGGTTTCGGTCCCGGAGCCACTACATTCTCTTTGTTCTTGCGAGATATGATGTGGAACAACAATCCAAATTAGACAGCGTTCGCGCTGATTACAACGTTCATTACTGGAGCCAGGGCTTCTTCGGCATTGATGATCACGGTGAAGTGTATGTGTCACCGAGAAAAGACGGTGCTCACCCAACGCAACTCAGTTCGATTGTAAAGCAGCTTGAAGCGCGTAATTTGAATTTGCCTGTGCTTGTACGTTTTCCGCAGATCCTGCACCAACGTGTGCACAACATCTGTGATGCCTTCAACCAGGCGATTGAAGAGTATGACTACCCGAACAAATATCTGTTGGTTTACCCAATCAAAGTAAACCAGCAAAAAGAAGTGGTTGACGAAATTCTGGCCAGCCAGGCTGAGTTGGAAACCAAACAGCTGGGTCTGGAAGCAGGTAGTAAGCCAGAGCTTCTGGCGGTGCTGGCGATGGCGCAGCAAGCGAGCTCAGTGATCGTATGTAACGGCTACAAAGACCGCGAATACATGCGCTTGGCACTGATCGGCGAAAAGCTGGGTCACAAAGTCTTTATCGTACTGGAGAAGCTGTCTGAGCTGGATCTGGTTCTGAAAGAAGCGAAGAGCCTCGGTGTGAAACCGCGTCTGGGCCTGCGTATTCGTCTGGCCTCTCAAGGCGCGGGCAAATGGCAGTCAAGCGGCGGCGAAAAGTCGAAATTCGGCTTGGCGGCGGCGCAGGTTCTGACGGTGATTGAACGTTTGAAAGCGGAACAACAGCTGGACGCGCTGCAACTGGTGCATTTCCACCTGGGTTCGCAAATGGCGAACATTCGCGACGTGCGTAACGGCGTGAACGAAGCAGCACGCTTCTACTGTGAACTGCGCGAACTGGGTGCTCAAATCCAGTATTTCGATGTGGGCGGTGGTCTGGCGGTCGATTACGACGGCACACGCAGCCAGTCTTCGAACTCGATGAACTATGGCCTGCTGGAATACGCCCGCAACATCGTGAACACCGTGGGCGACATGTGTAACCTGTACAGTCAGCCAATGCCGACCATTATTTCTGAATCTGGCCGTTCGCTGACTGCGCACCACGCCGTGCTGATCACCAACGTGATTGGTGCCGAAGCGTACTCGCCAGAAGCGATCGAAGCGCCTGCGGAAGATGCACCACTGCTGATGCAGAACATGTGGCGCAGTTGGGAAACTCTGCGTGAAGGTACCGATGCGCGCGCGTTGATTGAGATTTACAACGATACACAAAGCGATCTGTCTGAAGCGCACAGTCTGTTTGCCACTGGCGTGATTAACCTTCAGCACCGTGCGTGGGTCGAGCAGCTATCACTGCGTATTTACCACGAACTGCGTTTGAAAATGAGCAATAAGAACCGCTTCCACCGTCCGATTCTGGACGAGTTGCAGGATCGTCTGGCAGACAAGTTCTTCGTGAACTTCTCGCTGTTCCAGTCGCTGCCGGATGCGTGGGGTATCGATCAGGTGTTCCCGGTGCTGCCATTGTCTGGTCTGGAAAAGGTGGAAGACCGCCGTGCAGTCATGCTGGATATTACTTGTGACTCAGACGGCGCTGTTGAGCAGTACGTTGAAGGTCAGGGTATTGAAACCACGCTGCCAGTACCAGCTTGGACAAACGATCAACCATACCTGATGGGTTTCTTCCTTGTCGGCGCATATCAGGAGATTCTGGGCGACATGCACAACCTGTTTGGCGATACGCACAGCGTCGTGGTGAACGTCACAGATAAAGGTGAATCCGATATTACGTTCATTAACGAAGGTGATACGGTCGAAGACATGATGCGTTACGTACATATTGATGTGGACGCGATTCGCACCAACTACCGCCAGCTGGTTAGCCAGCGTGTAGCGGCAGAGGAACAAGAGACCGTTCTGGCAGAGCTGGAACAGGGCTTGAGCGGTTATACCTATCTAGAGGATTTCTAAATGAATGATTTGTTTACTAAAACTGATTATTCACTGTATTCAAATGCGATGACGTTTGTGCGTCGTCCTTACGAACGCAACCCGATTGACACTGACGCCGATGTGGTGGTGCTGGGTGTGCCACTCGATATGGCGACATCAGGCCGTCCTGGTGCGCGTATGGGCCCGGACGCGATTCGTCGCGCGTCGGTGAACCTGGCGTGGGAAGGAAAAAAATTCCCTTGGGATTTTAACCTGTTCAAACGTATCAACGTGGTTGATGCGGGTGATTTGGTGTTTGACTGTGGTGACGCAGAAGATTTCACTTACCGTCTGGAAGCAGCGACGAATGAAATTCTGAAAAGCGGTAAAACCATGCTGGCTCTGGGCGGAGACCATTTCATCACTCTGCCAATCCTGCGTGCTTACGCGAAGCATCACGGTGAAATGGCGCTGATTCATTTTGACGCGCACACGGACACTTACGCGAACGGCAGTGCGTACGACCACGGCACCATGTTCTACCATGCGCCGAAAGAAGGCCTGATTTCACCAAAACACTCGGTGCAAGTCGGCATTCGTACCGAGTACAAGCAGGAAGGTCATGGCTTTAACGTGATCAACGCGATGCAGGCGAACGACATGTCAGTGGACGAAATCGTTGGTCAAATCAAACACATCGTGGGTGACAAGCCAGTCTATCTGACATTCGATATCGACTGTCTGGATCCTGCATTTGCCCCCGGTACAGGTACGCCAGTGTGTGGCGGTCTGACTTCAGACAAAATCCTGAAGATCATCCGTGGCCTGAAAGGCATCAACATGGTGGGTATGGATGTGGTAGAAGTCTCACCGCCGTACGACCAGAGCGATCTGACGTCACTGGCTGGCGCGACCATCGCACTGGAACTGTTGTATGTTTGGGCATCGAACAAAGCCGCCGAATAAATACAACCTGAATATGAAAACCGAGGCCATCGCCTCGGTTTTTTTATGTCTGTTTATTTCTCACTGACAAGATTTAGCTAAGCGGCACGTATAAGCTTCTCTTTGGCGTATCGAGCACCACATTGGTGTTGACGCGGCGTATCTGCGGGTAAAGCGCCATGATCTCTTCCATAAAGCCATCGTAGGCTTTGGCGTTGGGTGCAGTGATCACCAGCATCAGGTCGACACTGCCCGTGACATAAAACACCTGCTGAATGTGGCTCTGCTGCTCCGCCCAGCGACGAAACTTGCTCAACACCGCATAGTTATCCCGGTCGATTTCCAGCCCGGCGAGAAAGGTCATGGCGTGCGTCGTTACTGCCGGGTCGACAATCGCCACCTCCGCCTGAATCACGCCCTCTTCACGCAGTCGTTTGATGCGTCGCTGCACCGCAGACGGCGACAACCCGACCTGCTCAGCAATCAGGTCGCTGGCAAGACGACAGTTACGCTGCATCAGCTCAAGAATTTTGTGGTCAAAGGCATCCAGGGTCGGGGTCATACTCATCCTTGCGCGGCTGAGCCGCAAATCGCGCACTAAAACGCGGGGTTTCTGCATTCTGCTGGCTAGGATAGCCGATTTTTGTGAGTGATTGAAATTCACAATAGCTCCAGAGGTAAAGTTAAAATTTAACAAATGGAGTTGCGTAATTATGCACAAAGATGAGGCTCAAGTTTCCTGCTTCCAATCCTGCTCGCCACAGACGCAGGCTGTTCATGCGATGATTGCGGCAGACCCGTCTACCGCCGCGATTGCGCCCAATATTGTGATGTCGGTGAATCATGTGTTTGACCCGGCGCAAGGGGCGTTCTCGGCTCAAGGTGTGGGTGATATCACGGAGGCGCCGTATCTCTATGCGGGGTGGACGAATCCCACGGTGCGCCTGCTGGAGCAGCGTTTGGCGGTGCTGGAGCAGGCGGAAGACGCCATGGCGACGGCGACAGGCATGGCGGCGATGTCGGCGGTTTTCCTGTCCCTGTTACGTGCTGGCGATCATCTCATCATCAGCGATGTCTGCTACGCAGGCGTGTACGAGTTTGCGACTCAGGTGCTGCCTCTGTATGGCATCGAAGTGTCCGTGGTGAATACCTCGTGCACTGATAATGTGCAACGCGCCCTGCGGAAAAGCACAAAACTGGTGCACATTGAAACGCCGTGTAATCCGTTGCTGCGACTCACGGATATTGCCGCATTGGCGACACTGCTTAAAGCGCACGATGTGTTGCTGTGCGCCGATTCCACCTTCTCAACCCCGGTCATTACCCGACCACTCAGCCTCGGCGCTGACATTGTGGTTCATTCGCTGACTAAGTTCATTAATGGTCATGGTGATGTGCTGGGTGGCTGCGTACTGGGTTCTAAGTTATTGATCCAAAAGATACGGGCGATGGCTGGCGTTTACCTTGGGGCTTCGCTGGCCGCGCAAAGTGCTTGGCTCATTATGCGCGGTATGGAAACCCTGTATCCGCGGATGAAAACCTTGTGCGAATCGGCGCTTCAAGTAGCGCAGTGGCTGGAAAATCATCCCCGTGTAGCACGGGTTCTTTACCCCGGCTTGACCTCACACCCACAATTTTCTCTGGCTCAGCAACAAATGGATCTTTTTGGCGGCATTATTGCATTCCAGGTAGATGACATCGATTTGATTGAGCAGCGTTTTGCGCACGAATCGGCCATGTTTTATTACGCTTTTTCCATTGGTCATCAACGTAGTTTGGCGGTGGTGATGAGAACCGATGATCTTGATGCATCGACTTATCGATTTACTCCGGAGCAAAAAGCACGTTTCTGTCGTGATGCCGGACAGGGCATCGTCAGGCTGTCAATCGGCCTGGAATCACCGACAGATTTAATCCGGGATCTCGAAGTGGCTCTCAGATAATGGTTGCATATTTATTCTAAAGTATTAGTGATAAATTCGAAAAGTTGTTGAAATGTTGCCATATTGTATCGCATTATCTGTAAGGATCTGATGTCAATCGCGTTTGCGTGACATGCAGTAATACAACATCGTATTTGTCATTGGACGAACGACAAAATAACAATTCTTACATAAGGGATAATATGAAAAACTTCATTAAATCTACTGCAGCCGGGCTGGCCATTGCTTGCTCACTACTTGCTGCCAATCAAGCGATGGCATCTGAGTCTGCGTTAGAAACCGTTCTGAGCACAGGTGAATTAAAAGTTTGTTTCGATGCGGGCTACATGCCGTTTGAAATGAAGACCAAAGACGGCCGTTACATCGGTTTCGATATCGATCTGGGCAAACACATGGCCCGTTCTATGGGCGTGAAATTCACGCCAGTGAACACGGCGTGGGACGGCATCATTCCTGCTATGTTGACAGGCAAATGTGACATCATCATGGGTGGCATGACCGTTACCGCAGAACGTAACCTGAAAGTAAACTTCGCAACGCCTTACATTGTTATCGGCCAGTCTGTTGTGTTGTCACCAAAACTGGAAGGTAAAGTGAAGAGCTACAAAGATCTGAACGATCCGAAATTCACTATCGCGACTAAACTTGGCACCACGGGTGTAGAAGCGGCGAAGAAATACGTTCCAAACGCGAAACTTGATCTGTACGACACCGAAGTGGACGCGGTACTGCAAGTGGTGAACGGCAAAGCGGATGCTTTCATCTACGACTTCCCATACAACGCGATTTACAGCGCGCAAAACCAAGGCAAAGTGGTTCACCTGGCTGAACCGTTCACATACGAGCCTCTGGGTTGGGCGATTCGTCAAAACGATCCTAACTTCCTCAACTTCCTGGACAACTACCTACGCCAAATCAAAGGCGACGGTACTTACGATCGCATCTACGACAAGTGGTTCAAATCAGACAGCTGGCTGAAAGAAGTTCAGTAAGCTAAGCCATTTATCGTCAGACAGTGATCTGTCATAACCGGGCAGCCCCGTTGCCCGGTTCATTCAAAAGAATAAAGAGAATCTGAGTGATGCAGTCAAAATCCTCAAAATTGGTCGGACACGCCATTTATGTGCTGATCATGGTGCTGCTGGTGGGAGCGGTTTATTTCTCCGGACGCAGCATCAATTACAACTGGCACTGGGATCGTTTGTGGCCATACGTCGTTAACACCGAAATGCAGGAAATTCGTGCAATGGGTGACGGCACCGCATCGATCAAAGATGGTCAATTAGTCATTGCACTTGAAGGGCAGAATTCGCCTCAAGTTATCGAGAATTACACACAACTCATGGTGGGTGAGGGTGACCTGGTATTTCAGGGTGACACCATTGCCAAACTCAATGAATGGAAGTTCGGGCCGATTGCTCATGGCCTTTGGGTAACCATTGAAATCTCGTTTATTTCTCTGATCTTTGCCGTTCTGCTGGGTCTGGTCTTTGGCCTGATGCGGGTCGCCAAAAATCAGACCGCAAGGAATCTGGCGTTAACCTACGTTGAATTGATACGTGGCACACCGCTACTGGTGCAAATCTTCATCGTTTACTTCTTTATCGGTACGGTTCTGGATTTCGATCGCTTTACCGCGGGTGTGGTCGCGTTGTCGGTATTTACTGGCGCGTACGTGGCTGAAATCGTCCGAGCGGGTATTCAGGCGATTCCGAATGGGCAGATGGAAGCGGCGCGCTCGCTGGGTATGACTTATCCCAAAGCGATGCGTTACGTCATTTTGCCTCAGGCGCTGAAACGCACACTGCCGCCATTGGCTGGTCAGTTCATCAACCTGATCAAAGACTCGTCACTGGTATCGGTTATCTCGATCACCGATCTGACCAAAGCGGGTCGTGAAGTGGTGAGTGGCAGTTTTGCTCCGTTTGAAGTGTGGTTTACCGTCGCAGCGCTTTATTTGCTGGTGACCGGTACCCTGTCTTGGGCTATTCAACGTTTAGAGAAGAGGTTATCGGCCAGTGACTAGTGAATACAATGGCGTCGATATGGTGTACGCCAACAACGTCGACAAATTTTATCCAAACGGCTGTCATGCGCTGAAATCCGTCTCAACTACGGTTAAACGTGGCGAGGTGGTGGTGATCATCGGCCCGTCAGGCTCAGGCAAATCTACGTTTTTGCGTACGCTGAACCAGTTGGAAGAGATCTCTTCCGGCACCATCATTGTGGATGGTTTCGACATGTACGCCAAAACCACGGACATCAACGTACTGCGCCAGAACGTCGGCATGGTGTTTCAGAGCTTTAACTTGTTTCCCCACATGACTGCGCTGCAGAACGTGATGCTGGCACCGCTGAAAGTGTCCAAGCGTCCGACAGCCGAAGTGGAAGCGGACGCCAAGCAACTGATCAAGCGCGTCGGTCTGGAAGATCGCATGAATAACTTTCCGTCGCACTTGTCGGGTGGTCAGCAGCAACGTGTGGCGATTGCCCGCGCGCTGGCGATGAAGCCGGATCTGATGCTGTTTGATGAACCGACATCCGCGCTTGACCCGGAAATGGTGGGTGAAGTACTGGACGTTATCAAAGGACTGGCAAAAGAGGGCATGACCATGGTGATCGTGACTCACGAAATGGGCTTTGCCCGTGAAGTGGCGGATAGAGTGCTGTTTATGGAAGACGGTAAGCTATTGGTGGATGACAACCCGAAAGCGGTCTTCGACAGTCCGGATCATCCACGCTTGCAGCAGTTCCTGGCGAAAGTTTTGTAACGATTTTCTCGTGGATTACTGACAAACCGAGCCTCGACAAGGCTCGGTTTTTTGTTAAGCAAAGCACAATTTTTGGCTCATTGCGCTGAATTTGTGTCCAGATTGGCTCATGCTTGCTGCTTGCGTTCATGGCCTTGTTACGATCATTTACACCTCTGTAAGAGTAAGTAAAGATGACGCGTGGCACTGCGCCGCTTCGCTATACTGGCACGCCCAAGTAGCTGAGCGAATTCAAGCTGTGAGCTGGCCTGAATCGGCATTATGTCGTCAGCCAGACAGGAGCAAAACGCACTACTTGGAGTTTTTGGGTTTACACTCTGATTCTTGGATGCGGGATATGAAAAAAACTGGATTAATTGTCGCGCTGTCCGCGACCTGTATGTCTTTACTTCCTACCATGAGTACCGCGGCGCCGGTCGTTGTTCCCAACCCACCTCAATTGTCGGCCAAAGGCTATGTGCTGATTGACTACAACACCGGACAGGTATTGGTGGAACACAACGCCAATGAAAAAATGAACCCGGCCAGCCTGACCAAACTGATGACCTCTTATGTCGCGGGCCAGGAGATGAAACGCGGTAACATCAAACCGACCGATCAAGTCACCATCAGCCAGAAAGCGTGGGCCAAGAATTTCCCCGATTCATCGAAAATGTTTATTGAGGTTGGCACCAGCGTCAACATGATGGATCTCTATCGCGGTCTGATTGTGCAGTCGGGCAACGACGCGAGTGTAGCGATTGCCGAACACGTCGCGGGCTCTGAAAATGCGTTTGTCGATTTAATGAATTCCTGGGCGCAGCGTTTAGGGCTGAGCAATACCGCGTTTACCAACCCTCATGGATTGGATAGCGACGGCCTTTACACCACGCCTTACGACATCGCGAAGCTGGCGCAAGCGATCATTCGTGATTTGCCGGACATCTATCCTATCTACAGCGAAACGTCGTTCACCTACAACGGTATTACTCAGTACAACCGCAATGGCCTACTGCGCGATCGAAGTATGAACGTTGATGGCATGAAAACCGGTTATACCAGCGGTGCTGGCTACAGTTTGGTGACGTCTGCAACCAGCGGTAATATGCGCTTGATCTCCGCCGTGATGGGAGCCAACAGCATGAAGAGCCGGGAGTCGGACAGTAAACAACTGTTGAGTTACGGATTCCGCTTCTTTGATACGGTTGCGCCGCACAAAGCGGGCGAGACCATTGAGACGGCGCGGGTCTGGATGGGGAATAAAGATGACCTGCCGATTGGGGTCGCACAAACCACCTACCTGACTTTGATGAAAGGCGAACTGCCACAGCTGAGCGGGATGATTGAACTTGACGGTGAACTCAAAGCACCCATTGAGCAGGGTGACGTGGTCGGTAAAGTGATTTATCAGATTGACCAACGTAAAGTGGGCGAAGCGCCGTTGATTGCGCTGGAAAGTGTTGATACTGGCAGTTGGTTCAAGCAGGCAATGGATTGGGTGAAGCGTTTGTTCGCCAGCCTGTTTGCATAGCAATCTGAGAGTTAGGTAAAGACTGGCCCGCGTTTTGCGGGCCTTTTTGCTTGCGCAATCGCGTTGTCGACTGACTGTTTCTTCATCAACCTGAGCATGACATTGGTGGCGATCTGGCTTCCATAACCATGGACTGTGGGAAATCTTGGACAGAAACTCACTTTCGATTGACATACGGTTTATGGGTTTTTGTCATTTTCATAGCATTAGGTGATGAATTGAGGAAACACAATGGAATTTGGCCCAGAGGATCGTATTGCTCTGTACGATGTTTGGATGTCCCAAAAAGCAAAAATGCATCTGACGCAGATGGAAATGACCAAAAGACTGGGGGTCAGTCAGGTCGAGTTTTCAAACATTTTGCGTGGCAACGCACCGCTGACGATGGCGTTTGTTACTAAGTTTTGTCAGCAGCTGCATGTGGAGCCACATAACGTGCTGCCGACGCTGAAGAATAAGTTCATCTCGGGTGAGCATCTGGTTCACCTGCAAAACCGCGTCACGGTCGATGGTGAAATTCAGCGCGTCCTGATTGATGGTAATCAGGTCATTATTGAATACACGCATCTGGCACGATGAGCAGCGCGTAGGCTTCTGATGTGAAGAACAAAACCGGGATCTGCCCGGTTTTTTTGTCACCGGATGAGTGACGATTTTTTCTTTGTCGTCACGAGTGTGCGTCCTGATTGGTGCTTGTCCGGAAAGAAACGCTGGCGCAAACTAAGACCAAACTTAGAATAAAAACAGTCGCCAGCCGTCAGTTTAGTTACGCTCAACCGTCTTACTTTTTGTTGCCGGACTCTTTCCTCAAATTCCTTAGTCATCATTGCGTTGATGCTTGCTGCACAACGTAGAGACTTCGGCTAAGGCAAAGAGCCCGCCGCTCTGCTTGCCACGCTGCACGTCGTCGCTGACTCCGCATTCTTCGTTCCATATTCTGATTTCTGCTGTTCTATACTTCTAATCTAACCCATTGAGATTATTTCGTTATGTTTGAAGAATTAGCACTGGGAGGCTTACTGTTCAGTCCGTTGGTGGTGTTTGTGCCCATGGCGTTCATTCTTTCCTGTCTGACCCGCTTCGTGCTGCATACAACGGGTGTTTACCATCTGCTGTGGAAAGCAGCCTGGTTCGAAGTGGGGCTGTTTGTTTGTTATCTGGCTGTAGTTGTTCATTTTTTCGGGAGTTAATGTTGCGCATGGGAAAATTATTTCGAATTTCGCTGACTCTGGCGGTGGTCATTATTGCCGTCATTGCTGGCCATTGGGTCTGGAACCACTACCTCTATTCTCCCTGGACACGCGACGGACGCATTCGCGCCGAAGTGATCACCATTGCGCCGGATGTTTCCGGCTGGGTGAAAACACTCAATGTGAAAGATAACCAACCAGTGACGAAAGGCGACTTGATTTTCAGTGTTGATGACACCCGTTATCAGGCCAAAATCAAAGAGCTGACCGCGCAGGTTGAAAATAAACAATATTCACTCGATTTGGCTCGCCATCAGTACCATCGCCGCCAGCAGTTAACCGATAAAAAACTGATCAGTGAAGAGACAGTGGAAAGCGCGCGCATCAATACCGAACTGGCACAAGCGAGTCTGGATATCGCTAAAGCTCAGCTGAACAGCGCGCAAATCAACCTCGACCGCACTCAGGTTCACGCGCCAGCCGACGGTACCTTGATTAACCTAAATTTGCGTGAAGGTAACTACGTCAGTCAGGGCAGTTCGGTGATTTCGCTGGTCAAAACAGATTCGTTCTACGTGACGGGCTATTTCGAAGAGACCAAACTGCCGCTGATCAAAGTGGGGCAGAAAGCCAAGATTAGCCTGATGAGCGGCGGTGAACCGCTGACGGGGTCGGTGGTGAGCATCGGCAAAGCGATTGCCGACAGCAACACCAGCAGCAACGGGCAGTTGTTGCCTCAGGTGCAACAAACTTTCAACTGGGTGCGACTGGCACAGCGTATTCCGGTCGATATCAAACTGGATCCGCTGCCGGAAGGCATCAACATCAGCGCTGGGATGACGGTCTCCATTTATCTGCAAGAAGCTGAGTAAAGCCCATGGGTGTGTTACTCAACAGCCTGTTAATGCCGGATAAACGGGCGGTGCTGTTTGCGATCAAAGGGGTCATTGCGATGGCGTTGTCGCTGTATATCGCTATGTTCCTCAATCTGGATCGTCCTTATTGGGCGCTGGTGTCGGCGGTGTTTTTGCAAATCCGTCCGGAAGGCGGTCTGGTTATTGAAAAAGGTTTGTGCCAAATCGTCGGTACTCTGATCGGGGGTATCGTCGGGATTGCCATTCTCAACTGGTTTGCACCGTATCCGGAAATTGCCCTGCCTTTGCTTGCGCTGTGGCTGGGTTTTAACTCCGGTATGGGCGCCATGGTGCGTCGTACTAACTTCATTTACGCCTTTGCGATGGCGGGTATTACCGCCTGTCTGATTGTGTTGCTGGTGATGGTGTCACCGTCGACCGCCAGCAGTCAGACCATCTTTCAAGTCGCTCAGGCGCGCGTGAGCGAAATCATCGTCGGTGCTATCTGCGCGGCGTTGGTGAGTAAACTGATCTTCCCGATGGAAGTAAAAGATGGCCTGCGCACTCATGCGCGCAATGTGATCAACCAAACGCTGAGTTATCTGAGTCTGGAACTGGACAAAAACGGATCCCACGAAAACCGGCATCAGCACATTGATGCGATCCTGGAATCGATTGCGGTGATGAGCGATGACTTGAGCGCAGTGGTATACGAAGGTCCGGAAGGCCCGGGACAGAGTAAAGCCGCCAGCCTGATTTGCAATAAGACCCTGTCGCTGCTTGCGGTGATTCAGATTTTTGGTCGTCTGCAACGCAAACACTCGGAACTGATCGGCGATGATTTGGCGCAGATGATGGCCGAAATGGGCGAAAGCTTCAGGCGCATGCAGGCCACGACGGATTATGAAGCGTGCTACAAACTGGCTCAGACACTGCGCCGCCGTCAGTTGGTGTACAGCAATCAGGCTGTCGACCTCACGCCGTTACAATCCCGGTTGATGAAAGTCTCGCTGGAACTGAGTGCCGATCTGGTGATGATCCTGAAAGGGTATAACGCACTGATCAGCAAAGAGCCGGTCTTGCTCAATGCACCGAATCTTAAACCCTACAAAGACCCGCTGGTGGGATTGACGACTGGCCTGCGCACCATGGTGGTATTTTCTGTGGGCGCAGGCGTATGGGTCGGAACGGGCTCGAGTGCGGCGCTGATGATGATGATCCTGCCGGTGACCTTCTCCATCATGATGGCGCGCTTACCGCTCACCATATTGATGATAGTGCTGCAACGCCTGCTACTTGGGGTGATGATCGCGGTCCCTGTGGCGATTTTTTATGGCCTTGGTTTGCTGGCGCAAAGCAGTGGAGATTATGAGCTGCTGGTGATGATTCTCGCTGGTCCGTATTTCTTTGGTTTGCTGGCGCTGGCGAACCGTCCGACTCTGCCATACGGCCTTGGCTTTTGCATTCCGTTTACCATCTTGATCAGCCCAAGCAACAACATGACGCGTTCGTTTTCGATTGATTCCACGCTCAGCAATGCGCTGTCGATTTTTGTCGGCGTGACGGTGCTGTACTGGATGTTCAAGATGATTACTGGCCCTGGGCTGCAGTTGATGCAGCACCGCCTGATGCGCGCAACGCAAAAGGATTTGCGAGAGCTCATGTCCCATCCTGCGCCGGATCACTGGTTTAACGCCCGAATGGGGGACCGCTTGCTGCGCATTGCTACCTACGACAAAAGCATGGCCAGTCGCACGCGTGACATCACGGATTTAGCGTTGACGGGCCTCAATCTGGGGCATGTGTCGATTCGTTTGCGCCGTTTAATTTCGGGGGTGAAAAGCAGCAAGGTGGAAACAATGCTTGATGATTGGCAGCAGGCGCTGGCGGATGCCTTCTTCCTCTGTTCTAAAGGCAAAACGACATGTCGGTTCAGCCAAGTCAGTGATGCACTGTTGCAAGCGCTGCGTGAAGCGAATCTCCCGAAAGGCCAGTTTGAAGTGGTGGAAGGGATGTTTGAGCGCCTGGCGATGACCTTCGAGCGCAGCGCCCAAACCATCGCCGAGAATCAGGCTCAGTAACCAGATTAAGTCCCACAAGGAAGTGAACTCAGGCAGTGCTCCGGCACTGCCTTTTTTATGCGTGTAGCACGTATTCTACTGATAAAACAGGTGGTTAAGGAAATTAGGCGTACTCATCATGCTTGGCTTGTGCGCGCATTGAGAACACCCTTCCAATTTCCGGCATCAATCTAATTTTTCAGCATACACCCAGATTGAAAAGGGTCATTACTATGCAGCGTTCACTATGACGGTGAGCTGAGTATCGAGTGCAAACAAACAACTTCAAGGAAAAATGATGAAAAAATTATGGTTGGCAATGTCAGTAAGCGCACTGTGCGCGGCAAATGTACAAGCGTCTGAATGGGGGTACGAAGGCGCTCACGGGCCTGAGCATTGGGGAGCAGTATCTCCGGTGTGCGCTGCTGGTGTGAACCAGAGCCCGGTTAATATTGATGACGCAGTTGAGGCACAACTGGCGCCTTTAGCTGTGCATTATGCCGGTGTGGTGACCTCTCTGACCAATAATGGCCACACGTTGCAGGCCAGCGTCAGTGGCAACAATACGCTGAGCGTGGATGGTAAAACCTTCACGTTGCAACAGTTTCATTTTCACACTCCGTCAGAGAACCTGATTAAGGGGCATCAATACCCGCTGGAAGCGCATTTTGTAAACGCGGATGCCGAGGGCAATCTGGCGGTACTAGCCGTGATGTTTGAGGTTGGTAAAGAGAATTCCGCACTAAGTCAACTGACTCAGACATTGCCGAAAAAAGGTCAGTCCCAGCTATTGAGTAACGCATTTCCAGTCAACGATTTGCTACCACAACTGAATGATTATTATCGATTTAATGGATCGCTGACCACACCACCGTGCAGCGAAGGGGTACGTTGGTTTGTACTTAAACAATCGCAGGTGCTCTCTGCGCAGCAGGATCAATCACTGATGCAAGTGATGGGACACAACAACCGACCCGTTCAGCCTCACCATGCCCGAGTGATATTAAGCAACTAGTTTCACTAAAAATAAAATAAATAAGAGTAAAAATGAATAACCTCGTTAATTTAAATAACGGGGTTATTTAAAATTTGTTTAAATTAACTTCGATATAATAAATCCCGTACAAAAAAAGAACCACTCTAAACAACGTGTTTAGAGTGGGATTCTGGTAAATCAAAAAAATTAGCTTTTATTTGGGTTCATATTACCAACACATAATAACTCGCGCCGATGGGTTCACAATCCATGTGATAGAGCTATGTCTGCATTGCTGTACAAACTTGCTTTTTAATCTATCCCCAAAAATTGAGAAAAACAAATAAATATCACCTTCAAAAATGGAATGATAATTTTCAGCTTTTTGGGATTCAAACCGTTCGAATTATGGGTGTATATTTTTTTGGACTCGAGGGAAAGGTTGTTTATCCCGAGTTATTCTTATTCTGTGAAATATAATTATCAATCTGAATTTAATTCTGTGAAATTTAATTATCAGGATATTTTAAATTAAACTTAATAAGGACTTTTTGTGAATTTTAATTATCAGAATAAATTGTAATTTTAATTAACAAGGTGGTTTATGGAAGCAAGTAGTACCAGCAATGCCATTATGGTGGCAGGCAAGAGGATACTGTGTGCTCAGACGGTCTTAGGGTTGTTATTCATTGGATTCGAGTATTTTCGATATGGAACGTTAAGCGCAGAGTCTGCGTTCACCGGTGTCGTTATCGCCGTGGTGCCGTCCTTGATCGGGATGTTACTGGCGTCCATTAAATCGAAGTTCAAACCCACGGAGAGTTTACGCGACTTAATGAACTTAAGCCGCAACATCAAAGTGATATACACCATCCTGATGTTTGTATTGACCTTTCGATTCATGGCTCTGCGCAACATAGTGGTCTTGATTGCATTCAGTGTGGCAATGCTCGGGCATTTCTTCACGCCGATGTTTAAGGACAAGGCCGAAAGGAAAGCATAGATGGAGAAGGTTCAATCGGCTCATGAATACATTGAGCACCACCTGACCTTTCTTACCTCTGGCGAGGGTTGGTCAGGCATCAATATCGATTCCATGATCATGGTTTGGGTTCTGGGAATTGCCTTCATTCTGGCGTTCCGCTTTGCAGTCAGCAAAGGAACCAAAGGAGTACCAGGCCGTTTCCAATGTTTTATCGAATTGATTTTTGAATTCGTCGAAAACATTGTCAGCGAGATTTTTCTGGCCAAAGACAAGTTGATTGGCCCGCTGGCTCTGACGATATTTGTTTGGGTATTGCTGATGAACGCAATCGACTTATTACCGATTGATTTTATTCCAGCTATCACTCGAATGTTGGGGATTGGTCACTTTAGAGATCTACCGTCTGCAGACGTGAATATTACGATGTCTATGGCACTCGGTGTATTTGCTTTAGTGATTTTATATACGTTAAAAAACAAAGGAATTAAAGGGTTTATTAAAGAGTTAACTACGCAACCTTTTTCTCATCCTTTGTTATATCCAGTTAATTTTGTGTTAGAACTGGTAACGTTAATTTCAAAACCTATTTCATTAGGTTTGCGATTATTCGGCAACATGTACGCAGGTGAAATGATATTTATCCTGATCGCATTAATGCCGTGGTGGATGCAGTGGGCATTAAGTGTTCCATGGGCATTGTTCCATATTTTAATCGTTGTTCTTCAGGCCTTCATATTCATGGTTTTGACCGTGGTTTATTTAGGTATGGCTGTAGAAGAACACCACTAATTTATTTCTCAAATTTATTTAATTTTAACTTGTTGATTCAATTCTAGGAGTTGTTATGGATATCGTTAGCGCAGTTCTGTATGTAGCCGGTGCACTATTGATTGGTTTAGGTGCCGCGGGTGCAGCCGCAGGTATCGGTAACCTGGCAGGTAAATATCTGGAAGGTGTCGCGCGTCAACCTGATTTGACCCCAATGCTTCGTACCCAGTTCTTCATCATGATGGGTCTTGTGGATGCGGTACCAATGATTGGTGTGGGTATCGGTTTGTACATCATCTTCGCCGTAGCGTAATTCGAAATTAATCGTCAAAAACACGTTATGAATGTGAGGGTGCTATGAATATCAATGCCACTATGCTCGGCCAGGCGATCTCGTTCGTGATCTTCGCGTGGCTGTGCATGAAATACGTCTGGCCACCACTCGTCAAACTGCTGGATGAGCGCCGCGCCGAAATTGCTGAAGGTCTGGCTCAGAAAGAGAAAGCCGTGAAGGAACTTGAGCTGGCGAAAGCCAACGGTGCCACCGTGATTGCCGAAGCGCGCGAGAAAGCGCAGGCCATCATTGCGCAGGGTCAGCAGCGTCAGGACCAATTGGTTGCTGAAGCGGTGGAACTCGCCAGACAAGAAAAAGACCGCATCATTGCGGAGGGCAAGGCGGAAATCGATAACGAACGTAACCGCCTGCGTCAGGAACTGAAAGCGGAAATGGCCGACCTGGTGATCGAAAGCGCCAGCAAGCTGATCAGCCGTAATCTCGACAGCACTGCGAATCGCGATCTTGTGAACCGATTCATCAGTGAAATGTAGGAGGACGCATGTCTGACTTAACTGTCGTCGCTCAACCTTACGCCAAAGCAGCGTTTGATTTCGCCAAAGAGATCGACGCACTGGACGAATGGCAGCAAACGCTGACCATCGCCGAGATGATTCTGACTCAACCCAACACCGTTCTGATGCTCAATGAGCTGGACGAAGAGAGCTCTGAACAGCCGCTGCTGGAGATGATGCTGCAAGTGGGCGGTGAGTTTATGAGCCAGTACTTTCAGAACTTTCTGAAAGTGATGGCCGAGAATCGTCGGCTAAAGGCGTTGAGCGAAGTCCTGAGCCAGTTCCGCGAGTATATAGCGGAATTCCAACAAACCATGAATGTGACAGTGTGTACCTCCGAGCCGCTGGATGATGAGCAAGCATTGCAGCTTACTCAAGCATTAACGCAGCGCTTTGGCAAAACCATCACGCTGGAACAACAACTGGATCCATCCCTGGTAGGTGGTGTGGTGATTAAAGCCGGCCAAACCGTGTTTGATGGCAGCGTCATCGCGAATATCGGCCGCCTCTCGACCAACCTACATGTGTAATGGGGTAAAGAAATGCAATTAAATTCAAACGAAATCAGTGAATTAATCAGACAGCGTATCGTCAACTTCGACCTTGAAAGCGAAGCTCGTAACGAAGGTTCTATTGTCTCTGTCAGCGACGGTATCATCACCATTCACGGCCTGTCTGACGTGATGCAAGGTGAGATGCTGGAACTGCCGGATAACCGCTTTGCACTGGCGCTTAACCTGGAGCGTCACTCGGTCGGCGCGGTGGTCATGGGCCCTTACGCGGACCTGTGCGAAGGCATGAAAGTGAAAGGCACCGGCCGCATTCTGGAAGTGCCAGTAGGTAACGGCCTGCTGGGTCGTGTGGTGAACACGCTCGGTCAACCTATCGACGGTAAAGGCGCGATCACGTTCGATCGCATGGAACCCGTCGAAGTGATTGCACCGGGTGTTATCGACCGTAAATCGGTCGACCAACCGATTCAAACTGGCTACAAAGCCGTGGATTCTATGGTGCCAATCGGTCGTGGTCAGCGTGAGCTGATCATCGGTGACCGTCAAACGGGTAAAACCGCGATGGCTATTGACGCCATCATCAACCAGAAATCTCTGGGTGTGAAATGTATCTACGTGGCAATTGGCCAAAAAGCGTCAACCATTGCCAACGTGGTTCGTAAACTCGACGAGCACAACGCACTGGACAACACCATCATCGTGGTGGCCTCTGCTTCTGAAGCGGCGGCGCTCCAATACCTGGCACCTTACGCCGGTTGTACCATGGGCGAATACTTCCGTGACCGCGGTGAAGATGCACTGATCGTCTACGATGACTTGTCTAAACAAGCGGTAGCGTATCGTCAAATCTCCCTGCTGCTCAAACGCCCGCCAGGCCGTGAAGCATTCCCGGGCGACGTGTTCTACCTCCACTCCCGTCTGCTGGAACGTGCAGCGCGCGTGAACGAAGCGTACGTGGAACGTGCCACCAACGGCGAAGTGAAAGGCAAAACCGGTTCATTGACGGCGCTGCCAATCATCGAAACCCAGGCGGGTGACGTGTCAGCGTTCGTTCCGACCAACGTGATTTCGATTACCGACGGTCAGATCTTCCTGCAAACCCAACTGTTCAACTCGGGCCTGCGCCCGGCGGTTGATCCGGGTATCTCGGTCTCTCGTGTCGGTGGTGCCGCGCAAACCAAAGTCATCAAGAAACTGTCTGGTGGTATTCGTACTGCACTGGCGCAGTATCGTGAACTGGCTGCGTTTGCTCAGTTCTCTTCCGATTTGGATGAGACTACGCGTCGTCAGCTTGACCACGGTGAGAAAGTGACGGAGTTGATGAAGCAGAAGCAGTACTCACCGATGAGTGTGGCTGAGCAAGCGGTGGTGATTTTCTCTGCCGAGAAAGGGTTCCTGAGCAACATTGAGCTGCATGACATCGCCAAATTTGAAGACGATTTGCTGGCATACGCGCGTGCAAACGCGGCAGAACTGCTGCAAACCATCAACGCGACCGGCGATTACAACGGCGAAATCGAAAGCCAGTTGTTTGCGCTGATGGAAGCGTTCATGGCACTGCAATAAGGGCATTGCATCACTCAGTAGGAGGCCTTTATGGCAAATACGAAAGAGATCCGCACCAAGATTGCCAGTGTTCAGAATACCCAGAAGATCACCAGTGCGATGCAGATGGTGGCCGCGAGCAAAATGCGCAAGGTACAGGACAACATGGAAGCATCGCGTCCTTATGCCATCAACATGCGCAAAGTGATCGGCCACGTGTCATCCGGCACACTGGAGTACAGCCATCCGTTCCTGCAAGAGCGGGAAATCAAACGTGTGGCGTACATCATCATCTCTTCAGACCGGGGCTTGTGCGGCGGTTTGAACTCCAACCTGTTTAAGCAGGTATTGACGGAGATGCAGGATTGGCGCGCCAAAGGCGTGGAAGTGGATACCACACTGATTGGTTCAAAAGCGATTGGCTTTTTCCAGTCGATGGGGAAATCCATCGCGCAGACTTCGGGTCTGGGTGACAAGCCAAAACTGGAAGAGATGCTGGGCACCGTGAACGCCATGATGGAGCATTACTCCGAAGGCAAGATCGATCGTCTGTATATGGTGTTCAACCAATTTGTGAACACCATGGTGCAAAAGCCCCGCGTACTGCAACTGCTGCCGTTTCCGAAAGAGGATATCGAGCGTGATCAGAACAGTCGCTGGGACTACATCTACGAACAGTCACCTCAGGACATCCTCAACCATCTGATTCACCGTTACGTGGAATCACTGGTGTATCAGGGTGTGGTTGAGACTATCGCCTGTGAGCAGGCTGCGCGAATGGTGGCGATGAAAGCTGCGACCGATAACGCGGGCCAACTGATTGAGAACCTGCAACTGGTGTACAACAAAGCACGTCAGGCTGCGATTACCCAAGAGCTGAGCGAAATCGTTGCAGGCGCCCAGGCGGTTTAGAGAGAAATTTGAGGTTTTTATTATGAGTATTGGCAAAATCGTCAAAGTGATTGGCGCGGTTGTTGATGTGGAATTCGAGCAAAACCAAGGGCCGAAAGTCTACGACGCGCTGAAAGTCATCGGCGGCAACAACTCGTCACTGATGCTGGAAGTACAACAACAAATGGGTGGCGGTATCGTACGTTGTATCGCTATGGGTTCATCGGATGGCCTGAAACGTGGCATTCAGTGTGAAACCACCGGTGGCCCGATCACCGTGCCTGTGGGCGAGAAAACCCTTGGCCGTATCATGAACGTGCTGGGCGAGCCGATCGACGAATGTGGTCCGATTGGTGAAGAACAGCAATATGAGATTCACCGTCCGGCGCCAAGCTACGAAGAGCAGGCCAACAGCACCGCGCTGCTGGAAACCGGCATCAAAGTCATTGACCTGATTTGTCCGTTCGCAAAAGGCGGCAAAATCGGTCTGTTCGGTGGTGCGGGTGTCGGTAAAACCGTCAACATGATGGAACTTATTAACAACATCGCTAAAGCGCACTCCGGCTTGTCCGTGTTTACCGGGGTAGGGGAACGTACCCGTGAAGGTAACGACTTCTACTACGAGATGAAGGACGCTGGCGTACTGGACAAAGTGGCGATGGTGTATGGCCAGATGAATGAGCCACCGGGTAACCGTCTGCGCGTGGCGCTGACTGGCTTGACCATCGCGGAGCGTTTCCGTGACGAAGGCCGTGACGTGCTGCTGTTTGTCGATAACATCTACCGTTACACACTGGCGGGCACCGAAGTATCGGCGCTGCTGGGCCGTATGCCTTCAGCGGTAGGTTACCAGCCAACATTGGCGGAAGAGATGGGCGTGCTGCAAGAGCGTATCACGTCAACCAAAAATGGCTCGATCACCTCAATCCAGGCGGTATATGTACCTGCGGATGATTTGACCGACCCATCGCCAGCGACCACCTTCGCGCACTTGGATGCGACGGTAGTTCTGTCTCGTAACATTGCTGCACTCGGCCTGTATCCTGCGATTGACCCACTGGACTCCACTTCGCGTCAGTTGGATCCACAAATCGTCGGTCAGGAGCACTACGATGTGGCGCAGCGCGTGCAGATGACTCTGCAACGCTACAAAGAGCTGAAAGACATCATCGCGATTCTGGGGATGGATGAGCTGTCGGAAGATGACAAGCGTCTGGTTTCACGCGCCCGTAAAGTGGAGCGTTTCCTGACTCAACCGTACCACGTGGCCGAAGTGTTTACCGGTCAGAAAGGCGTGTTCGTTCCGCTGAAAGACACCATTTCAGGCTTCAAAGCGCTGCTGAATGGTCAGTACGATGACATTCCGGAACAGGCATTCCTGTACTGCGGCACCATCGACGAAGTGCTTGAAAAAGCCAAAACGCTGTAATTGGCAGGAGGCAACATGGCGATAGCTGTTACACAAAACACGTTTCAACTCAACGTAGTGAGTGCTGAAGGTACCTTGTATTCTGGCCCCGCGCATGGCCTGGCCATCGCTGGCGCAGATGGTGAACTCGGGATTCGCCCGGGCCACTCTCCGCTGATCAGCAAGATCAAACCGGGTGTGGCGCGTATTGTCGGTGACTTGCATAAGCCAGAGGAGATCCTCTATGTCTCTGGCGGGTTGGTGGAAGTGCAACCGGATATCGTCACTGTACTGGCCGATACCGCGCTGCACAGTAAAGATATCGACCGGGCTCGCGCAGAAGCGGCACGCAAAGCCGCGGAAGAGAACATTCGCCACCACGGTGACGATTTCAGTTTCGCGCAGGCACAGATTGAGCTAACCAAAGCGCTGGCACAGCTGCGCGCGGTAGAACTGGCCATGCAAGCCCGCCGTTAATCTTCACTGCAAAGCCAATGAAAAAGGCACGTTCTAGTGACGTGCCTTTTTGTTTTCGCGAAAGCGACTAGCGAATAGGCAACATGCCGCTTTCTGTGGCCAGCAACAAGGTCAGTTCGGCGGCGGAGATAGCCACGCAGCCCGATGTGTTTTGCCCGCACCAGAGCGGAGTGAAATCGTCACGGCCTTGCTGTTCGGCTAACGTGCGCAGTGCGGACATCTCGGCTGACGCATACGGAAACTGCGGTGCGAGTGAAGAAAGATAGTTCAGATCGCGCATGGCGCGGTTAACGATACCGCGCGCTGGTCGGCCGGAGAACACATTGGTTAAGGCGGTGTGCTCGGCGCGAATGCACGAAATGGCGCTGCGGTGCAAGGGGGAGGTTTTGGCTTCGCTACACAGCATATAGGCTGTGCCCAGTTGCACGGCTTCGGCGCCCAGTGTCATGGCGGCTTTAATACCACGGCTATCGGCGATGCCGCCAGCAGCAATCACGGGAATACGCACATTGTGGGCGATTTGTGGTACCAGCGCGAATGTACCGAGTTGCGTGGTCACATCGTTCGTCAGGAACATACCCCGATGTCCACCCGCTTCCGCGCCCTGCGCAATGATGGCGTCGGCACCGTGGACTTCTAACCATAGCGCTTCCTGTAAAGTGGTGGCTGAAGAGATCACCGCGCACCCCCAGGATTTTACTCGCGCCAACAGATCCGGTTTCGGTAATCCGAAGTGAAAACTGATCACGCGTGGCTGGTAGTGTTCAATCGCGTCAGCAATTTCATGGCTAAATGGCAGTCGGCTGGCGCCGCCGCTATGGTTTTCAGGTTCGCTGCCGAGCTCGTTAAAATAGGGGCGCAGGGTATCACGCCAGATTTGCTGCTGCCGCGCATCCTGCTCAGGCATTTCATGGCAGAAGAAATTGAGGTTGAACGGTTTGTCTGTCGCAGCCTGAATCGCCTCGATTTCGGCAACAATCTTGTCCGCGCTTAACATTCCGCACGGCAGTGAACCTAAGCCACCGGCTTCACACACCGCGATGGCTAACGCGCTGTCTTGCACACCTGCCATCGGGGCTTGGATTATCGGCAGTTCGCTGCCGAGCAATTCAGTGATCTTACCTTTGTACATCGTACTTCCTTTCGTTTCGTATCGGATTTAGTGGTTGGCTTAACGGTCGCTGACGGCAATTTTGCCCGCCAGACCAATCAGCAGTACGCCCGATACGCCTTCCAGGGCTCGTGAATAACGGCTTGCTTTTGGGCTACCCAGCAACCAACTGCCAGCCGTGGCGTAGAGCACATTGCACAGCGTCGCCAGCACACTGAAGACTAAGCCGAAAGTAAACAGTTGCATGCTCGCGGAGCCTGCCGACAGGTCGATAAATTGCGGAAGAAAGGACAAAAAGAACAGCGCTACTTTCGGGTTGAGTACGCTGACAATAACGCCTTGCATAAAGATATTTTGCGGCGCTTTCGCTTGATGGTCGAGGCTGAGCTGGCTGCCGCCACGCCACATCGCCAACAGAGATTTTATGCCGAGATAGACCAGATACGCCGCCCCAAGCCATTTGACGACAGTAAACGCCATTGCTGAGCTGAGAATCAGCGCCGACAAGCCCAAACAAGCAGCCAACGTGTGACCCACATAACCCACACCGAGCCCGAGCGCCGCTTTCATACCCGCGGCCATTTTCCCTTTCATGGTGTTAGAGACGATATAAATCACATCGGGGCCTGGGATCAAATTGATCGACAGACAGGCGATCGTAAACAGCAGTAACGTGTGGTGTTCCATTCCTAAGTTCCATGTGGTTTGACATCGATTAACGTTGCGTGATGACTGGAAATGAGTCAAATAGATTGTAATTTAGGCGACTGAAACTTTGATAGCAACGACAACACGGTGCATAAAATGCGACGCATTGCACTGCAAAAAAATCAACGGCTTGCGCACATGGCTTGACGTTCGCGGCTTAGAGATGGCCTTGAAGTGCGCTTTTTACACCAAGGAACCATTTACAATGTAAACCTACTTGAAAGCGCAGCATTTCGGCGCTGCTTGCTTTCAGCGCCTAAAATAGGATGGTTCACCCCGTAGATTGTGGTAGAGTCCGCGCCTGCGTTTTCCCGCTTTTTATTGTTTCTATTGCCTCTTCAACCCAAAGCACAAGGTTCCGCTAATGCCATTTTCTACTCTCTCATTGAGTTCTGAGCTAATTCACGCACTGCCAAAAGACGTCAGGAAGCCGACCGATATTCAAGCGTTAGTTATTCCAGAGTTATTAGCTGGCAAAGACGTGTTGGCATTGGCGCATACCGGCAGCGGCAAAACGCTCGCTTATGCTTTGCCGTTGTTAGAAAAGCTCACCGCAAATCCTCAGCAAAAAGCGCTGATTCTTGTGCCAACGCGTGAGCTGGCAATCCAAGTGAGTGAAGCGATCAACCAAGTTGGTCAAGCGCTTGAAATCAACGCGGTGTGTTTGTGTGGCGGCGTTGATAAAGCGCAACAGCAGCAGTCGCTCGCGACAAATCCTCATATTCTTGTCGCGACGACCGGTCGTTTGGTTGATCTGGCGAATAACGGCTTGGATTTGAGCCATATTCATACCCTCGTATTGGATGAAGCTGACCGTTTGCTAGACATGGGCTTTTGGCCGGATGTACAAAACATCGCGATGCAAACCGCCAATCAGCGCCAAACTGCAATGTTCTCAGCGACCTTCTCTGATGCGTTGAAGGAAAAAGCGAAGCAGTTGATGCGCGCACCCAAACAGGTGGCTGCGCATCAAGAAAACAGCACCAATCAAGACATCACTGAAACGCTGTTTTTAGTCAATAAAGGCAGTAAAACCAAAGCGTTGATTGAACTTGTCCAACAAAATGCTTGGACGCAGGTGTTGGTCTTTATCGGTGCGAAAGAGAACGCCGATGGCTTAGCGAAGAAGCTCAATAAAGCGGGTGTGTCGACCACTGCGCTGCATGGTAATAAGAGTCAAGATGAGCGAGAAGAAGCGCTGGCTCAGTTTAAATCAGGTCAGGTCAACGTACTGATCGCCACGGATCTGTTAGCGCGTGGCATTCACATTGAACAGCTGCCGGTCGTGATCAACTTTGAACTGCCCATGCATGCCGAAACATACGTTCACCGAGTGGGGCGCACCGCCCGCGCAGGCGAGCAAGGTGTGGCGATGTCGTTGGTCTGTCATGGTGAAATGGACGCACTGAACGCGATTCGTCACCTCACTCAACGTGCATTACCAGTGCAAGATTTGGCAGGCTTTCCTGTGACGGACAAACCGTCAACAGGTGAGAGTAAACGCGCGCCACGTGATAAAAAGGCCAACCGTCGCACCAACAATAAGAGCAGTATTAAACAGTTTCAGGGTAAGGTGAAACGCCAAGCTCCGAAAAGCAAATAACCGAAAAGCCACGCCGCTGCGCTTCTACACCTCGAAGTGAGCCGCGTGGCTCTGTGTTATCTGGCGTTTGCTGGTGTCGTTAACACTTGTGGATGTCGCACCAACGCCTCATTCGATGTAACGGGCAGGATTTGCATAGGTTTAACGTTAACTAACAATCCGTGTTGAACGCTTGGCTCACGCGTGGTCACTGACTCGGTGGCGATTCAAGTATTCGGTGCACGGGACACCGAACCACTCAATCAGCGGGATGGGTTATTTCAGCAGGCTGGCGTAGATCTGCATGCCTTGTGCGGTAAGCGAATACACCCGACCTTCTTCTTTCGATACCAAGCCACTGTTGACCAGTTGGCGCAGATGGAAATTGAATTTGGTGTGGTCTTCAATTCCGACCATACGGCACAAATCCATGAACTTCACTTTGCGGTGCAGCTTGAGCTGTTTAACCACCGTGCGACGAATCGGATTCGACAGGGCACTGAAGATCTGATCATGCTCGCTTTCGGCAATATCCGCTTTTGGTGCGTGCTCTGCATGGACGCGCTTCAGAGTGACCGATAAAGCCGCGAGATTAAATGGCTTAGTCAGAAATTCATCGGCGCCTTTCTTCATTGCATCGACGGCAATATCCACCGTCGCAAATGCAGTTGTGATGATGATGCCGATGTTCGGTTGCAGGCGACGCAGAGTCGTCAGGGCATCAATGCCCGTCATCCCGCCCATCACGACATCGAATAGGGCCAGGTCAAACGGCTGCTTGGCGGCGATGTCGAGGGCGTCTTCCGCGTTGTCACAGGCGGTGACCGCGAAAGATTCTAAAGTCAGCGCTTCGATGAGCACTTCGCGAAGCTGCGGATCGTCTTCTGCGAGTAACAGTTGTAACGTCATTGCATTTTCCTCGGGATGCGAACTTCGACTGTGAGTCCATTATCGTGGTTATAAAGTAACAGTTCGCCGTTGTGTTGCGTAATGATTTGTTTGCACAGCGCCAGCCCCATCCCCGTGCCTTCCCCTTTGGGCTTGGTGGTAAAAAAGGGCTGAGTCGCTTTGGAAAGCAGAGATTCAGGCATGCCACCACCGCAATCCGTAAAAGTCAGAATGGCGTTGAGCTTATTCTGAAACCCCTGAATGCGCAGTGATTTGTGAGTCTGGCTGGCATCGACACTGTTGCCGATAAGATTACTGAACACCTCTTCCAGTAACCCGGCATCGCCAAAAATCTTCAGTTGGCGGTCGACATTCACCAGCAAGTCAAAACCTTCTAAGCGGTAATGATTGAGTGATAACGCCTGATCAATCACTTCCGCCAGCATTACTGGTTGGCGGTCAATTGGCTTGTGGTGTGCGTAGTTAAGGACTTCTTGGCTGATTTCCGCGGCGCGGCTCAGGCCGTAACGAATACGGTCGATTTGGCGCTTGTGATTGCTGTCGTGCGAGAGCTGATTTTCCAGTAAATCGCAGCTCATCATCGCACTGCTGATGGGCGTTTTGATTTCGTGAGCGATGGCGGAAGTCAGTTCACCCAATTCGCGGAGTTTGGCGTCTTGCAAGGAGAGTTGCAGTGCCGATTGCAATTGTTGGTCGTGTTCACGGTCAAATACGCGCATCGCATTCCACAGGCTGAGCAGAATGCCGTAAGCACACAGCAGACGAATCACTTGCACCCGCTGCGCGGCATCGTCGGTCAGAAAACCTGCGCTGAACGCATAACCAATCAGCGCAATGCCCAGCAGTTTGAATGCGCGTGACGAACCAAAGCCTTCAAACTCAACGCGGTCGGCGTAACTGTATGTCGCCAGGCCTGCCAACGTACTGAACCCTAAGCCGAATACCCAGCGAATATGGTTGCTGGCGTAATGGATAAACACGGGGAACGAGTAGTGGGTGTAGAGCCAGTAAATGCTGGCCACAAGAAGAAACAACAGCAGGATGATCGCCTTTTTAATCAATGCGATATGCCGCTGCGACCACATGCTCAGCGGTAGCATTCGCCAGGCGAAATAGGCAAGTGGTAAAAACGACAGCCCCAGTTTGAACACGCGAAACGCGTCGATGCCGCGGGTCAGAATGAATTCGTGTTGGTAGAGATCGAAGTAGAGTTCGGTCCAAATATGAAAAGCGTGGACAAGGCCAAACAGCGCAAAAATCGGCAGGACTTTGGCGATTCGAATGCTGCTGTTTTTGAGGTTTCGCGAGAATATGGCAAAGGAGGCGGCGAAAAAAGCCAGACCGGAAAGCAGGTAAAGTTTGAAGATGATGAGCATGTCCATTGCGCGAGTCTAAATGACATAAAAGACACTATCAATTGAGGAAATTACTCAAAACGTCACAGTTAGATTGCATGAATCGTCAGTGTGGCACGTGAATGTCACGGAATCGAAGGGATAAGAAGATAAAGCGGTTTGGTGAGGCGAATGGCCTGCGACGAGTGATGGCACGTCGCAGACCAGTAGTCAGAGCGGATCATTGCGGCGGATAGTAACCAAGGCGCATGCCGCCCCAATGTCGTCCGTTAACCATTATAGGCACAGAAATGTCATGCATCACTTCGCCTGTATCGCGTTTATAAGTCTGCAGCAACATGGTGTGAGTATGCTTGCCGCAGCGCAGACCGACGCGGTCACCAAAAATCCGTTTGGTGCGGTTTCTGGCCATGTCCACTTTAGGATCGCCCGTCAAAGTCTGACAGAACTGATTATTGTGGGTCGGTACGTAACCGTGATCGTCGGTGGCGATCGCGTACACCATTTCGCGGCGCTGTTTGATGATCGGCTCTTGCAGTTCAGGCAATACGGCATCGCAATATTGATCAAACGCGGTGTGATACTTGGCCGGCGAGGTATTGGCAATAGGCTTGTGCTGACGATCAAACAAAGCTTGTTCGGCAATCTTGCCTGATGCGATATCGGCTTCAAAACGCTCGCCTACCGCCTTCGCCAGTCCGGCGGCTAAATCGTAAAACGGACGGTGAATGCTCTCTTCAAAGTGTTCCACCAACACCGCATTACTGTGTTCCGCAATCTGCATCAATTGCTCAGCTTCGCTTTGTAAATCAGACAGCTCGTTGTCGCTGTCGGACAATTCGCGCTGAATATGTTCAATAGATTCAGCAATCTGGCGTAGGCTGTGTTCGTTGGCAATCACATCCTGACTGATGCCGCTCATTTGTGACTCCACTTCCTGCGATTGGTGGGCGATGCTGTGCAGCCGCTGATTGACGCTTTCAACCCGAGTTACGCCTTGTTCGACTTTATCGGACAGCGCGGTGATGGTGGCCGTCACTTCCTGCGTCTCATCAAAAATTTGTTGCACAATGCCGGATACTTCATCGGTGCTGCGCGAAGTGCGTTCGGCAAGGCTGCGAACTTCATCCGCCACCACCGCAAACCCACGGCCACTTTCGCCTGCGCGCGCCGCTTCAATGGCGGCATTGAGCGCCAGTAGATTCGTTTGCGCCGCAATATTTTCAATCACTTCGGCGACGGTTTTGATGCGGTGGACTTGCTGATCCAGCGTCTGGATTTGAGCTACAGACGTGGCTGTTTGCGCACTAATCTGTTGCATGCCTGCAATGGCCGATTCCAGCTCGCCGCGGCCTTCCTCGCTGGTATCGCGCATAGTCTGAGTGGCTTCCAGCGCAGATTGCACGCTGGTGGCCGTCACGGCGAGCGTTTCGGTAATCGCATTCGAGGTGTCAGCAATAGTGTGAATGGAGGCGACTTGGCGCGAGGTTTGCGCTTTCACCACATCAATTGCGTAGGACACATTGGCCGCGCTGACGGCGTTGTTGTTGAGTTCTGCGGCAATCAACGGTGCCACAGCGTCTGCCTCTTTCATGAGTGAGTGCGAAGACACAGCGGTTTGCCCGGCGCGCTGCAATAGCAGCACGACAGCAGTGGTGAGAATAATCAGTGCGGCACTTTCAATACCAAGCCAGAGGCCGCCTGCCAATGCCAAAATAGCGCAGGCAGTGAGGCTCAAGCCAATACGTTGTTGAGCGGATAGCATACTTCGTCCTAGTCATTATTATTGTGATTTTTTATCCCTGCAGCTCCGTATTGCCGACAGCCGGGCCAGCGTTGAAACAGCAGAGTAGCGCCTAAACTATAGCGTGATTTTTACCTGTAGAACGTTGAGCTTGTGCTGCCTTTCACTAAAGTATGATTGCGCCGGATAGCGAATATGTTAAGCCGCCATTTTGCGCTTCACCCTCTATTTCGTCCTGTGCGAACACCGTCCAAAAACCAATCATTAATTATTTTCATGTTGAACATGAAGTAATGCCACTTTTATTCATATAACCGCACATGTATAAAAAATACAGCGCTCATAACTCTAAATAATATTGATGTGGCTGGTTAACCCAACCCAATCACGCAGCCCACGTCGAATAACAACAGTGAAAAGTACAGAGAGAGCAGCAAAGTCAATCAGGTTTAGCTCAAGCAATAGGAAGGATGATTACGATGAATACAGGCTTTAAATTTACGATTAACAGTGTGGTCTTTGATGAGAATTATCATCCTTCTGATAGCACCCGCATTACCACGAACTTCGCCAACCTAGCGCGCGGCGAAAGCCGCCAGTCGAACCTGCGCAATGCGCTGAAAATGATTGATAACCGTTTCAACGCGCTGGCGAACTGGGACAACGCCACCGGCGATCGTTACTCTGTTGAGCTGGAAATCATCTCGGTGGATTTGGATATCGAAGGCAGCGGCCAAACATTCCCATCGATTGAGATCCTGAAAACCAACATCCTTGACCACAAAACCAACGAACGCATTGAAGGCATTGTTGGCAATAACTTCTCCTCTTACGTGCGTGATTATGACTTCAGCGTATTGCTGCTGGAGCACAACAAGAACCAAGCGAAATTTTCGATTCCAGAAGGCTTTGGCGACCTGCACGGCAAGCTCTTCAAAACCTTTGTGGATTCCTCAACCTACAAAGAAGCGTTTGCTAAGCCGCCGGTGATTTGCTTGAGTGTGTCAGACAGCAAAGTCTACGATCGCGCGGAAAATTACCATCCGATTCTGGGCTATGAATACCTGCCGAATGAGTCGTCACTGACCGAGCAATACTTCAAAAAAATGGGTTTGCAGGTGCGATACTTCATGCCCGCGAATAGCGCCGCGCCTTTTGCGTTCTTCTTCTTTGGCGATCTGCTGAATGATTACACCAATCTGGAGCTGATCAGCACCATCAGCACTATGGAGACGTTCCAAAAGATCTATCGCCCGGAGATCTACAATGCGAACTCGTCGGCAGGAAAACGCTACCAGCCGAACTTAAAGAACCTCGATCATTCCATTACCCAAATCGTGTATGACCGTGCAGAGCGTAGCCAGTTAGCGGTTGAACAAGGGAAGTTTGCGCAAGAGCACTTTATCAAGCCTTATCAAACCATTCTTGAACAGTGGTCTGCCAACACACCTTTGTAATTCACTCACATTGATAGAAGAATTGACTATGAAAAAACTATTACCAACTTCAACCTCTGGCAGCCTACCGAAACCAACGTGGCTTGCTCAACCGGAAACCCTTTGGTCGCCTTGGAAACTGCAAGGTCAGGAACTCACCGACGGTAAGCACGACGCACTGCGTGTGTCACTGCAAGAGCAGCAACAGGCGGAAATTGATATCGTCAGCGATGGAGAGCAGACGCGCCAACACTTTGTGACCACCTTCATTGAGCACCTGAGCGGCGTTGATTTTGAGAACCGCAAAACGGTCACGATTCGTAATCGCTATGAAGCGAGTGTGCCAACCGTGGTGGGACCGGTGTCACGTCAGAAATCGGTGTTTGTCGAAGATGCGAAGTTCCTGCGTCAGCAAACCGACAAGCCGATCAAATGGGCGCTGCCCGGGCCGATGACCATGATCGACACCCTTTACGATGATCACTACAAGAGCCGCGAAAAACTGGCGTGGGAATTTGCCAAAATTCTGAATGAAGAAGCGAAAGAGCTGGAAGCGGCAGGTGTGGACATCATTCAGTTCGATGAACCTGCGTTTAACGTCTTCTTTGATGACGTGAACGAGTGGGGCATTGCGGCGCTGGAGCGTGCGATCGAAGGCCTGAAATGCGAAACCGCGGTCCATATCTGTTACGGCTACGGCATCAAAGCCAACACGGATTGGAAAAAGACGCTCGGGAATGAATGGCGTCAATACGAGGCCGTGTTCCCGAAATTGCAGCAATCGAACATCGATATCATTTCGCTCGAATGTCACAATTCACGTGTGCCCATTGAACTGCTGGAACTGGTGCGCGGCAAGAAAGTGATGGTGGGTGCCATTGACGTGGCGACCAACACGATTGAAACCCCTGAAGAAGTGGCCGACACGCTGCGCAAAGCGCTGCAATTTGTCGATGCAGATAAGCTTTACCCATGCACCAACTGCGGTATGGCGCCTTTGTCACGCGACGTTGCTCGCGGCAAGTTAAGCGCACTTAGCGCTGGCGCAGAAATCATTCGCCAAGAGATTTTGGCTAAATCATAAACTTACTTGAACACTCTGATTGAATAAGTGGATCCGGTGACCAGACTCTTGATACTGACGAAAAAAACGGGCCTAAGCCCGTTTTTTTATCTACATACTCCACAGGATCAGCGCCAGGATTTGCGGCGAGAGGATCCTTAAACACATCACCAGTGGATAGACCGTGGCGTAGGCGAGGGCAGAAGCACCGCTCTCTTCGTGAATGGCGTTGGCAAAAGCCAGCGCTGGTGGATCGGTCATAGAACCGGCCAGCATGCCGCAGATAGTCAGGTAGTTAATGTGGCCGAGGACGCGAGCCAGAATGCCGACCGTGATGAGCGGAATCGCGGTGATCAACACGCCGTAACCCATCCAACTCACGCCGTCACCTTGCACCAGCGTTTCGACAAAGTTCCCGCCGGATTTAAGCCCGACCACGGCCAGAAATAGCACGATACCGATTTCACGCAGCGCTAAGTTGGCGCTTGGTGGCATAAACCAGTACATCTTACCGATGCTGCCAATACGGGCGAGGATCAACGCGACAATCAGCGGGCCGCCCGCTAAACCAAGTTTAATCGCGGCAGGAAAGCCCGGCAGATAGAACGGAATCGAGCCCAGCAAGACACCTAAACCGATACCGACGAACACTGGCAGCATTTGCACCTGTTGCAGCTTTTGGTGCGCGTTACCCACCATGCCACTCACGGCTTCAATCGCTTCCTGACGACCAACCAGATTGAGAATGTCACCAAATTGCAGAGTTGAATTGCTGGTGGGAACCAGCTCGATACCCGCACGGTTTAAGCGTGACACGACGACGTCGTACTTCTCTTTCAAATCCAGATCGCGCAGCTTTTTACCCAGCACAATTTCATTGGTCACCACTAAACGCTGCACGCGCAGTTCGGTGCCACGGGTAGACAGTGAAGCATCGACTTCTTCCCCAATCACCAGACGGGCTTTTTCCAGCGCTTTTTTGTCGCCGACCAAATGCAGCAGATCGTTCACTTCGACCCGGGAATCGGGTTTTGGCACATGAAGCTGTTCACCGCGTTTGAGGCGGGAGCAAACAATATCGCCTTCGCTAAGCGCAGGAATGTCTTTCAGCAGCAAACCGTTTAAGTTGGGGTTTTTGATCGCAACGTTAATGGTGTGCAGGCTCTCTTTTTTGTGGCCGTTGTGGGTTTCAAACTCCTCGGCTTCGTTGTTGACGTTGACGCGGAAAATCATGCGCAGCAGCCACATCGTGAGCAGAATGCCGCAAATACCGAACGGATAGGCGATGGCGTAACCCATACCAGTGAGATCCAGCAGGTTGCTCTGCTCGCCCAGTTCGGTCAGGATTTGCTGTCCTGCACCGAGCGATGGCGTATTGGTCACCGCACCGGAAAAGACGCCGAGAATGACGGGCAGTGGGACATCAAACACATAGTAAAGCGCGACGGTTACTGCACAACCGAGCAGAACGATAAGGGCCGCAAAGCCGTTGAGTTTGAGCCCTGAACTTCTCAATGAAGAAAAAAAACCGGGGCCGACCTGTATTCCGATGGTGTAAACAAACAGAATGAGGCCAAACTCCTGAATGAAGTGAAGGGTTTCGTAGTTGAGTTTGACGCCCCAGGCACCGGTGAAGTGACCAACCAGAATGCCGCCAAACAGCACTCCGCCGATCCCCAAACCGACGCCATAAACACGCCAATTCCCAATCCACAGACCCAACACCGCTACCAGCGCGAGGATGCTGATAGAGAGCGCGATATCACTCATAGCGAGTCTCCTGATCAATTAAAAATCATGATGGGCAAACGTGATTGAACAGCAGACAGGGGTAGGCGTAAGAACTGCGACAGTAAAACTGCAAGCGTGGTTAGGTCTACAGCTGAGGGGTTCAAATACGGAGGGTGAGAAATGGCTCTCGGTTCCGTTTTGTTGTTGCCCTGAACTGATTACCAGTAATACTGCAATGGTGCATAAAAGTTAACCGTGGTTATGCAAAATTGTGCACCTTAACGGATATTGGCTTATTGTGATAACTATTTGTTACTTAAGGGTAAAAAGAGTTTAAGAAAAGTGCCGAAAGTGAATGGAATGCGACAAAATATCCAGCCACAACGAGCCACAAAAGTGTGTGACATATGACGGCTTTTGCGCCGTCATATGAGGATGAAAACTGGAAAATTAAAGACAGGTTTTGCGTGGTTTAATGATTACGGATTTTGCTTCGCCAGTATTGATACAACCCATCGATATCGCCGGAGGTCAGCAGTTTCATCGCCCCTTTAAGCTGTGAATCACGCCAGTGCCACCACTGCAGTTCCAGTAACTTTTCGATTTGCTCGGGCTCAAAACGAAAGCGAATGTGTTTGGCTGGGTTTGAACCGACTATTTCATACGGCGCGACATCTTTGGTCACCACCGCCCGGCTGGCAATGACGGCACCATCACCAATGGTGACACCGGCCATGATCATTGCTTCTGAACCGATCCACACATCATTGCCTATCACGGTATCACCCGAGCGGACAAAGCCATCAGCGGCATCGGTGAAATGTTCGTTTTCCATATAGAAAAACGGAAACGTACTGATCCAGTCTGTGCGGTGGCCCTGATTGCCCGCCATCATGAATACCGCACCAGAACCGATGGAGCAGAACGCGCCGATGATCAGCCGATCCACATCATCGCGATCAGGGTTCAGGTAGCGGACGCAATCGTCGAAACTGTGGCCGTGATAATAACCGGAATAGTAACTGTGGCGGCCAACGTGAATATTGGGATTGGTCACCTGCTCGGTTAACGGTTTGCTTGAAAACGGGCTGTCAAAGTAGTTGCTCACAGCGGTTCCTGTTGGTTAGTTTGCCGTTTTGTCGCTCGAAACATAATGGGCGAGTGTAAATGATTAGGCCGACAGTTGCCCACTGGCGTGTTGCAACAACTGGCTAATCAGTTCGGTGTTGTAGGCTGGTTCACCCAATTGGCGGCAGTTTTCAATCACCGGATCGCAGATTTCGTGAATCTCCATCGGGCGACCTTTCTCGCGATCGACCAGCATGGACGTTTTGATCGGGTCAAACTGACAGATCAGTTCGAACATGGCATCGACATCCTGCTCAGTCATTGTTACACCTGCGACACTCGCTGCGCGCGCGGTTTCCTGCATGATGGCATGCACAGTGCGGCGTAACACCGGATCGCGCGTAACCACGCCAGTGTCTTTCATCGTCAGCGCGGTAATCGGATTGACCGCATTATTGATCATCAGTTTGCGCCACAGTGCGTAACTCACATCGTCATACAACTGGTTGGGAATACCTGAATCGCTGAACACGATCGCAAGCTGATTTAGAAATGGCTGCATAGCCGGGTTTTGCGCGGCGTTCGGCCAAGCACCGAAATCAATCTGCGCCATGCCGGTGGCTTCCACCACTCCGGGCTTGAGCACATGGGCGCCGATTTTGACCGCCAGACCACCAATCGTGCGCTCAACACCGAGCGCATCGGCAATCACTTGTTCGTTAGTGACACCATTTTGAATCGACAACAGCGGCACCAGGCTGGATGCGAGCCAGCTTTGCATCTGCTCAAGAATCGGCGCCGTAGTACTGCCTTTGGAAGCGAGGATCAGCAGATCGAAATCAGCGGCGTTAGAGTGCTCGCAAAGCCCCGCGATGTCAGTGGCGTTCACTTTGCCTGCAAAAGAAAAATCGGGATGAGTCAGCGATAGCCCTTGGGTTTTCATAGCCTCGAGGTGAGCGCCACGGGCGACCAGAACCACATCGTGCCCCGCGTTGAGCAAACGCGCTGCGTAATAACATCCAATGCCGCCAGCGCCTAAAATTGCGAATTTCAAGGTTCTCCTCCTGTGACCTTGTTAATCTGAGTCAACAGGTTAAACCTTATCTGCTTACGCGACCAGCGCTTTGACCGGGCATACAAAGCTTTGAAATATTGCACATCGGGTAAAGAAGTTGTGACGTATCATTAGGTTATTGCTACCAAACGGAACGGATGATGAGTTCAGATAAACGTTGTTTCTTCGCACTGACTTTTGCTGATGAAGCCAAGGCGCGGCTTAGCCAAGAGCGGGACACGCTAAAAGCACACGCGGACAACGGCCCGTTTACTCACAGCGAAAATTTTCATCTCACGCTGGAATTTATCGGTGACGTTGCAAGTGAGCAGTTACCCACGCTCAAAGGCTTATTGCATGAGCTTGAATGTGCGCCAATGGTGCTGCGTATTGATCGTCTTGGCCATTTCAATATCAAAGGCCGTCAGCTTGTCTGGCTGGGAGTGGCTGAACACCCGCCACTGATGGCGTTGCAAGCGGAGTTGAGAATGAAGCTGGCTGATACGCCTTTCAGCCCGGAAAATCGATCTTACATTCCGCACATTACACTGGGCAGACATGTGGTACTTAATACCCGCTTGAAAGCGCTGCATCTTGAACCCTTTACGTTACCTGTACACTCTATTGCGTTGATGGAAAGCAAGCGGGTGGACAACAAACTGATTTACGAAGCGCTGGAGGAAGTTCTCCTCTCACCATGAACAAAGACTGTTCATTTATGAAATCAATGACATAATGATTGCTGTTCGGAATTTACTCAATGCAGGATAGCGCTTATGTTTGTGGTCTCTCTGACTTATCTGGTTGACTTGGCGGATGTGGAACCGCATCTCGCGGACCATATTGATTATCTGGATCGTTACTACGCTTCGGGGCATTTTCTCGTCTCTGGACGTAAAGAACCACGCACCGGAGGTGTTATTCTTGCCCAAGCTGAAAGCCGGGCTGATCTCGATGCGGTGTTGGCGCAGGATCCGTTTTTTGTGCACGGGCTCGCGGCTTACGATGTGACCGAATTTGTCGCCAGTAAAACGGCGCCGCAATTAGCGTGGTTGCGCACAACATAAGGCGATAGAGAGAATGAACCAATTTCTGAAATCTATCCTGCAATCGCTGGTGGTGATTGCGGCGATAGCGGCGGCAGCAAAACTGACCATTCCTTATTTTGCTGATATCACTTGGGTTGATTATATTGCCTTCACTGGTGCGGCTGCGATTGGACTTGGCTACATCACTTACGATAAGGCTCCTGGTCAGGCGGTGTCGTCTTCTACCTCAATGGCTGATGTTGATTTGGCGAGATATGATCGGGATAGCACAGAAGTGTACAACAACCTGAGTTTTTCGCTGTCTGTGGGTATCGCTGGCTTTTTATTGTTGCTGATCAGTGGCCTGATGGTGTGGATGGGGTAAGCGTGTGTTTTCAATCAGGGAAGAATGATGAGTATTGAACTGTGGATGATGTTTGCTCTGGCGTATCTGGCGACCACGTTGACACCCGGGCCGAACGTACTGCTAGTGCTGAAAAATGCGGTGCAGTATGGCTGGCGCACTACCTTTGTGACTGTGTTGGGTAATCTCAGCTGTCAGCTGATTATTGTCTGCTTGGTGGCTCTCGGCGTGGGAGAACTGCTGAGTAAAACGCCGATGTGGTTTTCGGTGATGAAAGTGCTTGGCGGCGCCTACCTGATTTACCTTGGCGTTAAAGCTTTGCGTCAGAAACAACAAGGCTTGCCGATCATCGAACGTAATGTCAACGGCGTGAAAAAGACCAATCGCCAACTGTTTCGCCAATCTTTTCTGGTGTCCGCCAGCAATCCGAAAACCATGATCTTTCTGTCAGCTTTTTTACCGCAGTTTCTCGATGTAACTCACCCGCATAGCGAGCAGTTTGCCGTGATGTTTTTGACCATCGCGGTGACGGTAACGTCGGTACATCTGGCCTATGTGTGGTTAGTGATTCAACTGGGGCAGAAAGTCAGTCGTGGCCGCTTTGAACAGGTCATGGCTAAAGTGAGCGGCAGCTTGTTCATCACCATGGGTGGCGGTGTGCTGCTGAGTTCACGTTCCTGATTTGACTCGTCTTCCTTATAAATTGGCCGTTGGTCTTCACGCTTCTGCTTGTTAAGATGGCGGCCTGATCCTTTCAACTACAATTCCATACGATGAGACTAGACAGCCGCCTTTCACGAGTTCTGCATATTCTGTTGCATCTGGTTAAACAGCCGATGACGTCAGAGCAGTTTGCCACCATGCTCGGCACCAATGCGGTGGTGATTCGTCGCACCATGGCGGGCCTGCGTGAAGCGGGTTATGTCACTTCGGCCAAAGGGCAGGGCGGTGGTTGGACACTCTCTTGCGATTTACAGCGTGTGACGCTGCTGGATATTTATCAGGCGGTCGGGGAGCCAAAGATTTTTTCGATTGGCTTTGATAACGCTAACCCCAACTGCGTGGTTGAAAAAGCAGTGAACGCTTCACTGCGAGAAGTGTTGCAAGAGGCTGAAGCGCTGTTGCTTAAGCGTTTTTCGCAAATCACTCTGGCTGACCTGAGTCAGGAGTTCATTGCTCAACTTGAGTAATTTCCCTCAAACCATCTTGCTTAAAAAATAACCTTGTGAATTTTGGTGTTGATCTCTCTTACCTTGTATTGTAACTTTTTGAGTTACGTTAGGAGGCGTGCTTATGAATACACTAATTGACCAAGAATTACTGCACAGTATTTGGGTTTGTTTGGTACTGGCCATCGGGGCCGCCAGCATTTCCATCACCATTACTCAAACTGAGCTGTTTGCACCGCTGCGTGCGTTCACTGAACGTTTGGGGCACATGACAGGTTACCTGTTTCGCTGCTTTTACTGCATGAGCCATTGGGTGGTGATTGCAGGCGTTGCGATATACCAGCCCGTGGTGGTCCAAAGCTCATATTGGCTGGTAGATCTAATTGTGTCGGCATTTTTTACCATCACGCTGAGCAGCTTTTTCAGCGGTCTGATGTTTAAGGTTTTTCAGGCGGCGATGGGTAAGAAAATCAAGGAAATAGAGGTCAAAGCACTGATGGCCGCGCAGGCTGAAAGTACTGCTGCACCCGTTTCTGACGCAGTCAAAGCAAAAGCGTAATATTTGGAGTATGCAGAGCCAAAAGGAATTGGATCTGCACACTCCACGCTGTCGAAGGTTGAACTACACTGTAGGAGGTATTCAACCGGAACAAGCGAGAATGACGATGAACAAATGGACAACGGCATGGCTGATTGGTTTAACCTGCAGTTTCTCGGTATTTGCATTTGCTCATGCCAACGAGAAAAGTAATTCGATGATGTCGGACAATGCTCAGCAAGGCCAAGGCATGATGCAAGGTCAAAGCATGATGATGGACGACGAAGACATGGATGCCATGCATGAAAAGATGGGTATGTCGGATGAAGAGCGCGAAGAGTACATGAGTAAACTCAAAGCGTGTGAAAAAGATGGCCGCAGTGCAAAAGAGTGTGAAGCGAAAATGGACCGTCAGATGAAACAGGATGGTAAGTCGGGCTCAATGCACAAAGAAGCCAAAGAAAAGAGCAAAGACAAAGCCAACAAATCGATGGATAAAGCCAGTTCCAAAGCGATGACGGCACAAGAGCGTGAAGAGTACATGATGAAACTCAAAGCCTGTGAGAAAGATGGCCGCAGCGCGAAAGAGTGTGAAGCAAAACTTGACCGAAAAATGGATCAAGACAAAATGATGAAGAAAGACAAAGATCAGAAAAGTAAAACGTACTGAGCAGAACTAATTCTCTCTTCCTGAGGCGAACGTAGCGTTCGCCTTTGTTTTGTCAAAGATTTAACCTTCCTAAGGATGCCGAAACGGGGCAAGCGTGGCACAATATCAGCCTCAATTTCATTCTCCCGAACTTATGAACGACCTTCATTTTTATGTGGCTGCTATTGTGGGTCACAATGCGCTTGTGACTATTGCCAAGCGTGAAATCACCGAAGAAATCACGTTGGATGACAACGGAGAACGGCTCTGTACTCGTGAACAGACAGTAACGTTTTCCAACGGGGTTGTCGTTCACCAGTCGGTTGAGCAAACGTTCGAGCATTCATTGAATGAGATGGTGTGTGCGGAGTGCTGGATCAGTTATCACGTCGTGCATGAACCTGAGACAATAAACATCACGCCCAAGCGCAAGCATTTTATTAATACGTGTCAGCAGTCATTCTGGTTGAACATTCGTCGCATGCAGCAATAGTGGCGGCAATGTCATTGCTAGCGTTCAGGCTGAAGTGGTTTAAGCTTACTAACAACAAATATTGGCTGAGATATAACAATAAGTGAAAGGCAAAATAACACGTTGGCATGATGACAAGGGGTATGGATTTATTACTGCTCCGGACGGCAAGAGTAAAATCTTTGTTCATGTTTCAGCCATGAAAAGCAGATCCAAACGATTGGCGAAAAACGATACCGTGCTGTTCGATATTGAACAGGACAGTAAAGGTCGGTTGAATGCGGTGAATGTGGAGCTGACGGGGCTGAAAGCCTTATCCCTGACCACTTTGTTCGGTGGCACATTTTTGGTCTTTGTCTCCGGCGCTACGTTGTTGCTGGGGGGATCAGTGCTGTTTATTCCGCTTTACTTGGTAATGAGCATCCTGACCTACAAGGCTTATGCAAGTGACAAGCGGGCTGCCGAACATGGCAACTGGCGCACTCCAGAAAGTCAGTTGCACGCTATGGCGCTGGCGGGCGGCTGGCCCGGAGCGTTGCTGGCACAAAGTCAGCTTCGGCATAAATCGAAAAAGCAGCCATTTAAAACCATCCTGTGGCTGACCATTTTCATCAATATCGCCGGATTTATCTGGACCCTTTCCCAACCCGGACACGAAGTGATCAGCCGGCTGACGCATCTGATTCTGTAATTCGCTTTTGCGAAACCCATTTCAAAAACGCCCGCGCGAAATCAATGCAGCGGGCGTTTTTGGTTTGTAGACTGAACTTTCTGTTACGGAGGTTTATTCAGTGAGCGACAAGAACATTCAGCAGATCATTGCCAGTTTTACGTCGATTGAGCAGGCGCTGACCTATTTTGACATCGACTTTGATAGCCGATTTATCGAAGAGTATCGTGAGCCGCTCGTCAAACGTTTTAATGGCTATTTACTGCTGGAAAAGCCGCAGGATTGGTTTGCGGCTCGGCGGGCGCTGAAAAACGCGTATTGCAAAATTCAGCGTGGCCGATTGGATCCGCATACACGCTCCGCGTGTCGGGGCTGCACATCCTGTCAGCGCCGCTGAACTAAGTTTGGTTCGATGTTCTGTTGTTGAGATAGCGATAAAGAAAGCGGGTATCGAGCCCTTTAAGCCGCATGCGCAGTTCTATCTGACGAAGTTTTGAGAGCGCGTCAACATGCTCGTCACTACCAGACTGACACTGGGCCACCAAATCACACAGTTGCAGCGCCTGATTGCGCTCTGCCAACTCGGGCGGAATATAGCCGGCATTTTTCAAAATCCGATAACCCATTCTCAGCTCTGGCGGCACCATGCTGTCATCGTCCAAGCTCAACGGCTCGCCCTTGCCGGTTAGGTCACTGAGTTGACCCTCATCCAAGGCTGCCTGAATACGCTGCTCTGCTATTCTGTCGACCAATAGGCTCATGGTTGTGCTCCTTCCTATCCGGTCAGCTTACGCCTGCAATCCGTCAGGTCAAGCCGGGTAATGATTCTCGGTGTCGTCAGCTTCGTATATACCATGTGGTGAAGGGTTTCCTCATCCGAAAAGGGTCTGATAGAGTGACTTTCGAGCGTAAGACAGGGACAACAGGGAGTGTGAACATGAAACGAATCTATCGCGTTGCTGAGAAGCCGCTTAAACAGTCGGCGAAATGGCTGGTGTTGGCAACGGGTGCGCTGCTGAGTGCCTGTACGCAAAGTGACTGGCGTACAGCAAGCCGTGAACCTGCTGGGATCGCGCCAGACCCACAGAATAACCGCCAGGCAGTGATAGAGTTTTACGCCGCAGACGCGTTTAGCTGGCGTGGCTGGTTTGCCGTGCATACCTGGATGGCTGTCAAACCACAAAACGCCGAGGAATACACCGTGTATGAGGTCGTGGGGTGGCGAGTCGATCGCGGTCAGCCTGCTTTGTATCAGTATCAAACCGCCACGCCCGACCGCTATTGGTATGGCGCGCGACCAGAAAAAGTGCTCTCCATTCAGGGTGAGAAAGCCGCACAACTGATCCCGAAAGTTCAGGATGTGGTGGCGGTTTATCCCTGGGCGAATGAATATACGCTGTTTCCCGGGCCGAACAGTAATACATTCCCGGCTTGGGTCGGGCGTCAAGTACCAGAGTTAGGGCTGAAAATGCCGTTTAGCGCCATCGGCAGTGGATATGGCAAGTAGAAATTGTTGATGAGTTTGGAAGGTGTTCATCAGGTCGCTTTATTTGCAGGGGCTGAGCCGATAGAATGCGCAAAACGCAAAGAAAAGTAGACATCTCATGGCAAAACTTACGCTCCAGGAGCAAATGTTAAAAGCAGGTTTGGTGAACGAGAAGAAATTCAAGAAAGTCACCAAAGGCGCAAAGAAATCACGCGTTCAGTCGCGCGAAGTCAAAGCTGCGATTGAAGAGCAAAAACGCCAGCAACAAGAGCGCGATAAAGAACTGAATACGCAAAAGAACGAAGCACGTTTGAGTAAAGAAATTCAGTCGCAGGTGAAACAGTTGATTGAACTCAACAAGCTCAACACCAAAGATGGCGACATCAAATACAACTTCACCGACGGTACACTGGTGAAATCCCTTTACGTCACCTCTCTGCTTCGTGAACAACTGATTAAAGGCATCGTGGCGATTGCCCGCTACGAAGACACTTATGTGGTCATTCCTAGCAGTGTGGCGAACAAAATTGCCCAGCGTGATGAACAAACCATCATTGAACAGCAGGTGGCGTCCAGTGATGCGGTGGATGAAGATGATCCATACGCAGATTTCGTCGTGCCAGATGACCTGATGTGGTAATCACGGTGTTGTGAAAGAAAAAAGCCCGGACAGTCAATGTCCGGGCTTTTTTATGGTTCACCGCGGACTAAGCAAACTTATAACAGGTCAGTGATGGCAATCCCTAAGCCAAAGCGCTGCTGATTGTGGTTGTAATCAATCAGGTTTTCGCCGTAGCCGGTGGAATATTTCGCGTAGCCACGGACTTTGCCCCAAATCGGGAACGTGAGACCGAGTTCGGCATAACCTTTGTTAGTGGCGAAGTTTTCCCGCCCGGTGAAGTTAATTGCCAGATCATCCCATTTGTAGGCACCAGTCAGCTCAAAGTGGCCCATGTAATCGAGGATATCCGGGTTGTCATCGCCATTCGGATCGTCCGCGCTGGTTTTGTCTTTTTCCGGAATACGCCACCACGGGCGCAAGTTGAGAGCCAAGCGATTCTTCTCGTAGGTCAGTGACGCATAAATGCGGTTCCAACTGCGTGAGAGATCCTGCCTTTGGCCATTCGATTGGTGCTCAATACCGAACCCAAGCCAGGTATTGCCACCAAACGGTTGCCAACGGGTCGGCGTGAAATAAAACAGCTCGGGCTGATAATCGGTTTCACGGAAAGGGCGCGAAATCGATTCAGAATAGACCTGCCAGTACGAGCGCAGGGTAAATCCAAAGAACAGCGCATCATCTTCAAACAGCAAATCGGTGTAGTTGAGCGGTACTTTAAAACTGATTTGAAACTCCGACTCTGCTTTGCGTAATCCGTCGGCCCAGCCCGTGTCTTCGTACGCTTTGCGGTTAATGCTGTCGGTGTAGACGATGGGCAGAATGTAGTTCATGCGGTGCGCCGTCATCACAAATGGACGGAACTCGGTGCTTTTTTCCGATTCACGCCGCTGACTCAGCAAATCTTCCTGTTCCGCCGGGGCGGGCTGTTCACTCATCGACTGGCAGCGTTCACGTACCTGATCAATGGTCATTTCGCCGCTGTGTGATTTGGTGGTGGTCAGCAAGCACTGGTCGTACTCACTGAGATCTTGCGCCTTCAGTAAAGGCGACATAAGCAGCGTTGTGGCTAGCAGTGCCGTCTTCATGGTTGCGTCCATGTCACTTCCTTAGCATTCAATTAGGGTAAGCCTCTGTATTATAAATGGGCTTTGAAAGCAGGACGTAAGAGTATTGTTATTCGGACGCTAAAAACGATAACTGTGATGGTTGATCAGCTTTGAATCCATCCATTAAGTCTGAATAGGAAACATTACCTATTGATAATGTCATGATTGACAGCATGGCGGTTGGCCTTGCATCATGCCGGATTATCTTAAGCGGAAAGTGCACCCATCACCGGGAAAGCCGTCGCAGATTGTTCGAGATGTACTCATGTCTAAGTTGTTTAAATGGTTGGTGTTGCTGAGCACGGGTTTTATCGTGGTGTTCGGCTACTTAGGATTTCATTCGTATCGTGCGCTCACGTTCATGGACCATGGTTTACGGTGGTTTTGGGTGGACAGTCAGTTCATCAGCTTGGATGATTCCGCCATGCAAAGCGCACGGGAGCATCATTCTGAGCAGCTGATTTATCGTCAAGTCGATGTTGAACATCAACTGGCGATTTTCCTGAACACCACCAACAACGGCCATTTCTTGTTTACCTTTGCTAAAGATGCGCCGTGCGATCCTGCAACGCCTTATCAGGCTCAACTTACGGTCAATAATGAGCCGAGTGAAACCGTCACGTTTGACTGCAAAACGCCGGATAGCGCGGTCTATCGTCTTGCCAAACCGAAGTTTACTCAACTGCAATTGACCAACGAGGATTTTCACTTCAACCTTGATCTGAACTTGTGGGATCTCAAAGCGCTGAAAAAAGACGATTACATGCAGCACAACTATCGCTTTTTCCAGCAACACAGCAACGAAACTGTGTACCCGTGGGATCGCGACTAAGCGTCTTTGCTTATCTTGCCTGGCGTTCAAGCCAGATGTTGTGCAATCCCTGCTCAAAGGTTGTGATCTGAAAAGTGGGAAAGCGCTGCTTAAACTTGTCTGAAACAAAAATATTGTCGGCTTTGTAGCGCGGTAATAGTTCTGCCACGTCGCGAATGGTTGGACTGACTTTGCCGGCTAACCAGAGTTGCCACTGTTTTAACACGCGATATTTGGGCTGTACGCCGAAAGTTGTGGCAGCCAGAGTGACAAATTCACGGTAAGTCAGACGGTTATCATCGCACGGTAAGTGCCATGTTTGGCCGTAAGCATCGGGTGTGTTGCCCAACAAAGCCATCGCACGACTGGCATCCGGAGTGTAAATCAGGCTGCGTGTGACATCATCACGCAGAAACACTTTGGCCGTTTTTCCGCCCAGTAAGCTGTTGATGATGGTGGAATTGGTAATACTCTGCGTTTTTCCCGGACCGTAAAACTCCGGAGCCCGACAAATCATAGCGTTCATTCTTCCTTGCTCCATCGCTTCGAGCAGCATGCGCGTAATCAGGGCGCGAACATTTCCTTTGCCACCGTTTGGCTGAAACGGCGTGTCTTCATGCTGTGGCGTGTTGGTTTGCGGATACATGTAGGTATTGTCGAAATAAACCAGTTTTGCCCCATGTGCTTCACATGCCGCAATCACATTGCGCATCAATGTCGGCCATTGCGCCACCCATAGCTGTGTATTCATTGGTAGTCCAGCGGTCAGGTAAACAGTCTCTGAACCTTCCACTGCGCGCAATGTTTGTTCCGGATCGAGCAGATCGGCCTGAAATAACTGGTCGGTGTCATTCACTTTCTGCGGGCGACGGCTGACCAAGCGAATGTCGCTGGTGAAGTCTCGTTTGAGGCTCAGTGCCAGTTCTCGGCCAATTTGTCCATTGGCGCCTAATATTGTTTGCATCGTTAACTTATCTTCAATCAGGAGTGGTGATGAGACATCCTAAGGTTAAAGTTAAGTTTAGAGTCAAGCCTGATTGTGCTGTTGGTGTGTATTCATCTTCGGCCAATAAAAAAGGCGAACCTTAAGGTTCGCCTTTTGCGTGTACGTTAAAAACGTAATTACTCTTCGTAATTCTCAATGCTAGGGCAAGAGCAAATCAGGTTACGGTCGCCGTAGACGTTGTCGACTCGGTTGACAGTTGGCCAGTACTTCGAGGCTTTCGCTTGCGCTGAAGGGAAGCAGGCGATCTCGCGCGAGTATGGGTGAACCCATTCGTCGCTTGAAAGGTCAACTTGAGTATGTGGCGCGTTTACCAGTGGGTTGTCTGCCAGTGGCCATACACCAGAATGAACTTGGCTGATCTCTTCGCGAATCGCGATCATCGCATCACAGAAGCGATCCAGCTCCGCGAGATCTTCCGATTCTGTTGGTTCAACCATCAGCGTGCCCGCAACCGGGAATGACATGGTTGGCGCGTGGAAACCGTAGTCCATCAGACGTTTTGCGATGTCTTCTTCGCTAATGCCGGTTTCTTCTTTTAGAGGACGAATGTCGATAATACATTCGTGCGCAACGCGGCCATTCGCGCCACGGTACAGAACAGGATAGTGAGGACGCAGACGCTCCATCACGTAGTTCGCATTCAGAATCGCCACTTCAGTCGCGTTGGTCAGGCCTTCTGCGCCCATCATCGCGATGTAAGCCCAAGAGATTGGCAGAATCGAGGCGCTACCCAGATCCGCGGCAGAAACAGCGAAATCTGTGCCTTCCAGGCCGCCTTCAATGTGACCTGGCAGGAATGGTGCCAGATGCGATTTCACACCGATAGGACCCATGCCCGGGCCGCCGCCGCCGTGAGGAATACAGAACGTTTTGTGCAGGTTCAGGTGCGAAACATCAGAGCCGATAAAGCCTGGCGACGTCAAACCAACCTGAGCGTTCATGTTCGCGCCGTCCAGGTAAACCTGACCGCCGGCAGCATGAACCATTTCGCATACCTGACGAACCTGTTCTTCGTACACACCGTGTGTAGAAGGGTAAGTGATCATGATGGCAGACAGGTTGTCTTGGTGTTTTTCGATTTTCTCTGCAAGGTCAGCGATATCCACGTTACCGTTGTCATCACATTTCACCACCACGACTTTCATCGATACCATCGATGCAGTCGCCGGGTTAGTACCGTGCGCAGAGCTTGGGATCAGACAGACGTTACGATGACCTTCGCCACGGCTTTCGTGGTAACGCTGAATCGCAATAAGGCCTGCGTATTCGCCTGATGCACCTGAGTTTGGTTGCAGTGAGAACGCATCGTAGCCTGTGATTTCACACAGTTTCTCTTTCAGATCGCTGGCCAGAGCCGCATAGCCCGCCGCTTGAACTTTTGGTGCGAATGGGTGAATGCAGCCAAATTCTGGCCAAGTCACCGGAATCATCTCTGCGGCTGCATTCAGCTTCATGGTACAGCTGCCCAGTGGGATCATGCCGTGCGTCAGAGAGAAGTCTTTGTTTTCCAGTTTTTTCAGGTAACGCATCATTTGCGTTTCGCTGTGGTGCGTGTTGAATACCGGGTGAGTCAGGTATTCAGACGTACGACGGCAGTTTTCTGGAATCGCAGCAAACTCGTTCGCTTCAATAGAGGCAGACAGAGCCTGAACGCTTTCGCTGACGCCGAACACGCCAAACAACGCTTCGATATCGGCGATGCTGGTGGTTTCATCCAGGCTGATACCCAGTTGAACAGGCAATTTACGCAGGTTGATATCGGCCTGCTGTGCTTTCTGGTACAGCGCGTCGGTGTTGGCACCGGAGTTGATGGTGATGGTGTCGAAGAAGCTGTTGTGAGCCAGTTCGAAGCCAGCTTTGGTCAGTCCAGCGGCCAGAATCGCAGTCAGGTGGTGAGTGCGGCGAGCGATAGTACGCAGACCTTCAGCACCGTGGAATACGGCGTAGAATGACGCCATGTTTGCCAGCAGCGCCTGAGCGGTACAGATGTTGGAGGTCGCTTTCTCGCGGCGAATATGCTGCTCACGAGTTTGCATCGCCATACGCAGTGCCTGGTTGCCTTTTGCATCGATAGATACACCGATGACGCGGCCTGGCATGGTACGTTTGTACGCATCACGCGTTGCCATGAAGGCGGCATGCGGACCGCCGTAACCCATCGGCACGCCAAAACGTTGCGCAGAACCGATCACCACGTCTGCGCCCATCTCGCCGGCAGGTTTCAGCAGCGTGCTGGCCAGCAGGTCAGTCGCGACCGTCACCAATGTCTTGTTCGCATGCGCTTTTTCGATGATGTCCGTCAGATCGCGAACTTCACCCGTGGTGCTTGGGTATTGCAGCAGAGCACCGAACACGTCTTGTTCTGCAAGGCAATCGATTGCGCCAACCTGAACTTCAAAACCCAGGAAAGCCGCACGAGTCTTCACCACTTCGATGGTTTGCGGGTGAACGTCGTCTGCCACGTAGAAGATATTGCTCTTGCTCTTACCCGCGCGGTGACACAGTGCCATCGCTTCCGCAGCTGCGGTCGCTTCGTCCAGCAGAGAGGCGTTCGCGATTTCCATCCCCGTCAGATCCATCACCATTTGCTGATAGTTCAGCAGCGATTCAAGACGACCCTGAGAAATTTCTGGTTGGTATGGCGTGTAAGCGGTGTACCAGCCCGGGTTTTCCATCACGTTACGCAGAATGACGTTTGGCGTGAAGGTGTTGTAGTAACCCTGACCGATGAAAGTACGTTTGATTTGGTTTTGTTGTGCGAACGCTTTCATGGCAGTCAGCATGTCGGCTTCGCTTTTCGCTGGCGCAAGGCTCATTGGCTTTTCCAGACGAATGTTCGCTGGAACGGTTTCTGCGATCAGAGCTTCCAGAGAGGCCGCGTTGATCGCTTTGAGCATTTTCGCTTGGTCAGCGGTGTTTGGTCCGTTGTGGCGAGCAACAAACTCATTTTGAGTGCTTAGGCTGTGAAGTAATTCAGTCATTTTCCTTTACCTTGAAAAAAAGCCGCCCGCAGGGGCAGCTTTATTCTGAGACATTAGTCTTCTTCGATAGAGCTCAGATACTCTTCGGCGTCTTTCAGATCGTCCAGTTCGGCCGCGTCAGACATTTTCACTTTAACAATCCAGCCGCCTTCGTATGGCTGTTCGTTGATTAGCTCTGGGCTATCCTGAAGGTCTTCGTTCACTTCCACAATCACACCAGATACTGGCGCGTAGATGTCAGAAGCTGCTTTTACAGATTCAACCAGTGAGAAGCTTTCGCCAGCATCGCATTCGCTGTCTACTTCTGGTAGTTCAACAAACACAACATCGCCCAGCATTTCCTGAGCGTGCTCAGAGATACCGATTGTTACTGTACCGTCACCGTTGTCGCGCACCCATTCATGGCTGTCTGTAAACTTCAGTGTTTTGTCCATTGCATAATCTCCAAAATGTATCGAATTTGCTGCCTAAGGTGAGCATAAACGTATGAATCGGGTTTGACGTCCATGCGCCTTAGGCATCATTAACTGTTTATTGGTAAAGCGGGAAGCGCTGGCATAGCGCCTTAACCTGTTTGCGAACTTGTTGTTCCACTTCCGGGTTACCTTCAGGGCTTTCAACTAAGCCATCCAGCACGTCGCCAATCCACTCACCAATGAGTTTAAATTCTTCACGACCGAAACCACGACTGGTTCCAGCAGGCGTACCTAAACGAATGCCCGAAGTAATCATAGGCTTCTCTTCATCAAAAGGGATGCCATTTTTGTTACATGTGATTCCTGCACGCTCCAGTGCCTGCTCAACCACGTTGCCTTTCAATCCTTTAGGACGCAGGTCAACCAGCATCAGGTGCGTATCGGTTCCGCCAGTCACAATGTCACAGCCGCGAGTTTGCAATACTTCGGCCAGAACTTTTGCGTTATCGATCACCGAATCAATATAACTTGAGAATTCAGGCCCCAGAGCTTCACCAAATGCAACCGCTTTTGCTGCGATCACGTGCATCAGTGGGCCACCTTGCAGGCCAGGGAATACTGCCGAGTTGATCTTCTTAATGATCTCTTCGTGGTTGGTCAGAATCATGCCGCCGCGCGGGCCGCGCAGGGTTTTGTGTGTGGTGGTGGTCACGACATGTGCGTGTGGCAGCGGGCTTGGATGAGCGCCTGTGGCAACCAGGCCGGCGATGTGCGCCATATCAACCATCAACAGCGCGCCGACTTCGTCAGCGATGTCGCGGAACTTTTTGAAATCAATGATGCGTGGAATGGCTGAGCCACCGGCAATAATCAGCTTCGGTTGGCTTTCCTGCGCCAGTCTGCGTACGTCTTCGTAATTGATTTCTAAGGTTGCGCGGTCTACACCGTACTGAACGGCGTTAAACCATTTGCCAGACAGGGCTGGGCGCGCGCCGTGCGTTAAGTGGCCGCCAGCGTCCAGCGACATACCCATAATGGTATCGCCCGGTTGCAGCAGAGCCAGCATCACAGCACCGTTAGCTTGTGCACCAGAGTGAGGTTGAACGTTTGCGTACTCGCAGTTAAAAAGCGACTTCGCGCGTTCGATAGCAATCGCCTCAACGCTGTCGACGTGCTCACAACCGCCATAGTAACGACGACCCGGATAGCCTTCAGCGTATTTGTTAGTCAGGCAGGTGCCTTGTGCTTGCATGACTGCTTTAGACACGATGTTCTCAGAAGCAATCAGTTCGATTTGTTCGTTTTGACGGGTGTATTCGGCCTGAATGCCGGCAAATACCGCATCGTCCGTAGCTGCTAGGTTCGTGGAGAAGAAACTCTCCAAGCTGTGATTTTGGTAAGCTTTGTTCACGTTTGCGTTCATGGTAGATGACCTTCCCATAATCTGACGAGCGATTGAGCGTCTTGCTGCTCGTCGGTCCTTCTTATTCGATTCTGCCTGAGCAAAATCCTGCATGTGTTGGTTGTTCCGTAATCACTGTTATCGGTTCAATCGCGAGTGAGCCCCAAGGCTGCTCGTGGTGTTTGCACTGATAACTGACCCCAAAAACAGGGTCCAAACCCGCAGCCAAATGTTAAATCCTTGCCACTTGAACGCGGTAACTTGCATCTCTTCATCTAACAAGGACGTAACATACTCCCTGTAAAAAGAACAATCAATCAAAAATTTCCTATAGGAAACATGGTTTCTGTTTTTGTTACCTAAAGCACGCTTTATTTCCCATTGTGGTCTTTAATCAATCTGTAGCTTCGTGCAACAATGTTTTTTCACTACAGGAAGAATAAATATTCGAGGGAAAGCATGTCAGAAGACATTTATGATGAGTACCCATCATTGACTCTCGCCAAGGAATCCGGCGACCAAAATATTGAACCGCTTAAGCTCGGTCAGCGTATTAAAGACATTCGCGCCAAGCTCGGCATCACGCTGGAAGAAGCCAGTCAGCGTACTGGATTGGCACGTTCAACACTCAGCAAAATCGAAAACGAACAGATCTCTCCAACGTTTCAGGCGATGCAGAAACTGGCGCATGGTTTACAAATTGACATGCCGCAACTCTTTGAGCCACCTAAGAAAATCATGGCAAGCGGCCGTCGCGATGTGACCAAGAAAGGGTTGGGTAAACCGCATCCGACCCAAACTTATGAGCATGAATTGCTGGCTACGCAGCTGTCGAATAAAAAGATGATGCCGTTCAAAAGCCGGGTTCGGGCACGTGCATTTGAAGAGTATGGTGACTGGGTTCGCCATGACGGTGAAGAGTTCCTGCTGATCCTCGAAGGTGAGGTGATGTTTTACAGTGAGTTCTATGAACCGGTTCTGCTGGCAGAAGGTGACAGTGTGTATTACGACGCCAATATGGGGCATATGTTGGTCTCGGTGAGCGATGAAGATGCGCTGATCTTGTGGGTCACGGCCAAATAAAGTGAAAAACTGAAAAATTTCCTATAGTGAAGGCAACCGTTTGCTTTTTGTTGTGAATTGAAGAAAAATGCGCCGCAGTGATGAGAATATCGTCGTTGCGGCGTTTTTCTTTTGCAGTCTTAAATGTGATTGAGTTGTTAATTATGACAATTCGCACTGTTTTGAACTTGTTAATGCGCTAAAACAGGCGCATCCTTGTTTACTATTGGAAACATGGTTTCCTGATAGGAACTTTTGCTACAGTTTTTGCTAAACACTAGCGGCTACACTCGAAAGACTGAGTCTGGCTTAATGGAGAAGAAAATGACTCAAGAACATGCGACACAAGAACTCCTGATCACACCATTGCACGCGCTTCATTTGGAAGTTGGCGCGAAGATGGTGCCTTTTGCGGGTTACGATATGCCGGTGCAGTACGCTCTGGGCGTAAAGAAAGAGCACTTGCACACTCGTGAAGCAGCAGGTCTGTTTGACGTTTCACACATGGGTCAGCTTCGTCTGCACGGTGAAGGTGCGGCGGCGGCGCTGGAAACTTTGGTTCCAGTCGATGTGGTCGATCTTGCCGAAGGTAAGCAGCGTTACGCATTCTTTACTAATGAGCAGGGCGGTATTCTGGATGACCTGATGGTGGCTAATCTGGGTGATCATCTGTTTGTAGTCGTGAACGCAGCGTGTAAAGAACAAGACATCAATCACCTGCAAGCACATCTGCCATCAGGTGTTGAGCTGGAAATCATTGACGACCGCGCTCTGTTGGCTCTGCAAGGCCCAAAAGCGGCTGAAGTGCTGGCTCGCCTGCAACCAGCGGTCGCTGATATGCTGTTTATGGATATCCAACAAGTGCAAATCGACGGCATCGACTGCATCGTAAGCCGCAGTGGTTACACGGGCGAAGATGGTTACGAAATTTCTGTGCCGGCTGACAAAGCAGAAGCACTGGCTCGTACGCTGACAGCGTTTGAAGAGGTAGAGTGGATTGGTCTGGGCGCGCGTGACTCGCTACGTCTGGAGTGCGGTCTGTGCCTGTATGGTCACGATCTTGATGAAACCACCACGCCAGTTGAAGCCAGCCTGCTGTGGGCAATTCAGCCAGTTCGTCGCACGGGCGGCGCGCGTGAAGGCGGTTTCCCAGGTGCGGATATCATTCTGTCTCAAATCGCAACGAAAGATGTGTCACGTAAGCGTGTGGGTCTGGTTGGTCAAACCAAAGCACCAGTGCGTGAAGGCACTGAATTGTTTGATGCTGAAGGCGCAAAAATTGGTATCGTGACCAGCGGCACTGCCGGTCCAACTGCGGGTATCCCAGTCTCTATGGCTTACGTGCGCGCGGATCTGTCTGCAATTGGCACGGAAGTGTTTGCTGAAGTACGCGGTAAAATGCTGCCAATGTTGGTTGAAAAAATGCCGTTTGTACCGCAACGCTACTACCGCGGTTAATCCGAGATACTGAAAAAACAGCCCCTCTTGAGGGGCTGTTTTTTTATTTATCATTCATACTTTGGTTTAGCAATGTAAAGACGCGTAAAGAGAGTTTTGCTGAATATTACGTATCAAGTACTATCTGAGAACTTTTACTTAAAGGATATAGACATGAAGAAATGGAAGGCTTTGGCGGCGCTCACGTATTCCCTTTCTGCAATTCCCTCATTCGCGGCCACCACCGATGTCACGACTTATATTGTTAATGGTACGTCGACCAGTGTCAGTACATACGGATCTTTTGTCAGCCTGTTTTACGATCGTATTGAATTCGACGGCGTGTATGGCGTCGGCAGTTACTGCGGCGGCACCATGCTTGACGCGACGCACGTGCTCACGGCCGCGCACTGCATCTTTGATGGTTTGGGCAATCTGGACGAAGATTACATGCTGTTTACCGTGGTCGGTCAAACGGATGATGAATCTGCTTTTCCAAATGGCAGCATTGAGACTGTGCGGGCTTCGGAGTTCTATTACCATCCTGATTACGAAGACTCATCCACCAATTTATGGCCAAACGACATCGCTATTATCAAACTGGAATCGAGCCTCAATGTGGTTGACTATACCGATATCCCCAGTGATGACTCCTATCGCTTAGGAACAGATGGCACAGATGATGATACCAACGACAATGTCTTTGAGGCTGTTGGTCACGGTAATACAAGCACCGGGGTAGACAACACCAATGATCTGTTAGTCACGGATATGACCTATGTTTCGAACACAACATGTCAATTGGATTTGCCTTCTTTAACCAGTAAACAGATTTGCTTTAAAGGTGACTATAGCGTTTCAACAGGGCTCGACAATGGTACGTGTCAGGGTGATTCTGGCGGCCCGATATATCGAAATGTCAGTGGTTCGTTAACCCAAGTTGGTATTGTCAGCTTTGGTCCAACGACCTGCGGCAGTGGCTGGACTAACTCTGATGCGGATGCCGTGTTTACCGAAGTGTACGATTACACCAGTTGGATTAACAGCGTGCTGGCCGGAACGGAAACACCTGCCTTTACGGCGACTGATGCGAAACGCTTGGCTTATCTCGGTCTGAGTTCGACGTCGTCGGACAGTGGTGGAGGCGGTTCTCTGGGGCTGGCTGGGTTTGCATCGCTGCTGGCACTTGGCTTATGGCGAACGCGCAAACGCATCTCTTCAGAACACTAAGCGCTTTGTATCGGGTAGATAAACAGGCAGCAATCGCGTCTGCCTGTTTCTTTTGGCATCGAGTTAAGCGGCTTCGCTCAAAATGGTATTACGCCCGCCTTCTTTGGCCATGTAGAGTAAGCGGTCGGCTTGCTTAATGGCATCGTCGACAGACTCTATAACCGGCCAGACGCCACCGGAAATCGTCACTTTAGGAGCCTGAACAAAGCGCGCAACATCTTCGCGAATTCGATCGAAGATACGTACGGCCTGTTCTGTTGAATCGGTTTTGATCACCACCACAAACTCTTCACCGCCAAAGCGGAACGCATAATCGGTTAAACGGATGCGGCTTTTAATGACGGAGGCCACACGCTTAATGACTTGGTCGCCGATATCATGACCATACTTATCGTTCACCGATTTAAAATGGTCGATATCGAGAATGCACAAGTAATAGCGGCCGTCTGGCGTCAATTGACGACTGACTTTTTTCAGATAGTGCCGATTATGCAGCCCGGAAAGTTCATCGGTGAAAGTGATTTTGCTCAGCTCCAGCTTGTCTTTGCGAATGCGATAGAGGTAGAGGCTGACACCGGCTGTAATACTGCCAAACATAAGAATCAGGTAGAAATAGGGCGGAACCAGTTCGTGATTATCGACAACTTTCACCAGATAAGTTTTGCTGTTATCGATCAGATCTAACTTACGGTAAATAAAGCTGAAGTCGTCATACTCCAATAACCCGGCAAAGCGGCTACTGCGCTGTAAATCCTGCCACACTTTAGGAAAAGTATCGCCCAGATTGCTCATACTCTCGATGCCGACACGAGAACTGGAGTAGACCGTACCCACATCGTTAACCAGTAGCATGTTGTCTCTGCCAATATCAGAAAACTCTTTCAGATGGATCTCAAGCACCAGGTAACCGATATGACGTTGGTCGCGGTAGATAGCTTTAAATTCAGTAAATACACCCCATTGAGGCGCGATAAGCAGTTGGGTTTGTTGGCGGTTGAGGCTGCTTGAGTAGTAGTTGTTATAAGCATTGATCCATTTTGAATAGCGATAACCGGAAGGCGGGTTCTTTGAGACGATTTCCATCGATTTAATCAGCGATTGCGCTGAGAGGAGTTGCTTTGATAGGTCAAGGAATGCGGACTTAGAATCAAAATATTGTTCGGCGACTTGCGAGTCACCAATAGCAAGAAAGCTGGCGGCCAGATTGCGTTTGAGGATCAATGTTTCCTCCAGTGTTTTAAGCTGGACGGCGAAATCGGATTCTTTGTCAGATTTCACATAACGCATCGGAGTATTGATAAGAAATACGATGACGAGTGTAAACAGAAGGCACCTGACCTCCAGATGAAAGGACGACGATGTGGATATTGGGGTTTGATTGAGGATCATGCGCCTGAAACACTTCCGTATGTTTCGGCGATATTATGGAGCAATCTCACTAAAATCCAGTCACTTAGATGAAGGATTTATGACCATGAAAGGTTATCGGAGCTACTTCACACCCTGTGGTTTAACCAGAGGTCAGGTTACTTGAAAGTGTATAACGGCTCGCACTGGCCAGCGATAGCGGCTTGGAGAACCAGTAGCCTTGCAGGTAAGAAGCGCCCATTTCTCGAAACTTCTGGTACATGCCGCTGTTTTCGATACCTTCAATGACGATATCGACCCCTTTACTGCGGCAAAGCTGAATAATGAAGTTCAGGTATTGTTCTGATGCACGATTGGTCAGTGTTTTGGTCGCCATCGAGCGGTCAATCTTGATCTGATTGAGTGGCAGATCAAAGAAACTGTGGATCGAACTCAATCCTGCGCCAAAATCATCCAGAGAGAGCTGAAACCCCATTTTACTCAGTGTATCGAGTTGGTGTAACGCATTTTTGTTGCCATCGAGAATAACCGTTTCCGTCAGCTCGAGCACAATCGACTTAGGGGCAATGCCGGCTTCATCCGCCATCATTTTGATGTTAGATGGAAATGTGCTGTTGAGGAGCTGCAAAACGGAGACGTTGATATTCACGCGAATGTTCACACCATTGACCTGGTTGTAACGGCTGATGAATTCGCATGCTTTTTCAAACACTTGATAACCCAGTTCGGTGATCAAGCCCTTCTTTTCCGCAACCGGGATAAACTCATCCGGAAATATTTCGCCAAACTCTTTCGAACGCCAGCGAACCAATGCTTCAAAGCTCGACACCTGGCCGCTTTGTGCGTTGAGAATCGGTTGGAACTTGACGGATAAAGAGCGGGACTGCAGTGCCTCTTTCAAACCTCGTTCAATGTAGAAGAAGCGATCAACCGCGCGCTGAGTTTTACCGTTGTAGATCTCGATGCGTGAGCGATTTTTCTCACCCGCGTACTGACATGTACGAGAGGCGATATTGATGATTTGTTCGGCGCTGTACTCGGAAGAAAACTCCGGATACACCCCGATGCTCATACTGTCTCCGAACAGATGACCGTGCTCCTGCGCTGATTTTGAGTAGCGCTCAAGAATGTCTTGGCACAGTGCCGTCAGGTTTTCACTACTGACCGGGTGGTTAAGCAGGATGGCAAAATCATCAGAACGAACCCGATAGAATTCAGTATCGTGGCTGGTTATGGTATTCAGCGCGGATATCAAATGGTGCAGAATGTGCTGAACGACTTCGGTACCGTATTGGTTTAGGTACGATTTGATGTCGTCAATCTGAATGTAAACCAGTGTGCCGGACTGAGCGTCGTTAAGCTTTATCTGGTCAATGTCTTTAAGGAGTTTGGTTGCGTTCGCCAAGCCCGAAACATTGTCATAAAAGGCGGCCTGATTTAGGTATGACTCCATCAGTTTCTGGTCGGAAATATCGCGATGACTGCCGACCATAAATGTTTCGCCGTCGTGCTCCTTGGTCACCGCGGTACCAAGAATCCAGACATACTGTCCATTCGTCTTACGTGCGCGATATTGGGTGGTAACGCGACCTTCGTGGATCACATGGTCGTTGACTCGTTCTTCGAGCTGAATTCTATCTTGCGGGTGCACGACAGAATACCATTCGCTGAGTGTGATGGTGGAGGCGTTAAAACCAAATTGTTGATAAAAGCCAGGGTTGTAAAACGTCATACAACCCTGTTCATCCATGTGAAAAATCCCTTCACTAAAGACGTCAAAAATATGGACCAAACGCTTTTGGTGAGCGTCCGAAAACATATTGACTAAGTGCGGGGTTTTCTCCTGCGTCAATGACATATCAATGCACCTGGCTCTACTGAATCATTTGGATTCTGAGCAATCAATGTTAAAGCAACTAAATAGGGAAATAGAAGGTGTTGATAACAAATTTATTAATATATTTCTTTTAAGCGTCAACTATATACTTTACGAAAGAATGTCTCAATTATGAAATTTTATGTAAATAATAAGCGTGCGTATGCGCATGATTTTGACGCAACAGAGTTTGATTTGATAATGATTTGTGTTAGCAAATTTAAACCACAAAAAAAGCGGCATAAAGCCGCTTTTTATAACCAATGCAGGTAATGAGCAGGGTATCAACGATCCCAGTAAGTCTCTTCCAGACTGTCTTCACGTTCAGGTAGAGCACGCGACAGACGCGGTGAGTGCTGCGTCAACACTTCATAGCTGACGCGGTTAGCGTACTTACACACCTGCGACAGCGAAGAGTAAGTCAGGTATTCACGGTCATGTTTGGCTGAATTCGGCACGTTGCGAAGGTGGTAGCTGTTTGCTGCCATGTCGTGCAACAAGGCGGACAATGCGCCATCGCCGGCACCATTGGTATTTTTGATTTCCAGCGGGCCGCCCAGATAAGGGCCGATGTGTGAATAAACACGCAGTGGATGGTCGCAATCTTGCTGGCGCATCGCGCGGCTGAATTCGTATTTATTGAACTCAGGAATATTACCCGGCAGAAGCGGCAGTTCGGTTTCGCGTTTCACCGCTTGGTCAACATAACCTGCCATGTAAAGGCCAACCGGACCGGCGGTGCATAGCACCAAATCCACCCATTCCAGTGCTTTGTCAGCAGCGAGAAGCGGATCTTTCTTGCCTGTCAGCGCTTCACCTTCTTCTTCGTTCATCGCCAGAACCGTGACATGCTCTTTCAGGTAGTCCTGCCACCATTTTTCATTACCTTCGATCACGTACTTAGTGCCGAGAGTCAGCACCACAGGTACAGATTTCGCTTTGGCAATGTCAATGGCACGTTGCACGGCTTTTGGCATTGGATCTTCAGGCTTGCCACGCATCAGATAAGAGGAAACAACCAGCGCTGATGCTTTATCAAACACCTCTTCCGGAATGCTTTCTGGATGCAGTTGGTTCATGTGACCTTCGTTGATGGCGAAAGTGCGTTCACCGTCTTCTGAGATCAACGTGTAGCAACGTCCGATCGGGCCGTCCACAGTCTGCAGGTGGTTCAGGTTCATGCGTGAGGAAGTGCGGCACAAATAGCGATACGCATAAGACCCGACCTCGATATTTTTGGACATCACCCCCAACAGCACAGATTTACTGTCTGCCAGTACAGAGTAGTTGTGCAGGGTGTTACCGATGGTATCGCCCGGGTATTGGTGCGTGATCAGTCCGCGTTCTACCAGTTCGTCGTAAAGCGCATCGGCTTTACTCTCTTCCAGTACCAGAGAGTGTCCTTTACTCAGGTCATATTTTTCTAAGAATTCATTATCCACACGCGCTTCAATATCAACGATAGTCTGGCCGACACCGACGACAGTAGGGCGATGGAGATGAGTAGATTGTTGGATTTGATTAACCAACGGATCACGAGCGTGCGTGGGAAAATAATGCTTAGATTTGCGCTGTCCAGGAAACTTCATGTGTTAAGTGGGCAATGGTGAAAAATTTTCGTGAATAATATCACAAAAATTTATTTGAAGTTTCACTTTTACGACATAAAAGAGCGACTCAGATCAAGTCGCTCTCTTTTAATACAATAATTACTTGTCGGTAGGGGCTGGGAACGCGTTGTAAGCTTTGGTTCCCCACAATGGAACGGTCGACAGGCTGTGTTTGAAGCTGCCTGATGTCTCTTTGGTTGAATAAGAGACGTACATCAGCGTTTGTGTTTGTGCATCGAAAATTCGACGGATCTTCATGGTTTTGAAGAAAATACTTTTCGATTTTTTAAACACGACATCGCCCGCTTTCGACTTGTCGATTTTCGCGATCATTTCTGGTGTGATTTCGCCCGTTTGACGGCAAGAAATTGAAGAATCGGAAGGATCAGCCAGACTCAGATCGGCTTCAATGCTGGCAATGTGGCAAGTCACGCCAGGGACATCAGGGTCAGTCAGGTTGTTGAGCTTAATATCTTGGGTCGTAAACACGCCCAGACTCACATCGCCGACTTCTGAGCTGTCACAAGCGGCAAGAGCGAGGGTGCAAAGGGAAACCACGGCTAATTTCTTGATCATTTTATAATTCCAACTGTTCGTGTTGGATTTATGATAGCAGTATGTTTCGATAAAAACAGACAAGAATTGTGCTAGACTCCGGGTTTGCGACGCTTTGCCAACTGTTTCACTCGATGTTTGATGGATGGCCAGCACTTGAACTTTTGTTAACGATAAAGAAGTACGCCTTATGACGCCGTCATCTCACGCGATTGTTGAAATCAAAAACCAGTGGCTCTGGAGTCAAGTTGACGTAGAGTATCCAACGCCGGAAAGCATTAAAGGGCGCGCGCTATACCAAACGTTGAGCGAGCAGCGACAAACTCAGCCTCTGCTTGACCAACCTGTTCAAGGCCAGCTGGATGACATCTATTTAGTTGATTTCCATCGACTGACCATTATGTTTGCTCTGCTGCAAGCCTCACAGATGGCCAGCGAAGAGGAACAAAACCTGCTGGTCGAATTCTTTACTCAAATCATCTATTCCGAACCTTGTGCCCTTTATCTGGGTTTCTCCGAGTCAGAGCCTGTGGCGGCTGCGATTCTTACCGCGCAAGCTGATGCCGTCTTGTTGTCGGATGTTGTAGTACGTTCCGTGAGCGCATTCGGCGATGAACGTGAGTTCGCCAATGCTGTGGTAGCGAAATGGCTTCAGAATCATGCATTTAGCGGTGATGTATTCATCGAGCTTTGATCCCCAATGATGTGACACTGTTAAGACAACGCTTGGTGTGTAAAGCCAGAAAAGTGATGTCGGTTGATAAATTGATGTTCACTGTGTGAGAGCGGTTTCATTTCCTTTAATGCGTTGTTTCGCCTGTCCCTCTGCCGTATACACTGCTTGTAAAGAGGAGCGTATATGGCTGACAAAAAAACGAACTGCGTTATTTTTGACTGTGAAGGTACCTTAGTTGACAGCGAGCGCCTGTGCTGCGAGGCATTAGTCCGTATTTTCAACGATCTTGGTGCTGAATTATCTATTTCAGACATCGCGCAGAATTTTGAAGGCGGCAAGATCGCCGACATTCTCAATACTACCTTGGAATTGGCTGGTATGAGCGCGGATATTGACGTGCTGGAAACCCGCTATCGCGAAGAGTTGGAAACTCTCTTTGCTGCTGAACTGAAACCGATGGACGGCGTGATTACTTTATTGGATACGCTGAGCAACCATGATATTGAGTTTTGCGTCGCCTCCAATGCTCCCCGGAAAAAAATCGAATCCATTCTTCAATTAGCTGGCTTAATGCCGTATTTCACCGGCAAAGTGTTTTCCGCGTTTGAAGCCAACAGCTGGAAGCCTGAGCCGGACTTGATTCGCTATTGCGCGATGAATATGGGATTTCTCTTAGATGAGTGCATTTACGTTGATGATACGGCAAAAGGAGTGGAAGCCGGGGTCTTGGCTGGCGTCACAACGTTTCAGGTGCAACCAGTAAACCCCTCAAACCGAACGACTTACGATGAAGTCGTGATCCTGTCAAAACTAGAACATCTCACAGAGTATGTTTGCTAACGCACTTTTAATGCATGGTTTTTCTGTGTGTCGATGGGCAACGTAGCGCTGAAGCACTTTGCAACAAACTCAGTTGCATCTGGATGCTTTTCAGGTGGTCAGTTTTAAATCCGCATTGTCCGCAGATAAACTTTTCCCCGTCTTGTGAAACAAAATATTCGTCGTGTTGGCAAAGAGGGCAACCATCGGTGGATGAAATGTCGTCGTAGTTTTTAGTCATAGAGAAATACTCGGCAGCGATAAAAGAATCAAATGTATTTAATTATGGTTTTAGAATAATCCGATTCCTGGCCACGTACTGTTACAGTGACAAGGTTTGTGCTGATTTTGAGAGTGATTTCATAATTAACAATGCTACCGGTTGCATTAACAGTGAGTTAGCCATTTGGCTACAAATGGTTTTACTGGTCAATGCCGGGCTCTCAGCTTTAGGTCGATGCACTGACGAAATACGATATTTCGGTATATGCTGTTTCTGGTTAGCGAGTGAAACGCATCAATACGCTGCAAAGCGAGGAGGCTTAGATGGACAACCATGATTTCTGTATTGTATTGACCACCACAAACCGCCAGGAGAACGCTCAGCAAATCACTCACAGTTTGTTGTCAAAACAGTTAGCCGCCTGTGTGCAAAGTATGCCAATTCAAAGTCACTACCTGTGGAATGGCGAAGTGTGCTGTGACTCAGAAATTCTGCTGATCATTAAAACGCGTAAAGCCTGCTATGCCGAGCTGGAGCAGGAAATCGAACAGCTACACTGTTACGAGGTGCCTCAGATTGTGCAAGTGCCGATTGTGGACGGTTTTAATCCTTACCTCGCCTGGATAGAACAAAACACACCTCGTTAAGAGATAAAGTTAAGAGATAAAAAAAGGAGCCGTTTGGCTCCTTAATCGGATTTCTAAAAAGCGGTTCAAGAGACGACAGCAAAGCGCTTGGGTTGCACGCGGCACTGCCAACTCATGATAAACAGTGCCGTTATTGCACCAAGGGTATCGCATAGCATGTCTTTTTGCGCATCCCAAATATCACCTTGTGAACCCAGGAACGCGATGCCTTCTTCACCGCCTGCCAAGTCAGCGTACCACCACTCAATAATTTCATAGCCCGCTGCGATACTCATGATGCAGAACAGAGCAAAGGCGCCGGCAATCCAACGGTTGGCCAACTGGCGGCGTATTAGATATTCCGCAATCGAGTAGGCGTATAAACCGATAGCAAAATGCGCAACTCGGTCAAAGTTATTGCGCTCTGACCCAATCAGTTGGTTGAACCAGTCAAACGGCACTTCTGCGAAGGTATATTTAGCCCCGATCGTATGCAGAGTCAGCCAGATAAACATCAGGAAGTAAGCCGTTTTGCTTAATCGCTGATGGCTGGAAACCCACCAGATCCCGGCGAGGATCAGCATCGCTGGCAGAATTTCAGCAATCCACACGGCACGAGAGGACGGAGCAATAGCGGAGAACACGAACACCAAGGCATACGCCAACGTAAAACCAATCAAACTTTTCGGAAAATTCATGTGGTTATCATTCCCTTGTGAAGTAACGTACCTATGTTGCCATTATTATGAACGCCGTTCAATTGTGTTTTCACGCGTTCGAGTCAGTGTTACGTAAACGTTTACTGTTGAAAGTGTAGTTAGTCGCTCAGATTCAGCGCATTCAAACATGATCATTTCATTAAAGTTTGATTTACCCCATGGTGACTTTTAAAATCCCGCGTTCAAATCCCATAACAAAAAAGTAAAGTCATGAAACTGGAAACTGTCGATTATCTTGCTCCGGATGCCGCAGAGCAATTTGTAAAGTCACTGCGTGAAACCGGATTTGGTGTTCTGAAAAACCACCCGATTCCAAAAGAGCTGGTCGAGTCCATCTACGAAAACTGGTACCAATTTTTTATGTCTGAGCGTAAAAACGAGTTCCAATTTAACGTAGAAACTCAGGACGGTTATTTCCCGCCAAGCGTATCTGAAGTGGCGAAGGGCCATACAGTGAAAGACATCAAAGAGTACTTTCATGTTTACCCTTGGGGCCAGATCCCGCAAGAGCTGAAAGAGCAGATTCTGGATTATTATGACCGTGCGAACGCATTTGCTTCTGAGTTATTGAGCTGGGTTGAAGCTCATGCACCTGCTGAAGTTCAGCAACGCTTTTCCATTGCGTTGTCTGAGATGATCAACGGCAGTGAAAAAACGCTGCTGCGTGTGCTGCATTACCCGCCAATGAGTGGTGAAGAAGAGCCGGGGGCGATTCGTGCGGCGGCGCATGAGGATATTAACCTGCTGACGGTTCTCCCTGCGTCAAACGAACCTGGTTTGCAGGTGATGGGCAGTGATGGTGAATGGATCGATGTACCGTGTGACTTTGGCAACCTGATCATCAACATTGGTGACATGCTACAGGAAGCGTCGGGTGGTTACTTCCCATCCACAACGCACCGTGTCATCAACCCAACGGGTGAGCGTCAGACTCAGTCGCGTATTTCTCTGCCTCTGTTCCTGCATCCGAAACCAGAAGTTGTACTGTCTGAGCGTTACACAGCGCACAGCTACCTGATGGAACGCTTGCGTGAGCTGGGCGTAATCTGAGCATTACCTACTTAATGGTAAAAAAGCCAGCGTGATGCTGGCTTTTTATTGTGTCAGCGTTGCATCAGAAACAGACGCTAGTTCAAAAACTTGCATAGTAAAGAAAAGTGCAACTCGACAAATGGCTGAGTTTGGATTTGAATTTATGCAAGGGATTGAAAAACGAGCATCGTATGTCTGAAACACAACCGCTGAGCGCAACTTTCCAAACGTACATGGAAAATCCGCTGCTATGGCCAATTCTGGAAGTGCTGAAGCGACAGCCCTCCGGCTGGAAAGTCCACACCTTGGCCGCTCATCTGGGCGAGTTAGAACTGGTTCCGGTGTTAGACAGTGCGCCAGAGAAAGATCTGTTTAAACGCAACTTTCTGATCATGAATGCGCTGTATCAGTTGCAGGAAATTCTCTATCCGCAAAAATGGCTTCAGGTCGAAGCAATGGATATTGTGCTGATGCCGATGTTTCGTAACGCCAATCATGTCATAGACCCGGACGAGCCATTGCGTGATTACTACACGCATTGGGAGCATTATGAAGCCAGTGAAGGGGAAGTGAAGCGGCTGCTCAATGAATTTTGGACTCGTTATCGTCGATTTGTCGGCGGAGAAGATGTCAGCAATATCAACCGTAGTGAAGCGCTGCGCCTGTTTGAACTGCCCGGCGATGCAACGTCGTTTGAGATTCGTAAAACGTGGCGTAAATTGGCGCTGCGTTGGCACCCTGATCGCGATAATGGTGACGCAGAACGTTTTCGTGTGTTGTGCGCAGCTTGGAACGTGCTAAGGCAAGAATACTGAATCTGTTTGGAATACCAATAAAAACGCCCGCGATACTATCAGCGGGCGTTTTTTATGGCTTACGGTTTATGAGACTTACGCTTTAAACTGCGATTTGCGCATGCGGTTTAATGCAGCCATCACATCCAGAATGCGTGGTTTCGCCAGATCGCCGTGATTTGGCATCGCGGTGTGCCACTGCTCAGTCAGCATCTCTGCCATCTCTTTGGCCGGATTTTTCGACCAACCCGGTAATTGTGCCAGCTGGAACCACAGCCAGCCGATTGCATTCACTTCAGATGCAGATTCCAACTGCTCCAGCGCAGAGATATCGGCAAACTCCTTACCGAAACGCAGTGAGTCAACCCCTTTCGCTGACACACGGAATTTGCCATCAACCAGAATTTTTTGCAGAGCTGCACGATTGAATGAACGCGGCGGGAAAGTTGCCAGTGGCGTTTCACACTCGTTGCGACGCTGGGTTGGGTGCTGGGCAATCACTTGCTGTGCTTTTTCTGTCACATCCACCGCTTGGTAATCGTGCATCTGAATCACGGTGTCTGCCACATCCAGATAGTCGCCAGAACCGCCCATAACAACCAGCGTTGAAATGCCGAGTTCATCACGCAGTTGACCGATACGGTCAACCAGCGGCGTGATAGGTTCATCGCCTTTACTGACCAGCGCCTGCATACGTTCATCACGAATCATAAAGTTGGTTGCTGATGTATCTTCGTCAATCAGCAGCGTCGTTGCACCTGCTTCAATCGATTCCTGTAACCAGGCGGCCTGAGACGTCGATCCAGACGCATCTTGCGTGCTGAAATCGCTGGTATTCTTAGCCATCGGCAGATGGTTAATGTAATTCGACAGATTCAGGTTGTGTACGCAGCGGCCGTCTTCGGCGCGAATCTTCATCGCATTGCCATCGGTCACGATACGTTCACGGCCATCACCCGGAATGTGGTTGTAAATTGAGCGCTCCAGCGCTGTCAGCAGGGTCGATTTACCGTGGAAGCCACCGCCGACAATCAGAGTGATACCTTTGCGAATACCCAGGCCGCTAATGTCACCTTGGTTTGGCGTGCTCAGTGTCACTTCCAACTCTTTTGGAGCAGTAAAAGGAACAGCTTCTTTCATCGGCAGGTCGCAGTTACCAGCCAGACGTGGCAGTACGCTACCGTTGGCGACAAACGCTACCAAGCCTTTGTCTGCCAGTTGGGCACGCAATGCATCCTGATCTTCGATGATTTCGCAGTGCTGAATCAGCGCCTCTTTGTCCAGTTCACGTTCGATAGTGGCGCGGCGAATAAACTTCGGCATGTGGAAGGTCAGGATATTTAGGGCCTTTTTCGCCAGAATATCACGGCCTTCTGCTGGCAGACTCATGCGAAAACGCAGCTCAATACCGTGATCGTTAAACACCACAGAGGTGCTGTCGAGCACGGTTTGACCCGTCAGCGAAATAGAAATGGAGTTTTCCTGCTTGGCAAATTCTGCAAATGAACGCGCAATAAAGTCACGTGCAGCGCGTTGATAAGACGGCGATTTTTCGCGTAGCCAATCCAAGCCGGTCAAAGACCAGGCGCGGGTGGCGCGCAGACGAGATGCGGATGCGTAAGGATCCGACTGAACGTAGTCGATATACAGGGTATAGTCACCAAAATCATATTGGCCTTTAATTTGCTGATACGCTCGGTAATTCTGTTTTTCGAGTTTTTTCAGTATAGATGTTAATAAATCCATCTCGTTTATCGCTCATTGAGAAAGAGAAAAGGGGGCGATTATAGGGAGCGCCCACCTATGAGTAAAGGGATGATAAGCAATTCAAACCAGAGGGGAAACCTTTAATTGATTCCCTGCGATAGAGCGATTGGCGTTTGTTGGCGCTATAAGCTGGTTTACTTTGCCGCCTGACTGGTTCCGTTTCCCAAAGGGGCAAACGAGTAACTTTGGTTCAGCATGGCCAATTCAAATTCTTCTGTGGCAATCGGGCGACTGTACAAATAACCTTGCGCAGAATCGCATCCTTCCTCGACAAGAAACGCGTCCAGCTCTGGGCTATCAACCCCTTCAACGCCGACTTCAAGATGAAGTTTCTGAGCAACATGAATCACCGAGCGCAGGATTTCCTGATCTTCGCTGTTGCTGACAAGCTGCTGAATGAACGTCTTATCGATTTTGATCGCATCAAACGGGTATTTCTTCAGATGATGGAATGAAGCAAAGCCGGAGCCAAATTCGCTTAATGTCAAATGCACGCCCAAATCATGCAAGGCTTGCAGAGAATTACGTGCCACCACTTCGTCAGACAGCAAAGCGCTTTCGTTGACCTCCAAGTCGAGTTGAGATGGCAGCACATCGTGCGCGTTCAGCAGCGCCTCTATTTGCTGTGCCAATTGGCCATTTTGCAGTTGGACCGCCGAAATGCTGGCAGTGAGTTTCAGATCTGGATAGGCGGTACGCCAGCGACTCGCTGTTTCAATGGTGTGGCGCAAAATGAAATGGCCAAGTTCAAACATCAGTCCATTTTGTTCCGCCATCGTCATTAACGCTTCGTGGGAGACGTCTCCGAGCAGAGGATGGCTCCAGCGCAATAACGTTTGCGCTCCAAGCCAGCGACGAGAATCCGGCGCAACTTTGGGCAGGAAAGAGAGCAATAAATCATCGTTCTGCAGCGCCTGAAGCAGGTAGCTTTCAAACGCATTGGCCGACGAGACATTATCGAACGCCGATTGCGAGTGATAGTAAAACGAGTAGCCGGAGTCTTTACAAGCTTGCATCGCCTCTGTGGCGTACTGAATTAATTCACTGCTGTTGTCGCTGTCTGCACTGGTTGCAATGCCAATATACGCGTTGAGATGGAACCGTTCGCGGTCAAGCTGAAATTCAGCCTGATGGATCCCGGTTAAGCGATGGCACAGCAGTTCTAAGGTTCTGTCGAGCGATGCCGATTTCACCAACAAGATGAGATCGGTGACGCTCGGTCTGGCAGTGACTATCTCTACACCTTCAAAATGACCCACGCGTTCACGATAGCGTTTAAGTACCTGCTCCCAGCGCTGATAGCCGAGACGTGACTGCACATGACGAGCATTGGCAAAACCAATGTATATCAATGCAAGCGGTTGCTTGCTTTGCAACGCTTGTTCCAGCTCGGATTCTAATCCTGTGCGGTTTAAGAAGGCCGTACCGCTGTCGTGATGCAGTTGAAAAGCGACCAGTTGTTCGGCGGCTTTACGTTTATCAATTTCCTGATTCAGTGAGTAATTCAGATCGGCCAGGTCCTGAGTGCGAATTTGAATTCTGGCCTGTAAATCATCGTTCAGCAATTTCAGTTTGTGATGCTGATAAATCACGGTGAGCTGAGACTCAACCGCGGTGCGAAAACAATGGAGTAGCTGCCGATAAGTCGGGGTGAAAAAATTCTCTTTGTTGTCGAGCACGCAAATCGTGCCGAAAACGTCTCCGTTGGGCCACAGAATGGGGATGCCGCAGTAGGCGACCATACCCAGTGCGATATCCGGATTCTTCCTCCATTTCAGGTCGTTGAGCGCGTTTGGCACCACAAGCTCTTTGCGGCTGTGCACCACCGTTTCACAGTACAGACCGTGGCCTAATGCCTCCGTATCTCCGCTGTGATAGGGCTGACGAACGTTGTTGTTGGCGCAGAATACTTCTATTTCTTCATCGTGGATGCGCATGATCAGCGCGGCAGGAACATGGAGGATATCGGCAAGCAGGTTAACGATGGTTTGCCAGCCACTCAGCATATCTTGGGGGACAGTTAATGCATGCGTATTGATTCTCGACATACAGTCAATCCTTTGAAAGTCGGCAGAGGAATCTGAACAATCCTTGCTCAGCATGCGCGCTGCTTAGGGTTGCAGCACGTCTTTATCAGTATATGAACAGCTTTATTGTTCGACAAAAAAAGTCCCGACAAATACTCGGGACCTTCACAAATTGACAGAAATTGTCACGAACGACTCGCGAAATTACTTATAGCGTTCTAAGTCGATGTCTGCATCGTAGTCGACATTGTCAAAATCAAACCCGTTGAGACGCAGAAACTCCGCTTTGAACCCGGCGTAATCGCCAACCTGTTTAAAGTTGTCACCGTTCATATCCGACAGCAACTGGCGCACTCGCTCTTGCGTATCAGGATTGAGTTCCCAATCGTCCATACGAACCAAGCGTTCACCATCAACGGGAACGGGATTTTTGCCATACAGCTTGTCACTGAACAAACGATGCATCTGCTCGATACAGCCTTCGTGCGTACCTTTCTCTTTCATGACTCGATACAAAGCGAGCAGGTACGGGCTGAGACCCGGAATAAATACGCTGGCTTTGGTCACGAGGGCTTTACACACGGTCGCGTAGGCTCCGCCGTCAAAATTCGCCAGTTTAAGATTGAGCGAATGGCTGGTTTGGTGCAGATCGATTTTCGCCCGGCCGAGCGTACCGTCCAGGTAGATAGGGTGGGTAATCTCAGGGCCCACATAAGAAAACGCGATGGTTTTACAGCCTTGAGCAACAGATTCGGTGTTGATTAACGTATCGATCCAATCCTCCCAGTCTTCACCGCCCATAACACGCAGCGTGCTATCGATCTCTTCTTCGTTGGCAGGCTCTAAAGTAGCATCGACCCACTTATCATTTTCCAGCAGAATGGCAGCGCCAGATACGGGCTCACCGATGGGTTTGATTGCTGAGCGCCAGAAATCCTCGCTGCCGGGTTTGCGGCGCATGCCACTGGCGATACTGTAAATCACCAGATCCACTTCGCCTTCAAAATAGGTTTCAATCGCTTCGATGACTTGTTCACGGACTTGTTTAGAAAATACGTCGCCATTGATGTTGATGGCGATACGGCCTTCTCGGTCGGCCAGCTTCTTGAACGCCAGATTATTGAAGTAGCCAGCGCTGCCGACACCTTTGTCCGACGGGCCGCGCTCAAAGGATACGCCGATGGTATCGGCTTTGGCTCCGCCGAATGTGAGTGCAATGCGTGCCGCCAGACCGAATCCGGATGACGCCCCGAGGATCAGAACGCGTTTGGGCCCCTGTGTGATCGGTTTTGCCGATTTAACGTACTCAATTTGTTGTAAAACAGCTTGTTCACAGCCAAGTGGATGAGCGGTGCGGGCCACTACACCCTGAATAACGGGCTCAATGCGCATTGATGATCACCTTTGTTTCATTACAGTAGGGGGAGCGTTAACAATATCGTAAAGCTGCGTAAATTTTATTGAGCTAGACCATTAAAAACTGGGATTTTAAACAAGGAAGGCAGATTCCACCGCATTAGTGGGGCGGAATCTGGAAAGAAAAGGTAAGCAGCACTCAGAGTAGCGGTGCGAGTTGTTTTGCCATGTAATCGGCAATCCAAGGTTGAGCTTCCGATTTCGGATGCAAGCCATCCTTCATCATCCATTCTGGTTTGACGATGACTTGCTCAAGAAAAAACGGAATCAATGGAACGGCTTTTTCGTCCGACAGTGTCGGGTAGAGCTTGGCAATGGCATCACTGTATCGCTTGCCGTAATTGGGCGGAATACGAATTTGCATCAGAATGACTTTACTCTGGGTGGCCTGAATCTGGTCAATCATGCTGCGCAGGTTGTTCTCGACCACATTCGGTGGAAAACCGCGTAAGCCATCATTAGCGCCGAGTTCGATCAGAACCGCATCCGGTTGATGCTGTTTCAGCAATGAAGGCAGGCGGTCCAGGCCGTTACCCGTGGTATCACCGGAGATGCTGCCGTTAACAACAGAAACATTTTTGCCTTTTCCCTTCAAGGCGCGGCTCAGTAAACTGGGCCAAGCTTGCTCAATAGGCATCTGGTAGCCAGCGCTTAAACTATCGCCAAGTATTAAGAGTGTGTTACTACTAGCGCTAGCGGAAAAGAAAAGAACAAGAATCAAGGAAAGTCGTCGAATCATGCAAACACCTGTTATTTCAGCTCAATCGTTGTCCAAAGTAGTCTCCACCAATCAGGAGCAATTAACAATCCTTAAAGAGGTGAATCTGCAGATTCATCAGGGCGAAAGCGTTGCCATCGTCGGTACTTCTGGCGCGGGCAAGTCGACCTTAATGACACTGCTTGCCGGGTTAGATACGCCAAGCCACGGAGAAGTTCACTTACTCGGGCAGGCACTGTCTGAACTTGATGACGAAGCGCGTGCGGCGATCCGCAGTGAATCGGTCGGCTTTGTGTTCCAGAGCTTTCTGTTGATTCCCAGCCTTTCGGCACTGGAAAACGTCACCCTGCCATGTTTGCTGAAAGGCGAGGCCGAAGATCGCGACCGCGCGACCGCGCTGCTGGCGTCTGTCGGATTGGAACATCGCATTCATCACTCACCGGGACAGCTTTCTGGTGGTGAGCAGCAACGGGTCGCGTTGGCGCGCGCCTTTATGATTGGCCCGCAGGTGCTGTTTGCCGATGAACCGACGGGCAACCTGGATCAGGAAACGGCCGCCAAAGTGATTGATTTGCTGTTTGAACTCAATTCAAAACATGGCACCACGCTGGTGCTGGTGACGCACGATCCGAAACTGGCGGCACGCTGTGACCGCCGTTTCCACATGCAAGCAGGCATGCTGGAGGAGCGTACATGAGTCAGACCTCTGCCCCCGCGCTCAACCAGCGCTTAATTCGCTGGAGCCTGAGCGAGATTCGTCACGGTCAGTTGTGGCCCATTTCTGTGGCGCTGACCTTGATCATCGCTTGCGTATTTGCTCTCACGGCGCTGGCCGGACGCATGGAACAAGTGGTGGTGAAGCAGGGCAAAGATGCCCTGACTGCTGACAGCGTGTTTGTGTCCGCCAACCCGATTCCGCCCGCGCTGCAATCGCTCACTCAGCAGCAATCGATGACAACCTCGAACATGACCCGCTTTGCGACCATGGCGTTCAGTGACAACGGCATGCAGTTGGTGACAGTCAAAGCGGTGGATAGTCAGTACCCCATTCGCGGCGAAATGCAGCTTTCCGACGGCAAAAGCATCGTCAATCATCTTCAGCCTGGTCAACTGTGGCTGGATGAACGTATTTTTTCCCAGCTCAACGTGGCGATTGGTGACAATGTGACAATTGGGGATGCGGATTTTACCGTCAGTGGTCGCATCGTCGAAGAGCCTGGTTTGAGTTTTAACCCGTTTCAACAAATGCCGTCGGTATTTATTCACCAGCAGGATGTGGCGAAAACTGGCGCCTTGCAAATTGGTAGTCGAGTCAGTTACAGCTTGTTTATTAACGGTGAGCCTGCGCAAATCGAGGCGCTGAAAAAGGCGATTGAACTGACCCCAAGCGATCGCTGGCGCGATCAGAACAGCGCCAGCCGTACCAATGAAGTGTTTGAACGCACGCAGCAATACCTCTCTCTGACCGTTGCTATTGTGATCATTATGGCGGCGACGACGCTGGTGTTGACTTGTCAGCACTACGTCTCAACACGTCAGCGCACCATTGCCATGCTCAAAAGTTTGGGCGCCAGCAAACGTTGGATTGGCCGCTGGTTAGCGGTGCAGGTACTGATGTTACTCGGATTTGCAGCAATTGCCGGCATCGTGATTGGTGTCGGGCTGGAGTACTTGTTGCGCGTGCCGCTGGTGGATCTGCTGCCCAATCCGCTGCCGGGTTACGGCTATAAGCCTGCCATCGTAGCGTTGGCCTCCAGCGTGTTGATTGCTGTGCCTGCGCTCGGTATTCCGCTTGGACATCTGCTGAATGTGAATGCCGTGAGCGTGCTGCAAGCGGCGCAAAAACAAAATCGCCACCACTGGAATGTGGCGCTGATTTTAGTGCCGCTGATCCCGATGTTGGCGGTGTACTGGCAAAACCGCTTGGTGTGGATTGTGTTGGCTGGCATTGCGGTTCTGTTTGTGGTGTTAGCGGTACTGAGCGTTGCCGTCACGCGCCTGCTCGGTCGTCTTCCGCTCAGTACGTCAATGAAATTGGCACTCAGCCGAATCAATCGTTCCAGCGTGGCGACGGGGATTCAGTTTGGCGCGCTGTCACTGTCGCTGATGTTGCTTGCGGTGATGTGGTTGGTGCGTACCGACCTGCTTTCGGACTGGCAGCGCACACTGCCACCGGATGCCGCGAACGCCTTTGCACTCAATATCGCTCCGTATGAGAAAGAGGCTTACCTCAAAACACTCGACGAAGCCGGGATCGAACGCTCTCAGGCGTTTCCAATCATTCGGGGCCGTTTGGCGGACATTAACGGTGTTGATGCCAAAACATTGACTCAGGGGGAAGAGGGAACGGACGCGCTGCGCCGTGAGCTCAATTTTACCTGGGGAGAGTCGCTACCGAGCTACAACGAGGTGTTGGAAGGCAAATGGACCACACACGATGGTGTCTCGGTCGAGGAAGATGTCGCGCGCGATTTGGGGTTGAAAATCGGTGACAAACTGACTTTTGTCATCAACAGCCAAAAGATTGAAGCGGTCGTTAACACCATTCGCCACGTAGAGTGGCGCGAAATGAAGCCGAATTTCTATTTCATCTTCACGCCGGATGTCATGAAAGACATTACGGGCAGCTGGCTGGTGAGTTTCCGGGTTGAATCCCAGAATGATGCGCTGCTCAACCAACTGTCGCGCAATCATCCGACGGTGAGCTTGTTGGATATCCGCTCGATGGGAGCGAAGATCCAGACGCTACTGACGCAGATCGTTTGGTCGATCACCGTTCTGGCGGCTCTGGGAGTCGTGGCAGGCATCTTGTTGATCTTCACGCTGCTGCGTTTGAGCTTGAGCCAACGTCAACAAGAAATTCAGCTCTATCGTACTCTCGGGGCGAGTCGACGCCGAGTGACCCGCACGATATGGGCTGAATACGGTTTGATGGCGCTGATTGCGGGTCTGGTCGCCAGTATCAGTGCGGATACCGTCGTAGCGAGTGTGATGAAATTTGGTTTTGAACTGACACCATCGGCGCATTTCCTGATGTGGCTGACGTTGCCGGTGGTGACGTTTTGCACACTTGCTGTCGTTGTGAGCAGTCTGATTAAGCGGTTATTAGTCCCTATAAATAAAGCGTTTAATTAGAAGTTACTTGAGTAATTAGTTTAGTTATCCACAAAAACAGTGGATAAAGTTTGGGATAACTCAGCCTGTTAATAACTCACCGTTTCGCGCCAGCCCCGTGCCGCCGAAGGATCCAGCCAATTCGTTATGCACAAGGGGTCGAAAACGCGGTTTTGGCAATAATGAGTCAAGCATTTTTTTTCATTTTTTTGTCTTGATTTGTTCATAGAGTGATCTAGCTCCTCTGATGAGTAGTAAGAGAAAAATTGACGACATAAATGTGTCGTTATTGAGATAAGACCGCGTAAAAAATGTGATTTTCATAGCGTTTTACAAGCATTAGAATAAGCAGTGAATAAATGACTATCGGCAGCGAAATGTTACAAACAACGCCAAATACCGTGTCACCCAGCGTCGCTATCATTGGTGGTGGTGTTGCGGGGGCGACTGCAGCAGTTCATATGAGTGAATTAGGGCTCAACGTGTTGCTGTTGGAAAAAGGACCGGGGTTAGTCAATGGCCCACCTATTTGTCACCTGCATGCGGGCGGTAACTTGTACCGGGAAATCTCGCAGCAACAGTGCGTTGAGTTACTCAGACAGTCGATTGAGACGGTGCGCCTTTATCCTCACACGCTGAATAAGCGTCCGACGGTGATTGCGGTTCCGCATACCGACCCGGGGCAGCCGGAAGAGATTTTGCCGCGTTTGTCAGTCATTCAGGACGCGTATCAATCGCTGGTGGATGAAGATCCCCGCAATCAAATTCTCGGCGCACCGCAAGCGTATTATCAGACGTTTGATCGTGCGCAACTTGAAGCTCTGGCGGCAAAAACTCAGCCTCAGGAACCGACCACGATCGAGGAGTGGCTGATTCCGTTTGCTCAGCACACGGATTTGTCCACCTTGAAATATCCGGTGGTTGCGGTTCAGGAATATGGCTGGAGTGTCTTTCGTTTGGCAGCCAGTGCCGAACTGGTGCTGGCGTCTTTGGACAACTGCCAAGTGCTGACTAACGCGACCTTAGTTGCTTCGGCGTTCGTGGATAACCAGTGGCAACTGACATATCAGGATAAAAACGGGCACCAACATCAACTGGTGAGCGATTATCTGGTCAATGCCTGTGGCTTCGAAACCGGTAAAGTCGATGACATGACGCGCTTTTCGCGCCAGCGCCTGGTGGAATTCAAAGCCGCTTATGTTACGCATTGGCCGCAGTGCCAGCAGCAGTGGCCAGAAGTGATTTTCCACGGGCCTCGTGGCACACCGCAAGGAATGGCGCAACTGACGCCGTACGCTGATGGGGTGTTCCAACTGCACGGCATGACTCAAGGCATTACCCTGTTTGAAGATGGGTTAGTTGCGTCCAACGGCATCTCTTCGCAGCCGCAATTACCGGGTTATCTTGCCAACAAGATCACGCAAGGCTGGCAGGCTGACGCAACTCGTGAGCGTACCGAGCGGGCGATTGAGCATATGAGCCAGTTTGTGCCTGACTTTGCTCGCGCTGAAGTCGGCGGTAAACCATTGTTTGGCGCGCAGCAGATCCCCGGAGAAGACGCTACGCTGCGTGCTGCGGATGTGACTTTTGAAGCGCGTCATTATGCGCGGATTGAAGTGGTTAAAGGCTCTTCAGCGCTGGAAGCTGCGCGTAAGATTGTCGCTGAATGGCAATTGGCGGACGAACAGGCTGCAGACTCGATAGAGGCTCAGCATCCGGTCAGCATGAGCCTTTCTGCAGAGCAGGTAGAGCGGAAAGCACTGCAATTGGCTGACGAACGTGGTTATCCACAAGCGCTGGCGAAAGTGGTAGGAATGGCTTAAGCCATGAGCATAGAAATAAAAAAGCCCTGATGTATCAGGGCTTTTTTTGTGCGTATTTG